>CAZBOE010000027.1:19137-33442 GCA_964493365.1 uncultured Tepidisphaeraceae bacterium | reverse complement strand
GTGATCCATGACGTGCTGGTGCACGACGAGGTCTTTGGGTCGCCGGGCGTGACGCCCCATGCGTCGATCCGCGTGTTCGGCGACCAGCATGTCGGCGACCGTCCCCCGGCGCTGCGCGATCCGGCCGACCTGCTGCACCTCCGCGAAGTCACCGCCTATCTGGGCAAAGGGGCCGCGGTGCTCCATACCGGAGACGTGCCGCGATATGTCGAGATGATCCGCTGGGCGGGCGAGCGGCTCGCCTGGGACCTCGACCGCTTCCACGTCTTCCGCTGCCGAATGGAGTACCCGGTGATGCCCAGCACGCTGGAAATGACGCTGCGCGCCAATGGCTGACGGCTGAACCCGGACAACTCAGGCGGCGTCGCATACAGCGGCAGCGCCGTGCGACGACAGCGCGGCCACCGGCTGGGTTGACCTCATGCCAAATCACCGCGGGTCGGGGGCGATGATCTGTTCGATCGCGCCGGGGAGCGCGGGGCTGACGCCTTCGGGCAGGACGAATACGCGGAAGCCGCTCTCGTCGGTGTTGGAGTTGGAGTAGACCGCGACGGTGGCGTAGAAGCGGTCGAAGCGGCGGGTGACCGAGGCCGACGAATAGACGTTGTTGTCGCGGGAGAAGTCAAAGCTCTGGACGAAGTTGACCGAGTACTTGGCGGTCAGCACGTAGTTGGTCGAGAAGGTGACGATGTTGGTGTCGAGCTCTTCGATGTAGCGCGTGCCGACGAAGTAGGCGAGGCGCGGCGTGCGCGCCACGGCGACGCCGATCGAGGTGGTGGCGATCTCGGCTTCATCCGCGTTCCAGTAGAAGTCGCCGATGACGATGGTCGTATCGCTGACGCGCCAGGTGCCCTCGGTGTTGACGCTGTCGCGCGGCACCGAGGCCTCGGGGAGCCCGTCGAAGAACAGGCCGCGGAAATTGGTGGGCCTCAGGAAGCGGTCGTCGGGTTCGTTGGTGAAGAAGTTGGCCTGTGTGTTGAGCGAGAAGACATCGACGTTGCGCCACCGGCCGGGCCCGCCGCGCTTGGTCTGCCAGCGCTGATCGAGCGAGAAGGAGACGGCCGAGACGTCGTTGATGTCATCGACGCCTTCGTCATAGATGTAGAGTTCGGAGCGGTCGACCGTCTGCCCGCTGGTGAAGACGTTGACGCCCGGCTCGATGACGTGGCGCAGGCGGTGGATGTCGAGCAGGTCTGACTGGGCGAGATCGTCGACCTTCCAGAACGCGGTGGTCACACGGACGCCCGCGGCGCCGAAGACGCGGGTTTGCGACCCGTCTTCGGGGGAGTCTGAATAGGGCATGCTTCGCCCGATGACATAGGGGACGATCTTGTATTGCCCGAGCCGGAACGGATAGTCGATCTGCTGGCGGAAATCGCCGCGGTAGGTTTCGTCTTCGGTCAGGCCGGTGGTGCCGTAGCTGGGCAGGCCGGGGGAGGAGAGGCCGGTGATGTATCCCTGCTCGAGCAGCGTCTCTTCGGAGACGTTGAAGTTGAGGCGCGAGACGGTGTTGGTCGAGAAGAAGGTGAAGCGGTCGTCGCCGAAGCTTTCGCCGATGCGGTAATAGCCCAGCTCGGGCAGGCGTGTGATGCTGGCCTGCTCGGCCACCTGGTCGGAGACGGTGGGGAAATCGTTGAGCTCGCCCGAGAGCAGCAGGGTCAGGGCTTCGCTGTCGCGCTGCCGCTTGAGGTAGAGCGAGGTTTCGAGCGGGTCTTCCTGGTAGAACTCGTTGCGGAAGAACTGCTCGAGGAAGGTGGCGTCGGAGCTGTATCCGAAGCGAGCCTGCACCTGCCAGTCTTCGGGCAGGAAGTGCTGGTGCTCCCAGCGGATGCGGCCACGGGTGTTGTCGTCGGCGTTGACCTCCGCGCGCTTGCCGCCGAAATCGTCGGTGCCGTGGTCTTCGATGATGTAGCTTTCGAAGTTGCCGACGAAGTTCCAGGGCTCGCCCTCGCGCGTGACATATCCGCCTCGATAGCGGGCATCGACGCCCGCCGCCGGACCACGCTGGTCGAAGTAGTCGATGCGGTAGGCGATGTCGAGGTTCTCCGGCCGCGGGCGGCCGAGCGACTCGTAAAGGCCCCACTGCGTGCGGATGCCCAGGCCGAACCGGTCTGAGCTGCCGATCTCGAGATCGCGCAGGGGGATCTGCCCGATCGTGCCGCCGGCATAGGGGAGGAAAAAGAACGGGATGTTGTAGGCGTTGAGCGTGGCGTTGCGGGCCGAGAAGGCGATGCGGGTGGAGTCGGCCGGTGTCTGGTTGTCGGCATTGTCCACGGCGTCTTCGACGCGGCGGATGTAGATCCGGTCGGCCTTGATGCTGTAAGACGGCACGGCAAACTTGCTGGTCGAGAGCTGAACGTTCTCTCCGCGGTATTCGGCGTCGGCAAGCTGCTTGAGCGTCTGGGCGCGCAGGGTCAGCGGAATGCGCCGCTGGGGCTCGGTGGTGTGGAGCACGGCATCGGTGAGAATCGCCCGGCCGGTGGTGAACTCATAGAACACCCGCTGCGCCGAAAGACGCTGCTCCGCGAGCGAGAGGTCACGCGGGCGCGGGGTGAAGGTCGCCCTGACATCGCCCTCGAGATAAGCGCCGGTCACGACCTCGTCGAGCGCGCCCCTGCCGCCGGCGACCTGCCCGAGTTCGGCGGGAAACGGCAGCGTGGTGAACAGCACGGCCTCCTGCGCCTGCAACTCGATAAACGCGCCGTCCTGCTGCTCCTGGAAGATGGTGACGCCGCCGCTGAGCACGATGGCGGTGCGCTGGTCGGGCGTGGCGATGGTTTCGAGGCCGCCGGCACGGAACTCGACCGGCGTGGGCCTGGCCTGCTGGGCGGTCACCTGCGGGCGCGGGCGCATCGACGGCTGGATGTAGACGCTGGCGGGACCGGTCGTGCCGATGTCGCGGAGCAGTTCCGGACGCAGCGACGCGGCCCGCTGATAGAGCGGCGATGTCGACGCGTCGCGGCTGACGCGCGACGCCGCGGTGATGGCAATGTCTTCCCTCACCTCGGCGGTCACGAGCAGCATCGCCCCGCTGCGTTCGACCGTGCCCCGCGTCAGGCGGGCGTTGCCGATGAGGGCGATGGTGACTTCCTGCCGGCTGAGCACAGCGGAGTCGGACGGCGCGATCCACACCACGGCATCGTCGGCCGACAGCAGCACGTCGTCGACCGCCACGGTCACGCCCCCCTCGAGTTGAACGACGCTCACACCCGACTGCATCCAGGTGGTGGCGGATCGGGCGTTCATGCGCATGGAATCGCCCGCGGGCGCGAGGTCGGGTGTCGAAAGCTGGGCGATCGCGGGCGCGGGGGTCAGCACGGCCAGGCCCACCGCGATCGAGGCGGCCACGGTCGATGCCCCGACAGCCGATGCGGCGACCGTTGCTGCGGCGACCGTCGATGCGGCGCGGACAAACGCCGCGAGCCGTCGAGCCGCCGCCGCGGCAATGCGCGACCCGGACGATCTCGATGCCAGTTGAAAGGCGGTGCGGAATGTGGGCGAGGCGAAGGGCCTTGTCGCTCGCGTCGGGCGGCTGAAATGGGCCCGGCCTGTCATTGGCCGGCTCGGGTGAGCGACGCCGCCGTTTGTGACGGTGGCAGCGGGTGGGCGTGAAATGCGTTGATGGGGGCAAGCAGAGCCAGTTCCAGCGATCACCCGCCGCTCCTTCCTGGGTGTGAACGGTCTTCCGCAGACATCTCGGCAGGCCCCGTTCGGTTGACCGAGCACGATACAGCCGCCCGCGCGGGGGGTCAAAATTCCGCCGTTGGGTCGGCGGATTCGCGTGGCGAGCGGGCCATCGCCGATTTACGATGTCGCCCGCTCAGGGCGGGGCTTCTGGCTGGCTGTCAGCCGTGGCCGCCGCTGCTCGAATGGGCTTCGCTGCCTGATGTTCTAGCCGGGGTGTTCATGCGCCGTTTTGTGGTTTCGACGATGTTGCTTGCCGGCGCGATTGCGCTGCCGTGTGGTCTTGTGGCGGCCCAGGAGGCGGCAACCCGCCCCGCGCCGACGACGCGGCCGACCGCCACGACCAAACCCGTTGCCACGACCAAGCCCGCCCCCGCAACCCAACCGGCCCCGTCAACGCGCCCTTCGCGGCGCACGGGATCGACGACCAAGCCTGTCGCGACCATCGACGCCGCCTCGACGACTCAGGCTGTATCGACCACTCAGGCTGCCTCGACTACTCAGGCTGCCTCGACTACTCAGGCCGCGACGGTCGAGCAAAGCACCATCGACGGCGGATATGACTTCCCATCGCCTGCGCAGTTGCTGGCGCAGATGCGGCAGAAGAAAGAGGCGCTGGCGCAGATGCCGGGCGTGGCGCTGATCAATCTCAGCGGCGCGATCACCGAGCGGCCGTCCGACTTCATCTTCTTTTCCGATAGGTCTTCGACCACGCTCAGCGGCCTGATCCGCCGGCTCGAGCAGGCGCGTGATGATGACGAGATCAAGGCGGTGCTGCTGATCCTGGGCGAGACCGGGATGAACTATGCCCAGGCACAGGAGCTGCGCGGGGTGATCGCGGACATCCGCGAATCGGGCAAGGTCGTGGTCACCTATGCCGACGCTTATGACACCCTGAGCTATACGCTCGCCAGCGCCGCCAGCGACATCGCGCTGCTCGAGGGGGGCCAGATCATGATGCCGGGCGTGGGCTTTGAGCTGATGTTCGCCCGCGGCCTGCTGGACAAGGTCGGCGTGCAGGCCGACTACATTCAGATCGGCGAGTTCAAGGGCGCCGATGAATCGTTCACCCGGCACGAGGCTTCCGAGCCGCTGAGCCAGGAGATGAACAAGCTCGCCGACGCGATGTATGGCCAGATCGTCACCGGCATCGCCACGCACCGCGGGCTCGAAGAATCGGCCGTCAAAGCCGTGATCGACGACGTCCTGCTCACCGCGGCCCAGGCCCGTGAGAAGGGGCTGGTGGATCACCTGGTCGACATGGACGGGCTGCGAGCGCTCCTCGAGACCGAGCTGGAAGCCGAGGCGGTCAACATCATCGGCGACTACGGTGTCGATGAAGCCCCCGACCTCGATTTCTCCAACCCGTTTTCGATCCTCGCGAGCATGGCGCGCCGGCCGGAGCCGACCGGCAAGCCGGCGATCGCGGTCGTCTATGCGCAGGGCGTGATCGTTGACGGCACAGGCGGGCAAGACCTCTTCGGCGACATCAGCATCGGCTCGAACGACCTTCGCGACGCCCTGCGCACCGCCCGCCGCGACGAAAACGTCAAGGCCGTGGTCATCCGGATCGACTCGCCCGGCGGCAGCGCGCTGGCGAGCGAGGTGATGTGGCAGGCGGCCCGCCGGGTGGCGCAGGACAAGCCGCTGATCATCAGCGTGGGCGGTATGGCCGCCAGCGGCGGGTATTACCTCGCCTCCGCGGGCGATCACATCTTCGCAGACCCGACCTCGCTTGTCGGGTCGATCGGCGTCGTGGGCGGGAAGATCGTCGTCAAAGACCTGTTCGAGAAGCTCGGGCTGACGACACAGAGCTTCACCCGCGGCGCCAACGCCGACCTTTACACCAGCAATGAGCCGTTCAACGAGCGTCAGCGGAAGATCGTGACCGCGTCGATGACGGCGACGTATGACCAGTTCCTCGACCGCATCAAGACCACCCGCAACGAGAAGATCGCCGACATCGATAAGGTTGCCCGCGGCCGCGTCTTCATCGGAGCACAGGCGATCGAGCTGGGCATGGTCGACGAACTGGGCGGGCTGGCAGACGCCGTCCGCGATGCGGCGGACAAGGCCGGCCTGGGCGAGGGCGATTACGAGGTCATCACGCTGCCCGCGCAAAAGACACTGGTCGATCTGCTGACGGGCGACCAGACCAGCACGCGCAGTAACGCTGCCCGCGGCGCCGTGGCGGCCGCGGCTGGCGAGTCGCCCATGCTGGCGATTCTCAAGGCCCTGCCCGCCTCGACCCGGCTCAACCTGGGCTATCAGCTTCGGCTCATCCAGTTGCTCGGCCAGCGGCCGGTCATCCTCGCGTCGCCCTTCATGATGACGGTCAAATAACCCGGCCGCCCGCAAGCCGCGATCGGCGGCGACAAACGCCCAGTCGATGTGATGGCCGGCAGACTCAGCAAGCCCGTCGGGCGGAGAAGGAGGAGGGGCGCGTTGTCTTCGCCGGCGCAGGGCCGTCGTCAATTGGTGAAGGCAAAGCGGATGATCGTCAGGATCGCCTTGACCCCGTCCTTCCACGTGATCTTCTTCCCCTCTTCGTAGCTGCGGCCGTAGTAGGCCACACCCACCTCGTAGATCCGCAAGCGCGGTTTGACCTTGGCGATCTTGGCGGTGATTTCGGGCTCGAAGCCGAAACGGTCACACTTGAGCGGCGGAATGGCCTCGAGCACCTCCCGCTTGAACAGCTTGTAGCAGACCTCCATGTCGGTCAGGTTGAGGTTGGTGAACATGTTGCTCATGGTGGTGAGCACCTTGTTGCCCACCGTGTGCCAGAAGTAGAGAACACGGTGTGGCTCGCCGATGAACCGCGAGCCGTAAACCACGTCGGCCTTCCCGTCGAGAATCGGCTGGAGCAGGCGGGGGTAATCCTGCGGGTCGTATTCAAGATCGGCATCCTGCACGATCACCAGATCGCCTTTTGCCTGCGCAAAGCCCGCGCGCAGCGCCGCGCCCTTGCCGCGATTCTCGGGCTGGTGAAAGACCCGGATCGTCGCCTGCGGATAGACCGACGCGAGCTTGTCGAGCATGGCGGCGGTGCCGTCCTTCGACGCGTCGTTGACGCAGATGATCTCCGTCGTCACGCCCGGCGGCAGCGGCGCAGCCGCCACCTTGCCGACCAGCTCGGTGATGGTGTGCTCTTCGTTATAGACCGGTATCACCACCGACATCAGCCACTTGCGCGGCTGGACGGTGGAACGACGGGTGGACTGGTTTTCGCTCAAATCCGACATCCTGATGATGAGTGACCCAAGACCCCGCCGAGTGTAGTCGGGCGACGCGATCGGTCCAGTGCGGGCCGCGGCGGGCGTCCTAGGGCAGCGCTTGATCGCCCGTCACCCGGCCGTCTTCCATGGTGATCATCCGCCTGGCGCGCCGGGCGAGGGAGAGGTCGTGGGTGACCATGACGATCGACTGCCCCCCCGCCGCCAGCTCGGCAAAGATGTCGGCGACAAGGTCGCTGTTTCGGCGGTCGAGGTTGCCGGTGGGCTCGTCGGCCAGCAGGGCCGCCGGCTCGTTCGCCAGCGCTCGGGCGATGGCTACGCGCTGCTGCTCGCCGCCGGAGAGGCGGTTGGCGCGGCGAGTGGCCTTGCTCTCGAGCCCGAGTCGCTTGAGCAGCATGACCGCGCGTTCCATCGCGTCGGAGCGTGACAGCCTTCCGAGCTTGAGCATGGGCAGGGCCACATTCTCGGCGGCCGTAAATTCCTTGAGCAGGTAGTGGAACTGGAAGACAAACCCGAGCCGCGCGTTGCGCAGCGAGGCGAGGGCGGTTTCGCCGAGCCGCGCGGTGTCCTGGCCGTCGATGTAGATTCGGCTGGGCGGGTCGAAGTCGCGCCCGGCTTCGTCGCGCGTGCTGGGGCGATCGAGCCCGCCGAGCAGGTAGAGCAGGGTCGATTTGCCCGATCCGCTGGCGCCGACGATGGAGACATACTCGTTTCGCCTGATCGCCAGGTTGACCCCGCGCAGGATGTGGTTGACCGTCTCGCCCGTGCCGAGCAGGCGGTGGAGATTCCTCGCTTCGAGCAGCACGGTCGGCTGAGCATCGCCTGCGACATCGAAAGCGGCCTTGAGCGCCGTCGTCATCGCCCGCCTCCAGTAGCCAGTGGCCGAAGGCCGGGCCCGACGAGTGACAATCGGCGGACGGA
Source organism: uncultured Tepidisphaeraceae bacterium (assembly GCA_964493365.1). Classification (GTDB taxonomy): domain Bacteria; phylum Planctomycetota; class Phycisphaerae; order Tepidisphaerales; family Tepidisphaeraceae; genus CAZBOE01. The sequence continues at coordinate 25,604 of CAZBOE010000027.1, read as the reverse complement.
GCGTGCGCCGTGGGCCGCACCATCATCCGGGAGAGGCGTGAAGATGACCGATGGGTGGTCAATGCGCACCGCGGATCACCTCCACCGGGTCGTATCGCGCCGCGCGTCGGGCGGGATACATCGAGGCCAGCGTCACCACCACCAGCGACGAGACCGTCGCGGCCACATACGAGCTGGTGTGTTCGCTCATCAGCAGGCCGTCGGACTTGACCAACCCCTCGACTTGGATCGGCAGGCGGCGCAGCCCCTCGATCAGCAGCTTGCCCAGGATCAGGCCCGTGCTCGTGCCGATGACGCCGATGACCAGCCCCTGGATGACATAGATCAGCGTGATGTCGCCCCGCGAGAATCCGAAGCTCTTGAGGATGGCGATGTCGTTGACGCGCTCGAGCACCGCCATGATCAGGATGTTGAGCACGCCGAAGGCCGCCACCACGAGCAGCGCGCCGGTGATGAAAAACGTGATGACCGACTGGATCTTGAAGATTTCGAGGAAGTTGGCCGACGCTTCTTCCCAGCTCTCGGTCTTGTAGCCCGCGATGCCTTCGATCTGCCGCGCCAGCGCCTCGGCCCTGGTGTAGTCGGCGGTGCGGATGACCAGTTCGTTGACGATGTTCTTCTTGTCCAGCAGCGTCTGGGCGTCGTTGATGAGCATATAGATGCGGCTGTAGTCGACGGGCGTGACGCCGGTCTGAAAGATGCCGACCACCTTCGCGGTGGTCTGCCCGCCGGTCGAGGAACTGAGCGTGACGATGTCATCGAGCCGCGCGCCCAGCACGATGGCGACGCCCCTGCCGATGATGATGCCGTTGGCGGTGGTTTCGAGCCGGCCGAACTCGCCTTCGAGCATGTTGTCGCCGATGGTGGTCACCCGCGTCTGGGCCACCGGGTCGACACCGAAGAGCTGGAGCGACATGGTCTTGGTGCCGTAGGTCGCGACGGCATCGCCGCTGACCATCGGCGCCACCGCCACCACCCCTTCGAGCGAGCGAATCGTGCGTGTCAGGCCGGTGGGGTTTTTGATCTTGGCGATCTGCTCGCGCGGCTTGGGGCCTTGGAGGTGCAGCAGCGCGCCTTCGCCGGGGAACGCCCGCTCGAGAATCGGCGTCTGGCTCTCGCGCGGCTCGTCGTGCACGGTGATGTGGCCTGACGACTCGACCGTCTCGATGATGAACTTGTCGGAAAACCCGTGCATCATCGACGACATCGTCAGGAACATCATCACCGAGATCGTGACGCCCGCGATACACACCAGCGACTGGCGCTTGTGCGAGAGGAAATAGCGGATGGCGATGAAGAACCGCATGTGTTGATCCGCTCTGGCGACCGAGAATTCTGGCGATCGACGAACTCACGACCGCCGCGCGGTGCCCGGGCCGGGCAACTTCGCCGCGGCCCCGATCAGAATCCGCCTTTGAACGCCTGTTCCGTCGCCGGCTCGTTGAGCCGGGCCGCCGTGTTCGGGTCGATCCGCGCGGTCTTCACGGACGTCCCCGGCGACATGCCCGCAGTCGGGCTGAGCACGACCGTGTCGCCCACGGCCAGCCCGCCTTTGATCTCTACCCGGGTAACGCTGCGAATGCCGATATCGACCTCGACCGGCTCGGCCCGGCCGCCCCTGACGACCCAGACGCGGTTGCCGCTGACCGCCTGGGCCGGCACGAGCATGACATCGCTGCGGCGGTCGAGGATGAATGCCAGCTCGCCGGTCATGCCGGCTGCCAGCCGGGCGTCGCCGCGGTCGATCTCCACATCGACTTCGAACGTCCGCCGGGCCTCGTCGGCCTTGTCGTAAACCCGTTTCACCGAACCCGAAAACACCCGGTCGTCGAAGGCGTAGAGCGTCATCCGCACATCCTGGCCCTCGCTGACCTTGTCGATGTCTTCTTCATCGACCTGGGCCCGCATGAGCAGTTTGTCTTGAGCGACGTCGGCCACCTGCATCAGGTGGTCGTTGACGCCCACGCGCGTGCCGACCGGCGTCGGGCGGTCGAGCACGACACCCTGAACGGGCGACTTTACCGCCTGCTTCGCCTGCTCGGCCCGCGCAGTCTCCAGGGCAGCCTCGGCCACCTTCACCTGCCGATCGAGCTCGAGCACCCTCGCCGCACGCGACGCCCGCAGGGCGGCCAGTTCGCCGCTGACGCTCTTGAGCCGGTCCATCGCCCGGTCGAGATCGGTCGGGCTGGCCGCGCCGGTTGACACCAGTTGCGACAGCCGGCCCTGCTCGCGCTCGGCAATCTCGACCAGCCCCTGCGTCATCGTGATCCGGGCGTCGAGTTCCGCCAGTGCGGGAGAGGTCTCCGCGGCGGCCAGGGCACGCTTCTCGTCGAGCTCGGCCTGCGCACGCTTGACGGCAAAATCCCTGGCCGGGTCGCTCACCGACGCCAAGATCTGATCCGGCGTGACCGGATCGCCTTTGTCGACCCACATGTGCTCGACGATGCCATCGACGCTGGCGCGGATCGGGTATTCGCGCTCGGGCGCGACGGTGCCGGTGGAATAGAAAGCCGCCACCACCGGCCCGGTCGTCACCTCGGTGACGCTCACGGTCGGCACCAGCAGCGCGCGGGCGGCCCAGAGCCCGCCGACCACGACGGCCGCCACTGCCAAGATCCAACCGAAGAGGCGGAGAATCGATTTGCCGCGCATCGCCATGGGCTGCAAGTATAGACCCGTTCGGGAAAAGGTCGTGAGTCGCGGGCAGTGGGCGGCGCGGCGAATCGCCCGGGGTCGCTGGGCATCGGGGCCTGTCGGGCGACCCTTTTTGCCTTGCCCCCCCGCCGCCGCCGCCCGTAGATTAGCGATCGGCCAAGACCCGCAACCCGCGCCGGAGCACCCGAATGTCCGTCCAGATGGAACTGTCACGCATCATCATCTCGGAGATGCATGACAGCCAGATCATCGTGCTGCGGGAGGTGGACGGCGAGCGGGCCTTTCCGATCGTGATCGGCTCGGGCGAGGCGTATGCGATCGACCGCCGGCTCAAGGGCGTGGTGCCCCAGCGGCCGCTCACGCATGACCTGCTGGCCGATGTGATCGAGTCGATGGGTGGGGAGATCCAGCGGATCGAGATCAATAACCTGCAAGACCACACCTTTTTTGCCCAGATCCATATCCGCCAGAACGGGCGGGTGGTCAGCGTGGATTCGCGGCCGTCGGACGCCATCGCACTGGGGGTGGCAACGAATGTCCCGATCTACGTCGCGGAGCATGTGCTCGATGCGGTCTCGCAATGATGGCGGTAAGAAGGGTGTCTCGCCGGGCCTGCGTCGATGCGCATCACCGCGCAGAGAATACACGCGTCGGCCGGGAGATTGCCCACGATTTAGGCTCAGTTCGCCGGCGGCATCGCATTTGCGTAACGACAGCCGCAACCGCGTTTTCCAACAGGGAAGTAGGACATCTCGATGAACGGCGCTGTCGGCGATGCACAGTAACTAAGCACTGCCGACACCCACAGCATAAGGATTGAGCGTAACACCGGCATGACCATCGGCCATGGGCGCCGTCGCGGGGACGGCCGCAGCCTCCATTGCTTCTGTCATGCCTCTCACTACTATTCGGTTAGGGCAACCGACCTCACCTTTCAGGAGGCCTCCGATGCAGATGATCGAAGCGGTCATCAAGCCGCAGAAACTTGACGACGTGAAGAATGCTCTGGCGCAGATCGGCATTCTCGGCGTCACCGCGTGGGAAGTGAAGGGCTTCGGCCGCCAGGCCGGGCACACCGAGCGCTATCGCGGCGCCAAGATGGACGTGGGCTTTGTGCCCAAGGTCCTTCTGCAGATCTGTGTGAAGGCTTCCGACACCCAGTCGGCGATCGACACCATCGTCAAGGCCGCCCGGACGGGCGAAGTGGGCGACGGCAAGATCTTTGTCTACCCGGTGGCCGAAGTGATCCGCATTCGTACCGGGGAAAAGAACGAGTCGGCTCTCTAAGTCGCTCGGTCAACCCCGCTACACCATACACGACGCATGTCGGGTACCTCTCGGACCCGGCATGCGTTCTTTTGTTGCGCGAATACGCACGAGCGGCGGTGAAACTGATGAAGGGTGAACAATTGCGATATGGACATCCGGGCACGAAGGCGCTTCCGTGAGTTCCCCTGCGGTAAACTAAGGAGACCATGTATACTCTATCGAGTGCGACACTTGCTATGCTGGATCGTTACTCGCACAACGGCTGGTGGCGAAACTGTGGCAAACCATTGACGGATGGGGAGCAGCAGTCGGCCGTGCTTGCCCCCAGCTGGCGGGCCGCCACAAAGTCGATGCTGTCGAAGAAATGGTACAACCTGCGGCTTGCGGCGAGAAACGACTTGAGCGGCTACTTGTCCATACACCACAGTAAGCGTTATCAGAAATGGAATGAAATTGTCTATGCCGTCGATCCTCTCCTTATGCCGATCGTCAATCCCGCTATCGAGGAGCTGCGTCCCAACGCCGGGCTCCATTCCAAGGCATGGGAGGAGTTCGCCATCTCGATACGAGTGGATCTCAAGGGGGCTTGCGTTGACTTGGAATACAGGGATATCGCCCCTTGGGCGACTTATCGGCAAGTGGTGGCCGAGTGGTACCTCCGCGGCCGTCTGCCGTGCGGCTGGGAAGGCGAGGCATATAGCGAAGACCGCCGAGTTGTCGACATGAAAGGGCGGCTGGTGGTGTGGTGACATGAGTTTATACGATGGTAGTGACAGGAATGAGCGACACCTGCGGCCCACGAGACCGGTGTGCGAGTATCGGGAAGCCGACCAGCAGGCACCCGCTTCTGTCGCTTACAGCTATGACCTAGCCGGGAATCGGCTCTCCCGCGAGCATCAGGACTACACGACTTCCAACTCAACGATCACCGCCTACACCTACAACGACCGCGACCAGCTTCTGATCGAAGACCGCGAATCGGACAATGGTGTCGCCGTCACCAGGCACATGACGCGCCACTTCTACGACGGCGACGGCTCGCTGATCCGCGAGGAAACGTCGGCCGATGGCGCGACCTGGACGCCCAGCAAGACCGACCGCTGGGACAGCCGCGGCCGGATGACCGGGCTCGACGCCAACGGCGACGGCGACTTCACCGACCCCGGGGACACCACCTTCGACTACGACAAGAGCAACGTGCTGGTGGGCAAGCGTGTCGTGAAGGGCCCCGGAAGCGGAGGAGGGGGAGGAGACGGAGGAGGGGGAGACGGAGGAAGCGGCGGTTCGACCGTCTCGCACACGGCGTATCTCATCGACCCCCAAAATCAGACGGGTTATGCCAAGGCCATCGAAGAGCGGCAGAGCACCGGCGCGCCCCCCTCGCCCGCGGCCACACCGGGTGTGTGAAACCGACATGGGCCCGCAGGGATTCGAACCCTGAACCAAGGGATTATGAGTCCCCTGCTCTGACCGTTGAGCTACAGGCCCGGGCTCCGGGGATTGGCCGGATGCCGGGCCCAGTGTAGCAGGCGGTGAAGCGCGGGTCATGAGGCGGGTGACCCGTGGTTCACCGCTGCCGGGCGCGTTGCGGGCGGTGTAAGGCGCTTGTCGGGCGGTGTGGGGCACGCTGGCCGATGGTTGGCTCGGCGCGGGTGCAGGGGACGGCTGCTGGTGGGGGCACGCTAGTTCGGCTGCACGGGCTTGGCGCCAAGGGGTCTGCCCTGGTCGTCGAGGACGTCGATCTGCACCAGCCATTCGCCGCCGCCCTGACTGACCCGCGCCAGCAGCACATGGCGTCCGGGCTTGAGCGTGACGGGCACGCGGTCGCTTTCGGGTGCGAAGACGCGCGGCTCGAGCGCGGTGTAGATGCGCTGGCCGTCGAGCCAGAGGGCCAGCCCGTCGTCGGAGCCGCTGACGATCTGGGCCTCGGTTTCACGATCGACTTCGATCACCGTGGCGACATAGGCCACCGCGCCGCCGGTGGAGCCCAGAACGTCATTGAGGTCGATGCGGTTGGCGATCACCTTGTCGGCCGCGATCCGCTGCCAGTCACGCGCCGACGCATCGCCGGCCGACGCGACAGCCGCGACGTCTGACGGAAGCACATCGGCGGTCAGCTGCGCCGCATCGACGCGGATCGGCCCCATGACACGCCAGGCGTAAGACGGGGGTTGGCCGATGATCTGGCGTTCGGTCGGGCGGTCGGCCGAGTAGGAAGCCCACGCGTTTCGGTCGAAGCCGTCGCTCACGCCGCTGATGCGGGCGCCGTCGGGCCCGGTCAGACGGAAGAGGAGTTCCCAGCCGGCCACATCCTGCCCGACTTTGGCGACCAGTGTGTTTTCGCCCTGCTCGAGGACCGCGGCGACGACCTCCTGATCGGGCTCGGCGCCGCGATAGGTTTCGACGCTGTGGATGAGCTTTCCGTTGAGCCAGACGCTCAGGGTGTCGTCGGAGCCGAATCGCAGTTCGACGGGCTGCCGACGATCGCTGGAGAGCCGGGTCATCGCGTAGGCGGCGGCCTGCTCGCGTGCGCCCAGCAGTTG
>CAZBOE010000027.1:0-19079 GCA_964493365.1 uncultured Tepidisphaeraceae bacterium | reverse complement strand
CACTGAACGGTCTGCCCGCCGCCGGCGTCGAACGCCACGTCGGCGCTGGTCGACCACTCGGCGGGGAAACGCGTGCTGAATGCCTGTCGCTTGCCCGCCTCGAAAGGCCCGGCCACCACCCATCGACCCGGAAACGCCAGTGTCGCCTGAGCGGAGCTGAGCTCGATCGACTGGGCCCGGGCGGTGAACGCGACCCGCGCGTCGCCGACCGTGTCGCCGGGCGAATCGACGCGGGCCTGCCACTGGGCGCTCGCGACGCCGAACGGGGGAACGCTGACGCGCTGCGACGCGGGCTTGATCGCCATGCCGCTCTGATCCACGGGCTCGACGACCACCTGCACGGCGCGTCCGCTGCGGTTTTGCAGCGTGGTGCTGATGGTGCGTGTGACACCGGCCGGGCCGACCACGCGGGAGCCGCCGGTGTCGATCGCCAGGTTGATGGGGCTGTGCCAGTCGATCTCGCCGCGCCAGATGACCCGGTCGGACTGATCGTCGCTGATCTGGTAGACCTGACGCCGGCCGATGACCGCGGCCTGGGCGCCGGGCGTGAGATCGACCCTTGCCGACCGCAGCCCGTCGGCGTTGACCCGGGCGGCATCCAGTTCGAGAGTCGGCCTGCGAATGTCCCGGGGGTTGTCGCTCCACCACCAGGTCACGCTGAGCTGGTCTGAAGCGCCCGGGGCGAGGTCGAGTGTGAGGGTGGTTGTTCTGCCGATCAGGTCGCCGACGAGCGGCGCGCGGGGGTTGATCAGGGCGGCGCGCTGGGGCGCGAACTCGACTTTGGTCACAGGCGCCTCAGGCGACCACTGCCCGAGGCGGGACGGGTCGGCTGATTGGATGCGAAGCGATGCGCCTTCGCGCGCCAGCAGGGGCGCATCGACCATGCCGACGGGCAGTTCGATGTCGGTGTTGCCGGTGAAAGCGACGGGCCAGAGCAGGTGGTGCCACCGCCCGGGGGGAAGCCTGACGAGCCGGCCGGTCGCGCCTTCCTGCGTAACCGGGGCGGCCAGCAGATCGGCGCCGAGCATGTACTGGGTTTCGTCGCGAACAAGCCGCGGCTCATCGGGATAAGCCAGCGCCATGGCGCGCATGATCGGCAGGCCAGTCCGCGAGGCCTCGACGCCGATGTCGATCAGGGCGGGCTTGAGGTTCATCCGCAGGTGTGACAGGAGCCGGTAGGCCTCGTCGGCCTGTTCGCCAAACTCCCACGGCTCGCGGCGCTCGATGCCGTGATACTGCATGAGCGGCGAGAGCGTCCCGAACTGGAGCCAGCGGATGTAGAGCTCGGGCGAGGGCTGGCCGATGTAGCCGCCGATGTCGTGGCCCCAGAAGGGCATGCCGCTGATCGAGGTCGACAGCCCTGCCGGCAGCAGCGACGCGAGTTGCTGCCAGTTGGCGATCTGGTCGCCCGCCCAGAGCGCCGGATAGTGCTCGAGCCCGAGGCTGCCGCTGCGGGCCCAGAGCATGCCTTCGACGTTCTCTTCATCGAACAGCTCGGTGAGGGCCTTGTTGTAGAGCGTCGAATACTCGTTGTGCATCTGCCAGCCGCGGCGGCCGTCGAAGAAGACGTCGTCGGGCTTGATGTCTTCGCCGTCGTCGGCCTTGTAGCCTGCGACGCCCATGCGCACTTCGGGGCGCATCATGTCCTTCCACCAGGCGACCGCGGCCGGGTTGGTGAAATCGATGTTGGCAAAGCCCGCGAGCCACTCACGCCGATGGCTGACGCTGCCGTCGGGCTTGCGGACGAAGTAGTTGTTTTCAACACCTTCGCGATAATACGGACTCGATGGGTGGATGATCGGCACCTGCCAGAGCACATTGCGGATGCCGTGCCTGCGGCACAGGGCGAAGAAGGCGTCTACGTCGGGCCAGCGGTCGCGCGAGAAGTTGTTGAAGTCGCCCGTTTCGCTCATGCCCTTCCAGGCTTCCTGGACGATCGCGGCGACGGGATAGCCGCGCGTGACATGACCCTCGATCGCCTCGACCGCCTCGGCCTGCGTCTCGAAGCTGTTGCGGCTGATCCAGGGCCCCCAGGCCCAGTCGGGAATGTTGCGCGGCGTGCCCTGAACGGCGGCCCGCCTGCGGATCAGCTCTTCGAGCGTGTCACCGCGGGCGATGAAAATCGTCGCGGTCTGTCCGGCCCTTCGATACCGGTTGATGCCGTCGCGTGCACGGTTGAGATCGAACTGGCCTTCGGGATTGTCAGAGGCGAAAAGGGCATAGCCCGCCGACGAATAGACGACGGGGGTTGCGTAGTAGGTGCGGTTGCTGTCGTCGCCCTGACCGGGCGCGTCTTCGATCCAAAGCTCGACCTGTCGGCCGGCCTGATCGAGCTGATCAAACCGCTCGCCCAGGCCATACACCCGCTCATTGTCGGGGGCTTTCCACGAGACCTCGACCCCGGGGACACCGGCGCGTCCGAATGTCTCGAGCGGCGTCACCCTGCCCTCCCAGACAACCGCGCCCTCTTCAACGAGCCGAACATCACCCCGGGGGCTGATGGTGATGCCTCGGTCCTGCTGCGGTCGACGGTCCGCCTCGGCGGCGTTTTTTCCGCCGGCGGCGTGACCCGGCGCGATGTCGATCTGCCAGACGCCGGGCGTGCGGGTCGGCGCGACGGAGATCGTCAACGTCGAGCCCGCCACGGTGACGATGCCCCTGACCGCGGCGTTCTGATCCACCGGCGTCGGGGCACCCGGCAACTGCCCCGCCTGTGTCGGCTGCCTCGCCTGTGTCGGCTTCGAGGGCGAGCGGGCGGGCTGTTCCTGCGCCAGCGCAGACGACACCGGGGCGATCGAAACCGGCATCAGGGCCGACAGTGCAAGTGCAGACGCTGCGGCGATGGCGGTGACAAGACGGCGTGACGCAAGGCGTGGAGATGATGCGAACTTCATCGGCTGAGTCCTCTGGTGGATAGGCAGGAGCGGTCGATCGGGTCAGACCGCCGGGCGTGGCGGCGTCTTGTCGTGATGTTGGCCGCTCGTCGCGACCGCTGCTTGCGACCGCACACCGCAGAAAGCTGGCAGGCTCAGCAGACCATGGCGCGCCCAGGGCGGAGCCTCGGTGGGGTCCAAGCCCGTTGGCCGACGCATGGGACGCGGAACCTCAGGCGTCTCTGCAAGGCCGCTGCCCGGCCGCGCGGTCGGCGCTACGGATGCACCGGCTCGAGGTCGGTGCTGCCGTCGGGGGCGCGGATGTCGAGCACTTTGCTGACGCCGGGGTCGGTGGCTTTGAGCCAACGTGTGTCGCCGGGCTTTTTGATCTCGCGGCCGGTGAGCAGGATGGCGTTGACCGCCGATTGGTCACGGTCCTTGGGGTTGGGCGAAAGGCCCTCGAGCTTGCTGCGGGCTTCGGGCGTCAGCCGCTCGATGTAACCGACGAACGGTTCGCCGCCGACGGGTCGGTAGACGTGTGCGCGATAGGCGGGCTTGCCTTCATGCTCAAAGCCGCTGAGCTTGTCGGCCTCATCGGCGAACCATGTCGCGCCCTCGTCGACCGTGAAAAACGCCTCATCGGTCACAGGCCGCTCTGCCGGGCCGGCGCTCATCGCCTGATAGCCGATTGCACCGACCCCGAGCACGCACAGTGCCAAAGCGACGGCCTTGGCGGTGGCGGCATTCCTGTTCAGCATTTCACGAATACTCATCATCTGCTCCGTTTGGGTCGCCCGCGGGGTTTGCTCCGCGTGGCCGAAGGCGGATCCGACACCTGCGCCTGACAGTCATCCACAGCGGCACGCGACGACCCGGGTGAAACCGCGCCGGTTGAAGCCATGGCGGGCGCCGCTGCGACAGGCGACACCCGGCCACCGGGTGCCCCGCCATTTGCGGTTTCCCGGTGCGATGTGCCGCGGATCTCAAGCCGACCGCCGCTCACCATCGTGTGGATCGGACCGGTTTCGGCCTTTTCGATCAGCCGCAGCAAGGTCTGGGCCGCCTGATATCCCTCGGCCTCGACGGGCGCGACCGTGGTGGTCACATTGCACGCGCCGTGGGCGATCGCGGGCGAATCGCCCAGGGTCGCGAGGCTCACATCCTCGGGCACCCGCAGGCCGAGCCGCCCCAGGATTCCCAGTGCATCGACGGCGGTATCGTCATAGAGGGTAAAGACACTGTCGGGACGATGAGGCTTGTCGAAGATTTCGGACAGCGCCGATTCGAACGACTGCCCCTCTCGGTTGAGCACGATCCATCGGCGATTCACCTCGAGCCCGGCGTCGGCGAGGGTCTTCTCGAACGCCTGCCGTCGCGCCACGGTCATGGGCCGCTCGTCGACGAAGCCGAGATAGGCGATGCGCCGGCAACCCGTGGCGATGAGGTGCCGGACGGAGATCGCGACCTCGGCAGGATCCCACGCGGCGAAGCTGACGTCGGGCAATTCGGCCAGCGAATCGCCAAAGAAAACCAGCGGCACGCCGCGCTTCATGACCGCGCGGTAATGGGCGACGCTGCCGGCCAGCGGACTGGCCAGCACACCATCGACCTGGCGCTCGACCAGTGAGGCGAGCTCACGCTCTTCGTGGACGGATTTGCCGCGGTGATTGACGATGTGAAGGACATAGCCCTTTTCGTCAAACAACCGGTACATGCCGCTGGTCATGTGGTGGGCCCAGTCGTTCCGCAGATGGGGGAACAGTACGCCGATCGCCCGGGTGCTGCGCCTGCGGAGCGATCGGGCGAGGCTGTTGGGCACATAATTCATCTCGCGGGCCACCTGCAGAATGCGCTCGACCGTCTCCTTGGAGACGCGGTGACGCTCTGCTGTGCCGTTGAGTGCGAAAGAGACCGCGGTCTTGGATACGCCCGCGCGCTCTGCGATCAGCGCCGCTGTGGCCGGCCGATTTGTTTTAGCCATGACCGCCATATTAATGCCGCGGTTGAGAGCGTCGTCATCGTCGCACGGTGGCCGGTGTGCTCCGGCGTCAGTCGCCGCAGCCCGTCGCCGATCGCCGCAACGGGGTTGACGAGTTGGGGGTCGCCGGATCGGGTGTCGCTCAGCCCCGGGGGTCGCCAGACCGGGGGTTACCACATCGGGGTCGCCGCGACAGGTTTCGCTAAGTCAGCGGTCGAACAGTCCGGGGGCGACCGGCAACCGGTCAGTGCAATTTCACGCCCACACGACCGTTCGCTGCCCCTCACCAGCACAAGCGAAGACGATCACAAGCGGGCTCGATCACAGGCCTGGCCGATCAGCGCCAGGCTCGACGGGGCTGGGCGCGTCGAACCTGGCGACCGGATGACTGGCCGGGTTACGGGTTGATGTTGTTGAGGGGCTGACCGCCGTTGTAGACGCTGGGGCGATAGAGCCGACGCCAGATCGTCTCGGGGCGGTCGTCGGTGCCGCCGATGACGCGCCAGGTGTCATTCCAGGAGCGGGTTTCGGCGTGGCCGTCGAGGAACAGGAAGTTGGATTTGCCGTCGATCGCGGTGCGCCCGCCGTGGCGGTTGTAGGCCGCATTCTCATAGGTCAGCTTGCCCACGCGAGACTGGGTAGCGCTGTCCCATGTCGAGAGATAGCTCTCGGGAAACTCCTCGGCGCTGTAGCCTTCGACGACGATGGCCGCCTCGGCGGGGTTCTTGAAGTTGGTGTACTTAAGCCCGTTTTCGCCGTCGGCGAAGTGGCTCATGTTCCAGCGATACGAAGCGGGCACGTCATCGTCGTCGGCCTGGTCGCCCATCCAGTCGGCGGTCGTCCACTTGCCCCACGTGCCCGAGACGTCATCACCCGGGCAGCGGAACAGCTGCTTGCTGTTGATCTGCTCCGACAGCACGTAACTCCAGCTCACCAGCGGCCACTGATAGTTCCACGTCGTGTCGCCGGCGCTGGGCCCGGTGTTGTCCCAATAGCGCGGGAGAAAGCCCTTGTGCTCGTTGGCAAACATCTGGGTCGCCAGGCCGATCTGGCGCAGGTTGGACAGGCAGGCGACCGCATTGGCCTGCTGTCGGGCCCGGCTCAGCGAGGGCATCAGGATCGAGATCAGCAGCGCGATGATGCCGATGACCACCAGCAACTCGACCAGCGTGAAGCCGGATCGAGCCGAGCGGTGACCATGACGCGAGACGGAGCGGGCCGACGTGGCGACGGCCGTGGCGACGGCCGTGGCGACGGCCGGCGCCGGTGCGGCATATGCCGAGTTGGCTTGTTGGTTCGGTCGGTTCATTGTCGTTCTCCCAAAATGGGTCGTGCAGCAGAAAAGAGGTGCTTGAACGTTCGTACATCTTGGCGTGCTAAATTGATTTAGTCAAGCATAAATCGGTTTAGCACACTGACCATCAATCGGCCCCAACAGCCCGCCGACGGGCAGGCGAAATGTTGCTGATCAGGTGATACGTCTGACGAACCGGGCAGGTTCCCGCAAAAACCGCGCGGTGGGAGAGGCCCGCGAGGCGGCATGAACGGCGCGGCGGCACTGAGCCGGCGGGCGGCAAGCGGCTCGCCCATCTGGCTTGTCTATCGCTCGATCGGTTGAACCGTCAGCGGCCCGATGCCGCAGCGCCCTTCCTCACAGATCACCGCGACGGCGCCGCCCGGCGAAGGGGTCTTGAGCTTGGCGGTGAGCGCGAGCCCGTTGACCTCGCCGCGGAGCGTGTCGCCGTGCGCCTGTACGGTCAGGTTCATCCAATGCCCGGGCGGCCGCTTGAACGGCAGTTCGGCCAGCACCGTCTCCTGTGCATCGTGGCGGGTGACAAGTTGGGCAGACTCGGGGGTGATCAGCAGCGCGTGATAACGCCTGAGCCCCCGCACACGCAGCGCCAGGCCGACGGCCCGAGCGATATTGGTTTGTATTGCAACTGTTGCGCGGTAGTCATGCCAGTCAGAGTTGCCGGTGATGAGCAGCCCCCTGCCGCTGTCCTGGCTGATGCGGGTGATGTCGGCATCCCAGCTGACGTGGTCGGCCGCTTCGATCCACTGCCGCTTCCAGGCCGATGCCGTGGACGGCGCTGTGCCGAGCGTGAACGTGGGTGTGCCCTCCCACCGGAGCGAGTCAAGATAGACCGCGCCGTCGGCGCGGGTGTCTGAGGCGATCTCGATACCGACATGAACGACCGGCATGCCGCCCGTGTCGGGCACGGTCTGCCGCAGCACGGCCGCCGCGCCCGGGGCAAGCATGGCTCCCTCGCCCGCGATCGCGGTCACGGCATTGTTCGCGTCATAGTGCCAGATCATCGGGCGGACCATCACCGGCCCGCGGTTTTCCGGATCGGCGCTGACAGCTGTTTCAACGCGCTGGCCGGCGTGCAGCCGAGGGCAGGCGCTCAACTGGTAGCCGGTCGCCATGGTCATCGCCTCGGGCGGCGTGAAGACGTCGGTCCGCACGCGTGCGGCATTCGAACGACACACGTGGCGATACCGCACACACAGCGCGCGACGCCCCGCTGCTGTCGAACCCGCCGCACCCGTGGCCGAGGGGTGGTCACCCGCGTTGGACGGCTTGGCCCGCGGCTGGCCCGCCGGTCGCTCGACGTTTTCAACCGTGCAGATCGTCGCGCCGGGCAGCCCCTGCTCGGCCGAAAATCCCTGAACCGACCCGGGCAACTCGAAATGAAACGGCGCGTGGTTTTTGAAGCCGATCTCGGTGAGGCCCGACATCCGCCGGGCGGTGTTGACGATCTCCAGTGCCTGCGTGGCGGCATCGGTGATGGATCGTCCACCGTCGGCGGTTGGGATGTAGATCCGGTCGGCGACGGGGCCGCGCCAATCGGGTCCGTGGTCGATGCCCTCCAGTCCGTTCTTGATGCCCATGAAGCAGCCGACGTTGCCGCTGTTGCAGTCGGTGTCCCAGCCGCAGGTGTTGGCGATCATCAGCGAGCGAGTGAAATCGTCGTCGCCCCAGAGCAGCGCCAAGTGGATCAAGCCGTGGTTGGGCACGACGTGGACGCCGCCGCCGAACTTGTCGGGTCCGTATTGGGTATCGAGCCACTCGTGTGCGGCGCGCCAGTCGTCCTGTTTGGCGCGGAGATAGCGTAGCTCATCGACCATGCGGCGAATCACACTGTCGGCCGGGATCAGCCCGATCGCCCTGTCGAGGATTCGGTGGAGATCCGACTCGACGTAAGCCAGCGCCTCCATCGCCGCCAGGAGCTGCGCGGCATGGACGGCTTCTCCGTCATGGCTCACCCGGGCCGCCTCCCCCGCGAGCCGTGCGGCCCTTGCCGGGTCGCCCGGGCTGACCATGGCCCAGCCGTCGATGAAGATCTGCGCCCCGATCTGCTCGGCCACCACCTGCCCGTTAAGGCCAATCGATCCCGAGCGCGGCGGCATGATCCCGCGCTTCATCCGCAGAAACGCGGTGTGTTCGGTCGAGTTACCCAGCCCGCCCCACCAGAGGATCGACTTGTTTTCGATGATGTAGTTCAGCCAGGTGTGCCCGATCTGCTCGGAGGTGATATCGGCGTTGTATCCGTGATCGGCCAGCGCGCGCAGGAAGCAGAACGTGCCCGAGACGTCATCGTCGGTGACGACAACGGGCATCTCCGGCACCTTGCCCTTGTGGGCGTGATTGACGTAGTACCAGATCTCGCCGAGCTCGCGTTCGATCCGGGATCGCCGCCAGTTTTCGAACGGCCTCCCGAGATAGACCCCGATGATTTTGCCCAATACACCGGCGTAAGTGCGGTGCAGGTAGTTGACAGAGTCGATCACCGTCTCTCCTGATTTCTATGGTTGTGGAAGGCTCGGCCGAAGCGGGGCGTGCGTGGTCGGCCGTTCATCTGCCGGGCGGCGCGACCGACTGCCCCGGCGCCAGTTCGCAGGCGATTCTCTCGGCCGGCAGGCGAAGGCGCTGGTTGATCTTGCGGATCAGCATTCGAACGGCCGCGGCGCCGAGCCGGGCGCGGTCGGTGCGGACGGTGGTGATGACGGTTCCGCCGACCGACCATTCCCCATCGCTGAACCCGGTGACGGACAGGTCGCGCGGCACGGCGAGACCCAGGGCGGCCGCCGCGATCATGGCGGCGCTGGCGTCACGGTGTGACTCGCAGATCACCGCGGTCGGCGCGTCTTTCCGGGCAAGAAACGCGCGAAGCCACGCATCGAGATCGGTCCCGCCGATCCCGCGGTCGGGGATCACGGTGTGCACCTTGAGCTTTGCCTTCTTCATCGCGCGCTCATAGCCCTCGATGCGCGCCCCGACGCTGTAGTGCATCATCGGCATCACGTCGCGTCCGTGAATGAGGCAGAGATAGGCGACGCGCGTGTGACCCAGGGAGATCAGATGCCGCGTGAGGAGCTCGCCCGCGCCCTGGTCGTCGGGATAGACCGCGTCGTTTTCGCGGTGGTTGTTGACCCAGACCGCCGGCAACTCGTTGGCCTCGATCAACTGCGTCATCTGCGGCGGCACGTCGTGGGTGTAATCGACGAGCAGCCCGTCGGCCGACCACTCGCGGAGAATCCGCGGCATGAAAAGCGGATCGGTCAGCCCGCGGTCGTCGATGCGGGCGAGCGAAAGGTGCATCTGCAACGGGGTGAGTTCGCTCAGAATGCCGTCGAGCAGGGTCTCGGGCAGGTAGCTGCGCACGCCGGCGGTGCTCAGCAGCAGCGCGATGTTGTTGAATCGTCCGGTCGTCACCGCCCGCGCGGCGGCATTGGGGCGATAGCCCATCTTGCCCGCGGTGCGCAGGATGAGTTCCTGGGTCTGCTTGCGATAGCGCTCGCGCCGCAGATCGCTGTCTCCCAGCACGTCGGCGGCAGTCTGGTAGGAAACCCCCACCGCTTTGGCGATGTCTCGAATAGTGACTGCCATGCGTCGACCCGTCGGCCCGAACAACTCGACCGTGACCGGGCTAGTCTTACCGCCGCGCCGTGTCGGCGTCGAGCGTGATGCAGGGTCTCTAGACGTCCCACCGGCCCGCATAACCCAGCCTCTCGATCAACTGCAACCAAAGGCGGACCAGACAGCGAAAGGCCCCGGGCAGACGATGTGTTGCCCGGGGCCCTCACTCTTCTCCTCTCTAAGAGAGAGTGACGCTGTGCACCAGCCCCGCGTCGTCAGGCGCGACGCCGGCGGGCCAGAAGCATTGCCGCGGGAGCGATCAATCCCGCCATGCCCGGCTCGGGCACAACGACATTGGCCGGAGCAGCTTCGAGCGCCGCGGGGGTCACGCCGAAGCCGTAGTTACCCAGGAGCAGGCCCAGGTCATCGAAGTCGACGTCGCCGTCGCCGTCGCTGTCGCCGTTGGTGAAGGCTTCGAAGCCGCCGAGGTCGTAGTTGCCCAGCAGGATGCCAAGGTCATCGAAGTCAACGTCGCCGTCGCTGTCGGCGTCGCCTTCAACGAAGGCCGCCGTCGCCTCGACCAGGGCGATCTGGGTCAGCGAGTTGTAGCCGACCACCACTTCCCAGCCTTCGGGGACGCCGGTGACCGAGGCGAACTCGGTGCCGACGACCGACCCGTAGTTGGCGAAGACATAGACAGCGCCCGCGGTGAGTTCGCCCGTGATGTTGAAGGCGACCGAGCCGGCGGAGATATCCAGTTCACCGGTGACATTGAGCACGTCGATCGTGCTGGCGTCGGTTTCGATGGCCAGCGTGCCGCCGAGCACAGCGCTGCCGACGGAGAACGTGCCGATGCCGTTGCCGGGGGCGAGGGTGCCCAGGCTGTTGACGGTGAGCGAGCCACCGATGCTGCCCGTGCCGGTCAGGGTGCCGCCGTTGACGGTGACGGCCGAGTTGACCAGCGTGCCGGTGAGCGCGAGGGTGCCGTCGGTGACGGTCGTCGTGCCGGTGTGGGTGCTGTTGGTGTTGCTCAGGGTGAGCCTGCCGGTGCCAGACTTCTCGAGCGAGACGGCGCCGGTGATCCGCCCGCCGAACCCGGTGTCTTCGTTCTGGGCGACGTTGATCGACGCGGGCTGCGTGGCGGTGAGGTTGCCGACCGAGGCGATACCGCTGTCGCTCAGGGCGGCGACGGTGTGGCTGACGCCCTCGGCCACGTTGGTGTTGAGGTTGACCGCGCCGGTGCCTTCGATGAGGAGGCGGGTCGTGCTCGGGAGCGTCGTGCCGTTGCCGAAGTTGGTGAAGTGGGTCGTGTTGATGTGGCGGGTGTCGCCGGCGTAGGTCAGCGAGCCCGGCCCGCCGACCAGATCGGTGGTGCGGAAGTCGCCGCCGAAGGAGACACCACCCGTGCCGCCGATCGAGCCGCTGATCACCACGGCGCTGCTGTTGGAGTTGGCCGTGCGGATCGAGTTACCGACCGCCGAACCGGTGACGGTGATCGGGCCGGCGAAATTGACCGTTCCACCGGCGACGGCGTTGCTGGGATCAGCGCCGGTGAGGCGGCCCTGGTTGAGCTCGATCGCGCTGGTGACGATGCCACCGGCAGCGAGGCTGTATTCGAGGATCGCGGGCGGGCTGCGGTCGACGCCGTCGCCGATCACGATGTTGCCCGTGCCCAGCGCGCCGACGTTGCTGACGATCACGCCGTTCTGACCAGTGATCGTGATCTGGCCGGACAGGGTCGCGCTGTTGTCGCTGTTGATGCGCAGGTTGCCGAAGGCGGTGCGCTTGAAGCCGGTCGTGCCGATCAGGGCGGAGTTGATGGTGAGGCGGTCGCCGAAGAAACCGGACCGGATCGTGGGGTTGTCGATCAGTTCGATCGCGCCGCCGTTGAACGTGTAGCCGATCGACTGGTTGTCGTCGACGTGAATGCCAAAGTTGGCCGAGTCGGTGTCCTTCACCTGGACGGTTCCGCTAATGGTGACCGTGCCGCTGCCGGTGGTGAAGCGGGCGTTGTTGCCGTTGACCCACGCGACCTGCGCCAGGCCGGCATCGACCCAGTTCAGGTTCAGCGCGTCGCTCGCCGCCCAGACGCCCGAGCCACCGTTGGCGCCCGGGGTCACTTGGTCGGCGTCCCATCGGAAGACGCTCGCCGAGGCCGAAGTGCCGACCAGAGTCATGGCCGCTGACGCGACCGCCGCAAAAACCACAAGAGACCTTCTCCGCATTGCTGCTCCTCTCGCCTGAAATGAAGGCGTAACCGTGGCGGGATAACCCCGCGTGATGTGACTGTCAGACAGCCCGGACAATGTATCCGAGCGCTCGGATTATGACACCGAATTGGATCGAGTGCAATAGCATTGTTTACGGAATGCTATCACGCCGTTTGGCGTCGGCAGTCGCGTCTGTAAGCCATTGAATGAGATTGATTTAGATCAAGGCCAATCGTCGTCCGACTTTTGCAGGAACGCAAAAAAGCACATGCGCTCCTCCTGCTCGACGATTCCGCGAAGAGCGAAGAGCTTGAAAAACCACGCGCGGTCCGACTCGGTCGCACCGAATTCGGCTACGCCGTCGGTTGCCCCATCGTCGGTCAACCCGTCCGCTGGCCGGCTGCTTTGGCCCACAAGCTCAGCCGAGTCGATGCGCATGACCTGTTCACACAGGTAGGTAATGTCGAGCTCGTCGGCGGCCAGGGTCGACATCACGTAGACGCGGTGGTCGCGGATGATCTGCCGCAGATAGCGGTCAGACATGCTGAGTTTCGTCTCGGCCAGTGCGTCGAGATACGCCGTGGTCGAGGGGTCGTCTTTCCAGCCCGACGCCGATCGCTCGTCTTCGATGTATCCCTCGAGGGCGGCGTCGAAATGGGCCTGGAACCGGTGGTAGAACGTCTCAACCTCATCACCCGCAAGCCACCGCAGCACCATCACCTCGCCCGGGCGGCGGTAGACGTAGTAGTCGCCCGTCGCCAGGTCGCGATCCCTGGGCATGAGCAGCAGCGCCCGCGCTTCGTCCGACGCCGAGCCGTCGAGCACGGGCATGCCGTCCATCCGCTTCTTCGCCAGCGTCGCGACGGTCTTCTGCACGCCGCGGGCGATCTCAGGGGGCAGGTCGGGCCTGACCTGCGCGTCGAACTTCCATGTGCCTTCAAAGACCGCCGCCAGCTCGGTGTAGACAAGTATCTCTTCGACCTTGTCCTTGGCGCGTTGCCTCGGGTCGATCGCCCTGCCCGGATTCTCATCGGGTTCATCGAACATGAAGTCAGCCTATCGCAACCGAGCCTGCATTTGCCACCGCCTCAAACAGGATGTAAAAATCGAGGCAAGTGTTGCCAACTTGGCCATCACGCTCGCCCACGTGTTGCTCACGAATAAGTTGACGTTTCCCGGGGCGTGTTTGCCTGGTGGTTCGTCCACCTGACGCGCAGATCACCCGCCGGGGAAACGCCTTTGTCAATCGCGAAAGGTGCTATCCGAATGACCGCGCCCGCCTTCCGTCTGGCTGGAGACGGTGTTGATCCCGCCCTTGTTCCCGCAGTCACCCTCGGTTCGGGCGCGAAGATGCCCGCTGTCGGGCTTGGCACGTTCGGCAGCGACCGGTTTAACGCCGCGCAGATCGCGTCGGCGGTGCTCGACGCGGCCGCCTCGGGCTATCGCCACTTCGATTGTGCCAGCGTCTATGGCAACGAAAGAGAAATCGGAGAATCTTTCTCCGCGATCCTTCGTTCGGGCGTGATCCGCCGCGAGGAGATGTGGGTCACGTCGAAGGTCTGGAACGACATGCACGGCGCCGTCGAGGCTTCGTGCGAGAAGTCGCTCAAAGACCTCCAGCTCGACTACCTCGATCTCTACCTGGTCCACTGGCCGTTCCCCAACCACCATCCGCCGGGCTGCACGGTCGGCTCGCGTGCGCCCGACGCCAAGCCCTACATACACGACGCGTTCATGAAGACGTGGTCGCAGATGGAGCGGCTGGTGAGCCGCGGGCTTGTCCGCCACATCGGCACGTCCAACGTCACGATCCCCAAGCTCAAGCTGATCCTCCGCGATGCCCGGATCAAGCCGGCGGCCAACGAGATGGAGCTCCACCCGCATTTCCAGCAGCCGCAGTTGTTCGACTATGTGCGTCAGAACGGGATCGTCCCGATCGGGTATTCGCCGGTCGGTTCGCCCAAGCGGCCCGACCGCGACCGCACCGCCGACGACACCACCGACATCGAAGACCCGGTGATCGTGCGGATCGCCCGGCGGCACGGTATCCACCCCGCGACGCTGTGCATCAAGTGGGCGATGCAGCGCGGCCAGGTGCCGATACCGTTTTCGGTCACCCGCGCCAACTACATCGCCAACCTGCGCTGCAGCACGACGCCGCCCCTGAGCGAGCAGGAGATGGGCGAGATCGCCCAGATCGACCGCAACTGCCGGCTGATCAAGGGCCAGGTCTTCCTCTGGAAAGAAGGCCAGACATGGGAAGACCTCTGGGACCTTTCGGGCGAAGTCACCCCTCCGTAAGCGCCCCGCCCTTTCCGCGATCGATCAACGATACAGGTATCTTCACCCGCCAAAGGAACCAACATGGCCACCATGCAAGGCGTCGTCCTGCCGGGCAACAGCACCGTGCAGTTCAAGGAGTTTGAGGTCCCCAAGCCCGGTCACGGGCAGGTCGTGCTCCGCACCAAGGCGTCGTCGATCTGCGGCAGCGACATCCGCGCCATCTATCGCGCCCACCTCGGCAAAGGTCCCGAGGGCTATCAGCCGGGCACCATCGCCGGTCACGAGCCGTGCGGGCAGGTGGCCGAGGTCGGGCCCGGGTGCAAGCGGATCAAGACGGGCGACCGCGTCGTCGTCTATCACATCAGCGGCTGCGGCGTCTGCGAAGACTGCCGCCACGGCTACATGATCTCCTGCTCCGACACCTCGCGCGCCGCCTACGGCTGGCAGCGCAACGGCGGCCACGCCCCGTACATCCTCGTCGAAGAAAACAACTGCATCCTGCTGCCCGACAGCCTCACGTATGTCGACGGCGCGCTGTGTGCCTGCGGCACCGGCACCGCGTATGAGGCGCTGTGCCGCGCACAGCTCGGCGGCAACGACCGCCTGCTGGTCACCGGGCTCGGGCCGGTCGGACTGGCGGCCGCTCAGCTCGGCCGGGCGATGGGCGCCAGGCCCGTCATCGGCATCGACCCCTCGCCCGCCCGCCGTGCCCTGGCCGAGAAGCTCGGCCTGTGCGATTACACCTTCGCTGCCGACGACAACGCCCTGCGTCACATCCTCGACGCCACGAACAACAAGGGTTGCGAAGTCGCGATCGACTGCTCGGGCGCCCCCTCCGCCCGCCTGCTGGCGCTACAGGGCACGCGCCACTGGGGCCGCTGTGTCTATGTGGGCGAGGGCAACAACGTCGAGTTCGCGGTCTCGCCCCTGCTGATCCACCCGCAGATCACGCTGATCGGCTCGTGGGTCACTTCGCTCAAGCGCCTCGAAGACCTCGTCGAACACCTCGCCCGCTGGCAGATTCACCCCGACATCACCTGCACAGACCGCCTGCCGCTGCAGGAGGCCGCCAAGGCCTACGACCTGGCCGACAAGGGCCAGACCGGCAAGGTCTGCCTCGTGTTCGAGTGAGGCGAATTCGCTCGCCGCGTGGATCGGCTGACGTGTCGGCTGTCTCGACGAAATTGCTGCTCGCGAGCAGCCCACCGCTCTAGCTTGCGCTGAGGCGGACTGTTGGACGTTTCATGCTCCATCTCGCCATGGCACACGCTGATGCAACGACGTGTTCTGGCGTCGCTTGCACCGCCCTGCCGTGCGGGCGCCGCCGAGAGGGCTATGCCGATGTCGCTTGCATGCCCGCCTGCTTCGCGCGGTAGGCCCGGTTCATCCCCATGAACCCGGCCACCGCGGTCATCATCAGCAGCGTCGAGGCGGCGAAGACCCACCGACCCATCACACTTGTGTAGAGAAACGTGCCCAGAAACGGCGCCAGACATCCGCGCAGCCCGGTGAGCATGACGTGCACGCCCATGTACAGCGACGATTTCTCGGGCGGCGCATACTCGTTGTGACCGAGATTCCACACGAGGTTTCCGCCGGCGTTGGAGATGCCGACCAGCACGAGCCCCAGCGCCACGATGCCCAGCGCCGCCGGCGGGTCGCCCCACGCCGCGCCCGCGATCGCCCCGGTAAACACCACCGCCATCGACAGGATCGAGTTGTATCCCTGCACCACGCGAAACCGCGTCACGTGCACCCGGTCGAACAGCGGCGCCCACAGCGGCGTCGCGATCAGCGCCGTCACCAGCGGGATGATCTGCACCACCAGCGTCGCGAGGACATACTGGGTCTTCGGGTCGGTCATCTCGCGGCTGACCATGAACACCACCGACGGCGCCATCATCATGAACGAGAACCCGCTGATCATCTGCCACCGCTGGTATGTGCGAAAATCGGGGTCGTCGCGCAACACCTGGTAAGCCTGCCGAACCAGCCCGACAAGCCCCAGCCGCTTGATGCGGCCCGCGCCGCCCTGTGCCCCGTCCTGCTCGGGGCCGCCCCCCTCTTGGCTCCCGCGCTCCCGACTCTCCGGCTCTCGGCCGTCCGGCTGATAGTTGAGCACGTTGCTCTCGTCGGTCAGCGAGAGGTCATCGGGCACCGGCGCCGAGAGCATCTGCTCTTCGCGCAGCAGCAGCGGCTCACGCCGCACACGCAGCTTCGAGAACTGGACGATCCCCACCACCCCCGCCAGCGCGGCGGTCGGATACAGATACACAAACGCCCACGGGTCGGCGTCGAGCAGCTTGGCGCCGATGAAGGTCGTCAGCGCCAGCACAAACGTGCCGACGGCCGAGATCCGGCTGGTGACATGCCCGCGGATGTGACGGGGGTAGTTGGCGCGCCAGATCGTCGAGCGGATCGTCACGATCCCGCTGGCCAGCACACGCACGCCCACCACCTGCAGCGCAAAGAGCCAGCCCGCCCACGCCTGGGGCAACAGCCCGCACAGCGCCACCGAGGCGATCAGAATCACCACCCCCGTCTGCAGGAGGTTGACCATCGGCACCTTGCGCCGCCCGCGTGCCGCCTCAGCCCAGAGCAGCGCCATGACGTTGCCGAACATCGGGGCCGCGGTGATCACCGCCAGCAGCACCGCCGACGCCCCGAACGCCTTGGTCGCGATGACCCCGGCAAACGCCCCTTCCGCCAGCGACGAAGCCAGCGGAAACGTCGCGGCCGAGCGCATCTCGTGCCGATACGACGCCCTGACCATGTAGGCCTGATAGCGTGTCCGAAACGACCGGAGATATCTGGAAGACGCAACTGATTGGAGGAATAACATGGCACCGCCGCCCTCACCGGAGGCGGACGCAGTGTAGGGCATGGGTACAAGCTTGTCCCGCTTCGGCCGCGACAAGGCGGCCGGTCATGCCCGGGCCCGCCCATACCAAAGCCCGCGCATACCAAGGCCCGCCCATACTCAGGCCATGTCAGATGACAGACAAATGTCGCAGCATGGGCTTCGCGAAGCGCAGGTCGATGAGCTCGGCGAGGTGCGAAGACAACCGCTATCGCCGCGGCAGGCCGCCGACGGCGAGCGGGTCAGTCATGTCGGGCGGGTGAGACTGCCGTTCAGCGGATGTGCCAGATCGTCAACTGGCTGACCGGACGCAGCATCAGCAGCGAGTCGAGGTCGTCCTGAGACTGCTTGCCTTCCATGTCCCAGTTGCGAGCGATCTGCTGAAAGCGTTCCTTGGTGGTATAGGCCGGCGTATAGCCGACTTCCCAAGGCCGGGCGCAGCCCGTCGCGGCCAGAGCGATCACCGACACCACACCAAACTTCAGGAGCGCCTTCATGTCCACCATCCTGCCGAAAGAGAGGAATGTATTGCTTGAGAGACTAACCCGATCCGCCCCGGCTGACAAGCCATCGTTCGACTGAGGGGCGGCACAAGGCGGCTACCCGCCGGACATGGGGGTCCGCGGCAACGGGGTCCGCCCCCAGCCACTCGCCCACGCCCACTGCTGCCAGAGCCGCATCGCGAGATATCCGCCGAAGGCGGTCGCCAGCAGCGACAGCAGCGGGAGCCCGCCGCCGGCGCTCATGATGGTCAGCGCCCTCTACGGCTACCTCGTCATGGACCGGGCCTGGGCCAGGTTGACCACCGTGGCCGTCGCCGCGACGACCAGCGCGACCAGCAGCAGCGTCTGCTGCCAGACCGCCGTGCCGCGGACCAGCGCCAGCACCGCTGCCTCGAAGAGCACCGCGAGCCCGAAGAGAAACACCGCCATGTCGGTGTACGCCGAATACCCGGCTAGATCCCAATAGTTCACCATCTGGCCGGCATTGGGCCCGGTCGTCCAGGTGGTCTGGGTGTCAAAGGTCTGCCCCGACACCGTCGCGGTCGCCCAGCGGACGAACCGAAACCCCATCGCGACAAAAATGATCCCCAGGAACGCGGCGATCCAGACCTCGGCCGCCACGCCCGGTTCGGGCGGCTGCGCGTAGCGAATGTCCGAGTGCGCCCCCCGCCCGGCCGCGTTTCGCCCGGCCGATGCACCGGCGTCGCCCATGGGCGTGGCGGGCAGTTCTGCCGGCTTGGGTGGCTGTGGGCTTTCCGACAGGCGCGGGAGCTTTGATAGGTCCATTGGGTTCGCCCGGGTTTCTGCAGGCACCGTCGAGGTATTGCTCTGGGGGTGGTGTCCGGTTGACGTCGGCCCGCCCTCACGCACAATCCCCACCTGCTGAAATGCTAACGCCCACGGCGCTTTGCTCCAAGGGCAATCCACTTTGCGGAGCCGCGACGGATGTCTCAGGAAGTGCTCGACCAGATCCAGCAGGTGCTCGACCAGGCCACCTCCGACCTGTCCGCCGTCTCATCGGGCGACGCGCTGGAGTCGTTCCGCATCAAATACCTGGGCACCAAGGGCGCGGTGAAAAACCTCATGCCCCTGCTGGGCAAAGTGGCGAAAGACGAAAAGCCCGCGGTCGGCGCACGGGTCAATGCCGTCAAAGACCAGATCACCGCCGCCTTCGAGGCACGAAAGGCCGAGCTCGAATCCGATGGCGCCGCCGCCGGTGTCGATCTCACCGAGCCGGGCGTCGCGCCGCGGATCGGCCGACACCACATCCTCATGCAGGTCATCGATGAGCTGACCGACCTCTTCGGAAGGATGGGATTCGCTGTCGCCTCGGGGCCGGAGGTGGAGGACGAGTTTCACAACTTCGTCGCCCTCAACATTCCCGCCAGCCACCCGGCGCGCGACCCGCTCGATAACTTCTACCTGCAGCGCGGCGTCGCGCAAGCTGCCGCCGCCCAGCCCGGTGTCCGCTCCGACGACGAGGGCAGCGCCCTGCTCCTGCGCACGCAGAC
>CAZBOE010000026.1:0-33674 GCA_964493365.1 uncultured Tepidisphaeraceae bacterium | reverse complement strand
AGCGCGGCGTGGGCCGGGCACGAAGCCCGGCGAGTGGGAGGCCGCCGAGATAGACGGACCGACGCGGATTGATGTGGCAGTCGAGCTGATGTCGGTGGGCGCCTGGGACGAGGCGGTCGATGTGCTGGCGGCTGGCGAGGCGTTGCCTGTTCGCTGGAATGCGCCGGATGGCTCCGGGCCGATGCGATGGTATCTGACGGCGCTGTGTCATGCCCGGGCGGGTCGCGAGTCTCAGAGCCGCAGTGCACTTGAGCAGGCGCGGCGAGCACCGGTTGACTATTGCTTCCCGTCGCGGCTGGAAGAACTGGCGGCGCTCGAGTGGGCGCTGACGGTCGAACCGAACGACCCACGGGCGGCAATGCTGCTGGGCTACGCGTTCTACGACCGC
This sequence comes from uncultured Tepidisphaeraceae bacterium, assembly GCA_964493365.1. Taxonomy (GTDB): domain Bacteria; phylum Planctomycetota; class Phycisphaerae; order Tepidisphaerales; family Tepidisphaeraceae; genus CAZBOE01. The sequence continues at coordinate 33,286 of CAZBOE010000026.1, read as the reverse complement.
AGGCGGCACGAGGAGGCGATCACCCTGTGGGATCGGGCATCGCGGCGGGCGGCGGCATTGACACCGGATGAGCAGGGCGCGCTGTGGCGCAACATCGGGCTGGCGCAGTTCAACATTCGGCGCAGTGCGGACAAGGCGAAGGCCGCGTATGCAAAGGCGCGTCGGGCGATCCCTGGTGATGCAAGGGTCTTGTATGAGCTCGATCAACTTGCCCGGCGGATGGGCGAACCCACGGCCAAACGCCTGGCGCGGTTGGAGGCGTCGGAGGAGCTAGTAGCCCGACGGGATGATCTGACGCTGGAACTGGCGGCACTGCTGATCGCCGCGGGGCGTGCGGGGGAGGCTGTTTCGGTGATGGGCTCGCGGCGGTTTCAGCCGTGGGAGGGTGGGGAGGGGGTGGCGATCCTGCAGCACACGCGCGCCCACCTGGCGCTGGGGCGGGCCGCGCTTCTGGAGGGGAATGCGCAAGATGCCCTTCGCTGGTTTGAGGCGGCGCTGGCGACGCCCGAAAACCTTGGCGAATCGCGGCATCCGCTGGCCAACTGCAGCGATGTGTGGTTCTGGCTCGGGTGCGCCGCTGATGCGCTGAGCGATCGCCCGTCGGCAGAGGCCTGGTGGCGAAAGGCGGCGGACTTCAGGGGTGACTTTGTCGAGATGAGCGTGCGGAGTTATTCGGAGATGACGCTGTATTCGGCACTGTCGCTCGGACGGCTCGGGCGGGCGCGCGAGGCCGAGCGGCTGCTTCGAGGGCTTGAAGCATATGCGGTCTCGCTCGAGGACCAGGCTGCGAAGATCGATTACTTCGCCACGAGCCTGCCGACGATGTTGATTTTTGAGGACGACCTGCAGCGACGGCAGACGCAGTCGTGCCGCGTGATGCGGGCGGGGGCTTTGCTCGGACTGGGCCGGCGCGCGGCGGCGGTGAGGCTGGCGCGCGAAGTACTCGCGGGCGACCCATCGAATGCGACAGCGGCTGATCTGCTGGAACTGGCGGTGTCGGGGGTCGCTGACAAACAACCGCGCCGCCGCAGGCGCGAGCGCGTTTCACGGAGCTGATATGACCATCGATCTATCGGGAGAGTGGCGGCTGGTGCTGGACCGCACGGGCGCGTGCAGCGCTTCACAAGAGCAACCCGGGCAGGCCGTGAAGCTGCCAGGGTCGCTTCAGCAGCAGGGATTCGGCGATCCGATCACGATGGAGACGCCGTGGGCGGGGCTGATTCGCAACGCGGATTTTTTCGACCATCCGAGCTATGAGTGCTATCGCCGGCCGGGGCAGGTGAAGGTGCCGATGTGGCTGCAGCCCGAGCGGTACTACACCGGCGTGGCGTGGTATGAGCGGGATGTGGAGGTGCCCGCGGCAGCGGGGGGCAAGCTGGCGCGGCTGACGCTCGAGCGGGCGCATTGGGTCACGCAGGCGTGGTGGGACGGAACGCCGCTGGGCGAGCGCGACAGCCTGTGCGTGCCGCACGCGTATGAGCTGGGGCGGCTGACCGCAGGGACGCACCGGCTCAAGATCCGAGTCGACAATCGGATCTCGCTGCCGGTGGGTCGCGACGCACACAGCGTCTCGGACCACACGCAAACGAACTGGAACGGCATTGTCGGCAGCGTCGGCATTACGACGCGCGACGATGCATGGATCGACGCCGTGCATGCGACGCCCCTGGTGACGCAACGGGCGGTCAAGCTGCGCGTGAGGGTCACGGCGGTCAGGGCGGTGTCGGCGACAGTCAGCTCGATGGGCCAGCGGCAGGAAGCGGTGATGCGGGCCGGGGAAACACGGGTGATCGAGTTGGTCTGCGCGCTGGGCGAGACTGCCGGCCTCTGGGATACATCGACACCGACGCTGCATCGCGTCGCTGTCGTGCTCAGCGGCGAGGGCGTGAGCGACCGGCGCGACCTGCGCATCGGCTTGCGCGAGATCGCGGTGAAGGGAACGCAATTCACGCTCAACGGGCGGCCGCTGTTCGTGCGCGGCACGCTGGAATGCGCGGTGTTTCCAAAGACCGGCTATCCGGCGACCGACATTGAGTCCTGGCGGCGGATCGTACGGCAGTGTAAAGCGCACGGGCTCAACGTGTTGCGGTTTCACTCGTGGTGTCCGCCCGAGGCTGCGTTCGACGCGGCCGATGAACTGGGTCTCTACCTCCAGATTGAGGGCCCCGCCTGGGCGCAGGTGGGCGATGGCGAGCCGCTGGACGCTTTTCTTATCGAAGAGTCGAAGCGGATCATCGACTGCTATGGCAATCATCCGTCGTTCGTGTTCATGGCTTACGGCAATGAGCCGTCGGGGCCGGCGCACAAGGAATATCTGGCAGGATGGACGGAAACGATGAAGGCCTATGACGGTCGGCGGTTGTATACGTGTGCGTCGGGATGGCCCGAGATTGCCGAGAGTCAGTTCCACGTGACGCCGACGCCGCGTATTCAACGGTGGGGCGACGAGCTGAACTCGCGGATCAACGGGCTGCCGCCGGAGACATGCACGGACTATCGTGAGTTTGTGGCGAGGTATCCGACCCAGCCGGTGATCAGCCACGAGATCGGAGAGTGGTGCGTGTTTCCCAACTTCGATGAGATCGCGAAGTACGACGGGTGTTTTCTCAAGGCACGGAACCACGAGATCTTCCGCGACCTGCTGGAGGCCGCGCAGATGGGCGATCAGGCTGGCGCGTTTCTCAAGGCCTCCGGGTATTTGCAGCTGTTGTGCTACAAAGAAGAGATCGAGTCGGCGCTGCGGACGCCCGGCTTCGGCGGCTTTCACCTGCTGGGCCTCAACGATTTTCCAGGCCAGGGCACGGCGCTGGTGGGCTGCATCGATGCCCATTGGGACGACAAGCCCTACGTCACGCCCGAGTTGTTCAGGCGGTTCTGCAGTGACACGGTTGTGCTGGCCAGGATGCCCAGGCGCATCCTGTCAACCGGCGAGACATTCGTGGCGGCGCTCGAGGTTGCGCATTACGGTCCGCAGCCGATCGGGGCGGCAAGGATCGTGTGGCGGATCGAGCGCGATGACGGTGAGATCATTGCTCAGGGGCGGACGGAGCCGGTCGATCTGACTGGTGGGCTGCACGCCGTCGGGATGGTGTCGCTAACCCTGCCTCCCATTGATAAGCCGGTGGCGCTGAGACTTAGGGCGCTGATTGAGGGGCTCGGTCATGAGAACGACTGGGGCGTGTGGGTGTTCCCGGCCGCCGACGGAAAGACGGGCGGCGATGGCGACGCGGCGCTCGTTGTGCGCAGTGCTGACGAACTGAGGGCGGCGCTGCGCGGCGACGGAATCGTCGGCTCGGGCGGGCGTCACGCGAGGCTGATTCTGCTGGATCCGCCGGCCGTGGAGAATCACGGTGTGAATCCCGGGTTTTCGAGCATTTTCTGGAATACCGTGTGGACGATCGACGACGAGCACCCCAAGGGGCAGGCGCCGCACACGCTTGGGCATGTGTGCGACCCGGCCCACCCTGCGCTGGCGGGCTTTCCGACGGCCGGTCATTCGGACTGGCAGTGGTGGGAGCTCTACCAGGGCGCGGCGGTCATGGTGGTTGACGAACTGCCGCCGGGGCTTCGGCCGATCGTGCAGCCGATTCACACGTGGTTTGAGTCGCGGCGGCTTGCGTTCGTGCTCGAGGCAAAGATCGACGGTGTGCCGGTCGTGCTGTGTTCGATGGACCTTTCGAGCGATCTGAAGAATCGGCCCGCGGCGCGGGCGATGCGGGCGAGCCTTGCGGCCTACGTGGCGTCGGGCGCGTGCGTGCCGCGGCACGCCTTGACGCTCGATCAGGCGGCGCGGCTGCTCAAGCCGACGCTGGCAGGGCCGTCAGACCGACAAGCGCTAAAGGCGTAAGGCTGCCTCGCCGGGCGACGACTTCGACGAGATCGACCCTCCGCTGCGGCGTGGGGTTGACCCAGCGATAGACATAGAGCGTGCCGTGCTGTTCGGCGTTTCCGCGGCGGCCGTGGAAGAATGCCGGGCGGACGTGGTCGGTGGTGAAGGGCTGATATGACGAATACCAGTCCTGGAGGATAGCGCCCACGGCGACAGCCTGTGCGGGCAGCGCCGGCCCCAGCGCCACCACCGGCACGCGGGCCAGCACGTCCCTCCCGCACATCATGCGGTATTGCGCGATGGAATCGGTTGCGGCGACCCACGCGCAGCCGTGGAGGAAAAACAGGCTCGACACCTGCATGCCGATCGGGATGCGCACCATCCGCGGCAGCGTGGCTGCGCCCGAATCATCGTCGGTTCGCTCGCTGCGGAGGACGATCATGCCATGGCCGTCGGCGCGCGGGGGAACGAGGTAAGGCACATGGTGGACCAGCAGCCGGGGCCGCTGGATCGGTGGGAACGGCTTGTCGGCGATCCATTGTCCGCGGGCTGTGCCGCCGATGGTGCGGTTGCAGAACCTTTCGAGCGAGATCGGGCGGAAGCGGCGGGTGTCAGCTCGGGTCGGCCATGGCAGGGCGGCGTGGTCGGCTTCTTGCGCGGGCGGCCGTGACGATGTGGCGAGCAGCGACGCGGTGTCCTGTGGCCGGGCGAAATCGCCCGCGGGCGGTTGAGCCGAGTCTGCGGGGCGGCGACGGCGGTTTGTCGCATGATCGGCGGTGTAATGCGGCAGACCACGCAGTTGGTATGCCTTGGGTCGGTGTCCCCACACGCGGAGAAAGGCGCGGGAGAACGCGGCGGTCGAGCCGTAGCCGACGCTCTGGGCTGCGGCTTCGACATTGGCGGTGCCGCTGCGAAGGAGCTGCGCGGCTCGGACCATGCGAAGGTGGGCGACCTGCTCCATGGGCGAGCGGTCGAGTTGACTCTGGCAGAGCCGGTTGAGCTGGGGCACGCTGACTGCTGCGATGTCGGCCAGATCGGGCAGCGTCCAGGGGCGCGCCAAGTCTCGTTCAACGGTTATCCAGATGGCCGCGAGCGGGCGACGGGAGTCGGCGCCGGGTTCGCCGGAGCGGGCGCGAAGGGCTGCGCCAAGTGCCGTTGCCAGGCCCGCGACGACAGCGGCTCGTCCGCGGCGGTAAGTCTCGTAGATTGTCGCGAGGATGAGGTGGTGCATGAACTCGGGGTCGTCCTCGAGGCGAAGGCGGTCGGTTGCGGTCGAGATCAGGAACGGCTTGCGGGTGCAGAGCCACGCGAATCGCCACCAACCGCGCGTGCCGCTGGCCACGGCGACCGAGCCGCCGGCAAGGGCATAGGCGTCTCCGGCACGGACCTTGACCGGGTCGGCATCGGCGGGCGCGAGTGTGCCTTCGCCGAAGGAGACATAGATGAGGGTTTCGCCTGCGGTTTCGGGGAGGACGCCGGTGTAGCCGGGGGGGACGGCCATCGCACCGACGGCGGTCAGACCGGCGTCGTCGAGCGATTTGAGTGAGTCGCCGGTGAGCATCAGCTCAGTCGGGCCTGTTGCTGTGCGGCTGCGCTTCATGTCTGAAATGATCGGCAGGATGAGCATTGCGGTCAAAAAAATGATGCTATCCGGCATGGGCGTTCTGTCAGCGTGGGGTAAAGTTCGTGTATCCCGACGGCGCGGCGTTCCGCGCAGGCGGGCACTTCCTAAGGAGGATCGTGAACATGTCTGCACTGAAGAATCTGCTGTGCACCGGCGCGATCAGCGCCGCAACGCTGGGCGCGGTCTCGGCGGTTCCGGCCGCGGTCATTGTCGAAGTCGAGTCGACCGGCGGTGTTTCGCAGTTCGCCAATTCGGTCGGCTTCCGCTTTCAGGTCGGCAGCGAAGACCTGCTGGTCGAGGCGCTCGGCGCGATCAACATCGATGGCAACTTCGGCACCAAGGCCGGGGGCCTGGCTTCCGATGTTCCCGTTGCCATCTGGACGGACGCAGGCGCGCTGGTCACCAACCTGACGCTGCCCGCCGGAACGGGCCCGGGCGAGCGCTATGTGTTTGTTGACCTGCCTACCGCGGTGACACTGACCGCGGGCGAGTTCTACAGGGTGGGCGCAGTCTTCGCTCCTGGCAGCGGCGACTTCTATCGCAATCCGGAAGGCTCGCCGAGCCCGGTGTTCAACACGACCGACTTCGTGGCCGGCGAGTTTTCTTCACGCTATGCCGATGCCGGTGGGCTGGCGTTCCCCGACGGCGGCTATGTCGTTGAAGATTCGGCCTACAGCGGCCCCAACTTCCGCTACAGCATCGCGCCCGATCCGGTCGTTCCCGAGCCGGCAGCCGCACTGCCTGCTGCGTCGGCGGTCCTGCTGCTGGGACGCCGTCGCCGCGCGTGAACTCGGATTTGCTGAAATGACTGTCAGATGGATCGGCGGTTTGGCTCGCGGTTGTTTGTGACTCCGCGAGTGCCTGCCGCAGCGACTGGCAGATTAGTTTGCGGCCCGCGGCGGAATTGTCCCCGCGGGCCGTTTCGTCAATTGTCGCCCGAGCTTCAAGTCAGTCGTTCAATCAAGACGCATGCGGATTGTGCTGCAGCCGCGGGAATCGAGGAGGCCTACGGAACACTGATTTCGCAGGGCGAGGGCGGGGCGGTGCGAGTCGGTGACTGGAAACGGGCGATCACGCGCCCTGCCTAGCGAGCGGAATGCGTGCCCGCGCCGCTGGAAACCAGGTGCTTGAACAGGTGGTATGCGGATTTGCGGTGGCCGTGGGGGTCGATGAGGCCCATGTGGTATTCGTTTTCGTCGACGTGGAAGCCCTCGATCGCTTCGCGGTGGGGGTCGAGGTCGATGAGCGAATACCAGTAGAAGCGGGTGGAGCGGTCGATGGTCTGCGGGCCGGGCGCGGTGATGGCGTCGGCCACTGTGCGGAGCATGTGTTCCTGGAGTTCGTACTTGGCGACGCGTTGCAGCGCGAGATCCCATGTGGCCAGGCCGGTTTCGGTGACCCAGATCGGCCGGCCGCGGGCGGCGGGGCGGATGGAGTCGAGCTTGTCGGCCCAGCTGGTCCAGTGTGATTGCCAGTCCCAGTTGGGGTGGTGGGGAAACCACATGCCCGGAAACGCGTGGATGGCGACGACGTCGATGTATTGCAGCACGCCCGCGTGGTGCATGAGATCGAGCCAGTGGGGGTCGACCGGGATCATGCCGCCCAGGACGGTGGTGACGCGGCGCTGCCGCGCCCAGTAAGCGGCGCTGCCGAGCATCTCGGCGAACTTGGACCAGCGCGGGTCGCAGCCGGGGAAATCCCACTTGTAGCGGTTGTTGGGCTCGTTCCACAGCTCGAGCGCGGCGATGTCCTGGCCGTGGGCGTCGAGAACGGTGTCGATGAAGTCGGCGTAATCACGCAGGCGACGGGGCGGGCCGTTGCACGCGCCGTTCTCGGCGAGACTGGGCGGCGTGTGCCATACGGAAACCAGGAGGACCAGGTCGAGCGTGCGCAGCGTATCGAAGAGGCGGCGATAGAAGGCGGGCCCGCCGGGCCGATGGTAGTCGGCCCACGAGATGCCCGTGCGCAGATGGCGGATGTTGAGGTCGGCCAGCGCGTGAGCGGCGCGATCGATCGCGGCGTGGTCTTCGAAGTGAAACCACTGACAGACGCCGAGGCGGTCGCGCAGGCTTTGGCCGGTGGCGTGGGGAGATCGAGCAGGGTGTGATGGGTCGAGTCGAGAGGGGGCCGCGGGGTGGCGGTGTGGCGTTGATGAGGATGTGGGGGTCGATGGGGGCATGATCAACTGTGGTTGCGCGGGCGTCCGACGGCGGCATCGAGCTGAGCGCGATCCCATGTGGCGACCGCGGAAGGGCGATCGGGGTCGGGCTGGGCTAGGTAGACCTCGTGGGCGGGGTTGCCGATGACACGAAGCCCGGCGGTGCGCAGCATCGCCATGCAGGCGGCGTGGTTGGGCGCCCACCAGTTGGTGAGATCGCCCGCGAAGCCGTGTTCGAAGAAGGCCATGGTCGGCCAGCCGGGCTCGGCGAGCCTGTCGCGCTCGAGGAAGCCGACGCCGGCGGTGCCGGTGTGCTCGGCCGAGCCGGGCGCGGTGAGGGTCTGAAAGACCATCAGGCGACGCGTGCGCTGCGCGACGAGGTCGAGCCCGAGCATCGGATAGCGGAGGTGATAGAAAACGCCCATGAACAAGACCAGGTCGAACCGCAGGCCCTCGGGCAGGCGGGCGAGGTCGTAGACCTGCATCTGCCTGAACTCGACCCGCTCCGCGACGCCGAGTGTTCGGGCGGCCCACCGGGCCTGGCGGAGATAGCGTTCATCGACATCGATGCCCAGCACCGTCGCGCCGCGGGCGGCGAGCTCAAAGCTGTAGAAGCCGGCGTTGCAGCCGATGTCGAGGCACGACCATCCCGCAAGATCGGACGGGAGATGCGGCGAAAGCTCACGCCACTTGAAGGCGGGAAAATCGCCCAGCCAGTGATCCGGACAGGTCTGCACGCCGCCGGGCAGGTGGAGGTTGTGAAACCACGGACCCAGCGCGCGGATGTTTTCGCAGAGGTGCTTGTTGTCATCGGCCGGCGCGGCGCGGGTCATCGTCGGTCTCCCTCGGCAAGGGCGGCCAGCAAATAGCCCTCGAGCTCGGCGGCGCGGTGATCGGCGGTGTGACAGGACAGGGATTTGGCCCGGGCGGCCGACGCGATGGCGTGGCGCTGGTGATCGGGCATGTCTACGAGGGCCGCGATGACATCGTGCGGCGTTGATGCGGTGATGATCTCGATGCCTGGGGTGAAGAAATCGGTCAGACCTTCCCAGTGGTCGGAGATGATCGGCACGCCGCACGCGGCCGCCTCAAAGAGCCTGACACTGGGCGACCAGCCTGCGCGGATCATGTCGGCGCGGGTGACGTTGAGCGTGAAGCGCTGATCACAGTAAAAGCCGCGGTGGCCGGCGGGCGCGATGTGGTGGATGCGATCGACGTCGGGAGGCCAGTCGATATCGCTCGGGTATTGCGGCCCGGCGACCGCAAAGCGCCGGTCGGCCAGTCGTCTGGCCGGTTGCAGGAGCAGGCGATCGACGGTGGGCTGGCGGTCGGGCGAGTAGGTGCCGAGATAACCCAACGCCCAGCGGGCGGCGGGCCGAGGTCGATCTGTGCAGGGGTGATAGAGGTCGGGGTCGAACGAGCAGTAAAGCGGAAGCGCGCGCGGCGAGCCGTAGCGGCGCTCGATCAACCGGAGGGTTGGTCCGCCGGTGAAAGAGAGATAGCGGTCGTATCGCGGGATGAGGCTGGGCGAGAGATATTCGCAGTCGCCGCGGTCGAGGGCTGCGAGGGTGACGGGCGTGTCGATGTCGTAGAACGCGGTGACGCCGCGGGCGAGGCCGGTGACCCACTGGCCGACGCTCGATCCTTCGGGCACATAAGAGCCGACGACGACGGCATCGGCATCGCGGACCTCGTGGCTGAACCGAGCGCGCAGGTCATCGATCGACTGGTAGAGGCAGGTCCGCCCGAAAGGCGGCCGGGGCATGTCGCGGTTGGCGGCGTACCACGGTTTGTCGTGTTCGAGAAACAGAACGTCGTGGCCGCGCCGGGTGAGGGAACGGACCAGCCCGCGGTAGGTGGTGGCGTGGCCGTTGCCCCACGAACTGGTGATCGACAGCCCGATGATCACGATGCGCAGCGGCGAGGGCGTCAGCTCTGGCGGGTGGGCGGGATGATGATCGGCGAGTGTCATGGAAAGGGTCCGGGTGCCAGCGAATGGCATTGGGTGGAAGCAGGATCAACGTGCGCCGACCGCCACGGGCGAGGGCCCAACGGGCGGTGTCGGGCGTGGGCGGACGGATCGCGAAGCGCCGAGCACGCCCATGGTCTTGTCGAAGAGCTCGGCGCGGTGTGCATAGGTGTGGTGCGCCACGCAACGGCGGTAACCGGCCTGCCCGATGCGGGCGGCCCGCAGCGGCGACAGCGAAGCGAGCAACTCGGTGACCTCGTCGCCGCTCGATGCCAGCAGGATCTCTTCGCCGGGGGTGAAGAACGATTCGAGCCCGGGGGCGGCGTCGGAGATCATGCAGGCGCCGGCGCCGATGGCTTCGAAGACGCGGGTTGCAGGGGAGAAGCCGTAGCGGGCCATGGAGTCGCGGTGGACATTGAGCACGGCGAGCGACGCGCAGTTGAGCGCGTTGTGGTCGCGGGTGTAGACGTGACCGAGCGGGGTGACCGACGGCGGCATCGGTTTGCCGTCCCAACCGCTGCCGCCCAGGAGGAATCGTTTCTTCGGAAGCCGGTCGGCGGGCTTGAAGAAAAACGCATCGATGCGCGCTTCGCGATCGGGCAGGCGGTTGGCCAGCAACGCCAGATCGCCGGCGAACCGAGCGTGCTGCGCCGCGTCGGGCGTGACGGGGTGATGGGTGATCGGGTCGAGTGCGTTGTAGATCGGAACACACTGCCGCGCGTTGAGCCGGGTATAGGCGTCGATCACGGGCTGGCCGCCGCCGTAGGTGAAGATCACGTCATACCGGGGGATGCAGGTTCTGAAGGGGTCTTGGGTGTTGTGGATGACCCGCTCGAGTGTGGCGGGCGCGTCGACATCCCAGAAGGCGACGAGTCGGGTGGGCGATGCCATCGACGCCACCGCGGCTTCGAGCAGTTCATCGAAGACGCCGTTGCCGCTGGCCTTGATGACCAGATCGGCGCTGCGGGCGCGGTCGAGGCAGGCAAGGACGCCGGCTTCGCCTTGGCCTGGGTAGACGACCACGCGAGCGTAATCCGGGTCGGGCATGTCGCGGTGCTGCTGGCGGCCGAACGCGTCGGACTCGTAAAAGGTGATCTGGTGTCCGCGTTGATGCAGCGCGCGGAGCATGCCGCGGTAGTAGGTGGCGGCGCCGTTCCAGTAGGCGCTGACGAGGCTGGAGCCGAAGAAGGCGATGTTCATGATGATCTCCCGCTTGTGAGGGTCATCGGCCTGTGACGCGGGCGCGGCTCGGCGACGACGGCCTGTTGAATGGACAGCAACTCGTCAACCCTGTGTGCGCAGGTGTGGCGGGCGAGGATCGTCGCGCGGCCGTGGTCGGCGAGCCGGCGGGCCAGGGCGCGGTCTGTGACGACGCGGGCGAGTTGCTGCGTCATCTCCGGTCCGTCACGCGCGGTGAGAAAATCGCGGCCGGGCTCGAAAAGCCGCTCGGCGTCATCCCATGGCGAGCAGACCAGCGGCATGCCGCAGGCGAGCGCCTCAAACACGCGGATAGTGGGTATGCCCGGGAGCGCCTGGACATAAGGCCTGCGCGGCACGTGGACCGTCACGCCATAGCGGGCGAAAACGCCCGGCGCCGCGAAGTTGGGCAGCCAGCCGCCGTAGTCGATGCCCGCGTCGCGCAAAGCGGCTCGGGCGGCATCGGGGTAGCGAACGCCGAAGACCCGGGCACGCAGGCCCAGCGTCTGCACGGGCGTGAGCAGAAACTCGTGTAGCTCGGCCGTCCGCTCGTCGTCGCCCCAGTTGCCGACCCACACGAGGTCACCCGCGTCGTGGTCGGCCTGCCGGGGATAGAACACGCGCGGGTCGGCCGCCTCGTGCCAGGTGAAGGCGCGGTCGATCCAGCGGCGCTGGAGGTAGATCCTGCGGAGGATGTCGCCGAAGGCGAGCACGCCGTCATAGTGGGTGAGGTCGTATCGCGCCATGGCCGAAGGATCGGTGACGGCGCGGTGGTGGGTGTCGTGAAAGAGCAGGCAATATCGGCCGCGCTGGGCGCGGTGTTGGCCGACGGTGTGCACGAGGTCGGGCGCGTTCCACTCGTGCACGAGGACAAGATCGGCGTCGTCGAGCTGCGCCGGGCTGAAGTCGGTCGGGTCATACCGCACGACGCGCTCGGCCAGCCCGGGGTAGACCTGGGCGAATTCGTGTATGGGGCCAGGGCCGTGCTCGCTGAGCAGGTTTGCCAGGCTCCATGCGTCGCGCGGTTCATACACGGTGACCTCGTGCCCGCGCGACAGCAGCTCGGAGACGACGCCGCGGAGGAAATGGGCGTTGCCGTGGTTCCAGTCGGAGAGCAGCGAGTGATAGAAGAGCGAGATGTTCATGACAGGATGGTGAGTCGAGTCGCCGGGGTGTGTGTGAGCGCGGGGCCCGCGGGCGACGCAGTGCGCGGCATGGCGGGCCTGCGGGCGGCCAGTTGTCGATAGGCGCTCAGATAGGCGAGCCCCATGGCGTCGGTCGTGTAGCGGCGGGCCCGCTCGCGGGCGCGGTCGGCCAGCGACTGTCGACGGATCGGGTGGGCGATCAGATCACGGAGCGCGTCTCGGCAATCGGCGGGCGACCGCGGGTCGACGTAGACAGCCGAGTCTGCCCAGACTTCGCGGAGGCTCGGGATGTCGCCCAGCACCAGCGCGCAGCCTGACATCGCGGCTTCGAGCGCGGAGAGGCCGAAGGGTTCGTATCGCGCCGGCAGGGCGTAGATGGCGGCACAGGCGAACTCTCTGGCGAGCGCTGCGGGCGGCAACGCGCCCAGCAGGGCGAGACCGCGGGCGCTGACGGTTCGGCCGTCGGGGCTGGTCGTTGGGCCGGCGACTCTGATCGGCCAGGGGATCTCGCTGGCGATGTCACACAAGACGCCGAGGTTCTTAGCCTCATCCCAGAGCCGACCGGCCGACAGGATGAACGGCTGCTTGGCTTGCGGGCCATAGAGCGAAGGGTCGCGGCCGTTGAAGATCACGCGGGCCCTGCGTAGCGCGTCGCACCCGGCGTCGATGTCGCCTGCCTGACAGGCGCTGCGGCCGCGCTGGTCTGACATGGCGTGGCCCGCTGTGTTGCTGACGCCGACATCGCCGGCGCGGGAAGCGCGGGTACAGGCATCGCAGACGGTGGAATCGCAAGTGCCCGCATCGCAAACGGCGATATCGCGAGCGCGGGCACCGCGGGCGATGTTGTCGCAGGCGTTGCCGCTTCGGTCGAGGGCGTCATCGCCCCGGCCGAAGGCGTCGGGGTAGTGCCTTGCGATGCTGCTGAGCATGGCCTGTGTTGGCGCGACGATGAGCGACGCACGCTGCAGACCCTGGGTCACGGCATGGCGATACGGGTTCCACATCGGCGGCGGCGGTGTGCCCTTCACCGCATGCCACCATGAAATGACGCACGAGTGAGCCACCACCAGCACCGGCGCATTCCAGTTGAGCGCGCCATGGGCATAGCTGCTGAGGTGGACGACATCGGGCGAATAGTCGTCGGCCAGCGACTGCAGCCATCGGCCTGCGAGCTCGACATCGCGCCAGGGGTCGTCCATCCATTCGAGCTTCCATGTGCTCGACACGAGCCGAACGTTGGGCAACTCGGCCGCCTGGGTGCGCTGGAGGCTGCTGGGCGGGTCGCCCATTGTCGCCAGCAGAAACTCGACGCCATGGCCTTGCACGGCGCGGCAAAGGTCGAGGCAGTAGGTCCACACGCCTCCGATCGTGTCGGCGGTCATTAGGATGCGCAGGCTCATGGCATCACCACCAGCGCTTTGACAAACCCATCGGGCCGCGACCGCGTAAGCTCGAGCGCCTGACCCAGCGCTGACAGCGGCAGCACATGGGTGAACAGCGGCGACGGATCGAGCCGACCCGAAGCGACGAGCGCCGCCGCTTGACGCATGCCATTCAGGTAGACCGCCGGGTCGCGTTCGTGGGCGCTGGCGATATCGAAGCCGCGCCAGTTCCACAGTTGCATGTTGACCTGGCGGAGACCGTCCTGGTGATAGCCCGCGATCACGAGTCGGCCGCGCTCCTTGCAGAGCTCGGCCGACAGATCGAGAGGCCATTGCTTGCCGGTTGCTTCGATGACCACGTCGCACAACCTGCCCCCGGTCAGGGCCCTGACCTCGTCGATGATCCGCCAGTGGTCGTCCATGGCGATGCAGTGGTGGGCGCCGCGAGCGCGGGCGACGGCGAGCGAGTCAGGCTTTCGGCTCACCGCCAGCACGGTCGCACCGGCGTCAGCACACATCCGCGTCAGTACTGCGCCGAGAAAGCCGATGCCCACGATGGCGACGGTCATGCCCGAGGCGACACCCGCGCGGGCGAAGATGTTGACGGCACACCCCAGCGGCTCGGCGGGAAAGGGTCGGCCGTCGAGCGAATCGGGCAGGGCGATGACGCTGCCCTCGTCGGCGACATCAAACTGGGCGTAGGCGTGGCCGGAGATCATGGCGACGCGGTCGCCGGGTTTGAAGGCGGTGACGCCCTCACCGACTGCATCGACGCGGCCCCAGCCTTCGTGGCCCAGTGCGCCGGGCTCCATCGGGTAGGTGAACCATTCGCGGCCCTCCCACGGCGGCACGTTGCTCGCGCAGACGCCGCAGCCTTCGAGCCGCACGCCGACCTGACCCTTGCCCGGGCGGGGCATCGGCACCTCGCGCATCTCGACGGCCTGCGGGGCGGTGATGACCGCGGCCGTCATGGTTCGCGCGGCGGTGCGGAGCCCGTCGGCGGAGGCATGGAGCGCGGCGGTCATGGGCGTCTCTCCCTTGGCGAAGGCCGAGGCCTGTTCGGCCCGGGTCGATGCGGGCCCGGTTCGCGTCCGACGGGTGGTTGGTTTGGCGACTCGCCCGAATGTGACTCGCCCGGATGTTGCGGCGCTGCATGGATGGGCGCGCTATCGACGGGCGCGGTGCGGCCGGGCGTCGAGCGGCGGCCGGGCGCGGTCGGGATGCGCGCGGGGGGTGGCGCTGTTTGCAGCGGGTTGGAGAGCCAGTCGACCAGGAGATCGACGCCTTGTTTCACCCCGACGCGCGGCCGCCAGCCCAGTGTCTCGCGGATCGCGCTGGTGTCGGAGACGTAGTATCGCTGATCTCCCGGCCGCCAGGCGTCGAACGTGACGCGCGGCCGACGGTTGATCCGCGACTCGATCAGGTCGAGCAACTCGAGCAGGCTGACGGTGTTGTCGATGCCGCCGCCGACGTTGAAGGCCATGCCGCTGACGCGGCTCATGTTCCCCATCGTGAGCAGAAATGCGTCGACGAGGTCGTCGATGAACAGCACATCGCGCACCTGCATGCCGTCGCCGTAGAGGGTGATCGGCTGGCCCGCCAGCGCTCGCATGATGAAGTGGGCGACCCACCCCTGGTCCTCGGTGCCGCACTGGTGGGGCCCGTAGATGCAGCTCATGCGGAAGACGCACGCGGGCAGGCCGAATGTGCGGGCGTAGTCGATCACATACTGGTCGGCGGCGCCCTTCGAGCAACCGTAGGGGCTTTGAAAGTCGAGCGGGCGATCGACGCCGATGCCGCAGCGCCGAAGCGACGCGTCCTGCGGCTCGTAGCGGCGGTCGGTCACCGCCAGCGCCACGTCGGTGAGCCCGCCGTAGACCTTGTTGGTACTGGTGAATATCAGCGGCGGGGGTTCGTCCTGTGCGCGGATGGCTTCGAGCAGGTTGAGCGTGCCGCGGGCGTTGACCTCAAAGTCGTGGATCGCGCTGGTGAGCGATGACGTGACCGCCACCTGGGCGGCAAAGTGAAACACCTGGCTCGCCTGATCGACGGCGCCGCGGAGCGCGTGGGTGTCGCGGATATCGGCCGCCTCGATGCGCATGAGGTCGCCGTGGGTTTGCCGGAGCCACCGGAGGTTTCGCTCGACGCCGGGGCGCGAGAGGTTGTCAAAGAGCGTGACGCCCTGGCCGCTGCTGAGAATGCGATGGGCCACGTTGGTGCCGATGAACCCGCACCCGCCGGTGATGAGCACGGGCTTGTCACGGCCTGACACGTGGGCGCTGCGGCCGATCCAGTAGGCGTCGCGCACCGCGCCGATGCCGCCCTCGGCCCAGAGGCGGTAGAGCAGCTTCTCGGCGCCGTTGGAGCGGCGCAGGCCGAAGTGATAGGCGCGTTCGTCGCTGTGGAAGCCTTCGGCGGTGGAGAGGGTCGGATCAAGGTCGTAGGCGCTGTACCAGTAGACACGATCGACATGCGGGGCGTCGAGCGCATCGACGAAGGCCGTCAACTGTCGGCGCTCGTCGTGACGCCATGTGGAATAGCCGGTCTCGGTGATCCAGACCTGCGCGCCGGCGTTGTAGGGCGCGATCACCTCGCGGACACGCTCGATCTGCTGGGCCCAGCCGTCCCACTGGTTGTCGAAGCTGTGGGGGAATGCGTGCACCCCGACGGCATCGATGTGCTGCACGAGCCCGCGCTCGCCCATCAGGCGGAGCCAGTTGGGGTCGATCGGGTTGAGCCCGCCCAGCACGGTCTTCTTCCCGCGCTTTCGCGCCCAGTAGGCCGCGGCGCCGGCCATCTCGCAGAAGTTGAACCAGTAAGGGTCGAGTGTGACATCCCATTCGCGCAGGTTGTTGGGCTCGTTCCAGATCTCGACCCACTCGAAGTGCCGCCCGAAGCGGCTGATCATGTTGTCGAGAAAGTCCGCATAGGCACGGGGCTCGCGGGGCGGCGCGCTGGTCTTGGGCGCCACGCCCCAACTGGGCGGCGTGTACAGAAAGCAGGGCAACAGGTTGACCCGGCGCGCCAGCTGCGGAAACAGCCAGGCATACCATGCCTCGCCCTCGGGCGTGTGCCAGTCGGCCCACGACACGCCCGTGCGCAACTCGCTCACGCCCAGCTTGCGAAGGTCATCGAGCACGCGGTCGACGCGGTCGTGTTCGCCCACGCGAAACCACTCGAGCATGCCGACCAGCGGGGCCGATCGGTCCGGCCGACGTGCCTGGCCGGCGGCGCTATCGTGAGGGGTCTGCCTGCTCATATCGCCAGCCCCCGCGTAACGAGTTCCTCTCGCGCCGCCTCGACGCGGTCGGCGGCGGTCTGCGTGGCCAGCCAGCGGGCCAGATCGATCAGGCCCTCGTCGAAGTCGACATTCGGCTGATAGCCCAGCACCCGGCGGGCCAGGCGGATGTCGGCGAAGCAGTGGCGGATATCGCCCACTCGGTACTTACCCGTCACCTGCGGCTCGAGATCGGGGCGATCGAGCGCCCGGGCCATGCGCTCCGCGATCTCGAGCACCGTGCGCGGCACGCCGCTGCCGACGTTGAAGACCCTGCCCGCGGCCTCGGGCACTTCCATCGCCAGGCGGCAAGCCTGCGCCACGTCGCGCACGCTTACAAAATCACGCTGCTGCCGGCCGTCTTCAAAGATCAGCGGTCGATTCCCGTTGAGCAGGCGCGAGGCGAAGATCGCCAGTACGCCGGTGTAGGGGTTGCCCAGCGCCTGTCGTGGGCCGTAGACGTTGAAGAACCTCAGTGCCGTCGTCGCGATGCCGTAAGCGCGGCCGACGATCATGCACAGGCGCTCCTGGTCATACTTCGACAGCGCATACACCGACGCGAGGGCGGGCGCCTTGCTCTCGGGTGTCGGCATCGGCGTGAGCGTCTCGTGTCTATTGTTGCGCAGCTCCCATTCGTGGTTGCGGAGCTGCTCGTCGCTGCGCTCGACGCCGGCGCTGACCTCTCCGTCGGGCGATCGGTAGAGCCCTTCGCCGTAGATGCTCATCGACGACGCGACGATCAGCCGCTCGATCGGCTTGCGTGTCGAGAGCGAGACGCGCTGGCGCGATGTGCTCCGGGCGATGATCGCCTCGAGCAGCACCGCGGTGCCGACGTTGTTGACGGTGGTGTAGTGTTCCAGCCGATACATCGATTGCCCGACACCGACCGCCGCCGCGAGGTGGAAGACGACATCGACACCATCCAGTGCGGCGTCAACCGCGCCCGCGTCGGCCACATCGCCGACCATGAGTTCGACGCGGTCGTCGAGATAGCCCGGGCGCTGTCTGGCCGGGCCGTGCACCTGCTCGCAAAGGCAATCGAGCACCCTCACGCGATGGCCACGGGAGAGCAGCTCGTCGCACAGGTGAGATCCGATGAAGCCGGCGCCGCCGGTGATCAGAACGGTCTTGGGCATCGCCGATGCCTGATACAAAGCGGGTGCCGGGCTCGACGCCGCCGCGAAAGCGGCTGCAACTGGGTGAATCAGCCCGCGGTCGAGCGGGCCTTGTCAGGAAACGCGAAGGGGGTTGTCGGGATAGGCGAAGGCGATCGACCGCGCCGTGTCGGCCGGCCGATCGTCTTGTCGTATGGATCGGCGCAGTCCACCCCGACATCCACCTCACGCGGCGGCAACCGGCTCGTGGTGGTCGGTGAAGTTGCCCGCCGACGCAACCCCGGCGAATGTCGGCTGCCAGGCCCTCACGGCCGTCGGGTTTCCGGCAAGCCCCTGGTCGACCGCCATCTGCCAGTAGCGGCCTTTCAGCCCCATGAGCTCGCTGTGCGTGCCGGCTTCGGCCACCTGTCCGTCGTCGAGCACGAAGATGCGATCGCAGTCGATCACCGTCGAGAGACGATGGCTCACGAGGATGATGGTCCGTTTGCGTTTGAGACGGGCTAGGGTCTGCGTGATGTGCCGCTCGGCGGATGGGTCGAGCGCGCTGGTCGGCTCATCGAGCACGATAACCGGCGCGCCGGTGAGGGTCGCTCGCGCGATGGCGATGCGCTGGCGCTGTCCGCCGGAGATGTTCGACCCGCCTTCCGAGAGCGCCGTGTCGTATCCATCGGGCAGCGCGCGGATGAACTCGTCGGCCCCGGCGAGCTTCGCCGCCTCGATCACCTCTGCCATCCCGGCGCCGGGCCTTCCATAGGCGATGTTCTGTGCGATCGTCACCGGCAACACGACGCTCTCCTGCAGCACCAGCGAAACATGCCGACGGACGTCTTTGAGGCGAATGTCGCGGAGGTCAACGCCGTCGAAGCGAATCGCGCCGCTCGTCGGGTCGAAGAACCTCGGCAGCAGATTGAGCATGGTGCTCTTTCCTGCTCCGCTGCGGCCCACAAAGGCAACCATCTGGCCCGGCTGAATCGTCAGGTCTATGCCGCGCAACACCTGCCTGCCCGCGGGATAGGCGAAGCCCAGCCCCTCGAGGGTGATTGTCCGCGGCAGGGGCGGAAGCGTGACCGCGGCGGGTCGGTCATGAATCTGGGGATCGCGGTCGAGCACTTCGAAGACGCGTCGCGCCGCGGCGAGCCCGCCCTGAAGATTGGCCGCCAGCCCTGTGAGGGTGCACAGTGGGCCCCAGAGCATGCCGAGATAGGCGGTGAAAATGACCAGATCGCCGGGCGAAAGGTGACCCTTGAGGACACGATAACCCCCAAGGCCGAAGACAGCCGATCCGCCGAGCCCGAAGGTCGCACCGACAAGCAGGTTGTATGCGAACTGCTGGCGATTGAGCCGCCACCAGGCACGGATGTTGTCACGGAGGCAGCCCTCGAACTGTTTGAACTCGTCCTCCTCCCGGCAGAACGCCTGCACCAGCCCGATCGTCGAAAGCGAGCGCTGCACGCTTGTGCAATAGCGGGCGTCGACTTCGCGACATTCGACCGATCGCTGCGAGAGCCGCCGACCGTAGAAGACATTGGTGGCCGCGAGTGCCGGTGTGATCGACATGGCGGCGATGGTGAGCGTGAGATCGCGAGTGATCAGGATGACGGTCATGGCCCCGAGCGTGACCAGTGCCACCCCGGCGGCGATCACCGCGCCCAGCACCGACTGGCACCCATAGGTGTCGGAGGTGAGCCGATAGATCACATCGCCCTGCGGGTGGCTGCGGTGGAATGCAAGGCTCAGCACCTGCAGCTTGCGATACAGATCGCAGCGGACACGGGCGAGCCCGTTGTAGTTGATCTGATGGGTGACCACGGCCTGCAGAGTGCCCAGGAGGTCAGCCGTCACTTTGAGCGCAAGACTCATGAGTGCAAGGCCGACGATTCTGCCCACCGGGTCATTGGGCAGCGGAGAGAGAAGCAGTCGGTGAACCGGATCGCTTGGGGTCGCCGGCGCGGACAGTACGCAGTCGAGCAGCACCGCCATCGGCCAGGCCGTGAGCAGGCCCAGTGCGGTCGAGAGGCCGATCAACACCATCAGCGCCCCGATGAGCACGACATCCTGCCGAAAATACGACAGCGCCCGACGCACAACCCGCATAGCCCACGCCCTTCAGAGCCATCCTTGGGCAGGCAGCGCCCCTGCCCGCCCGATTCGTCAGTGATCGACCAGCCCATGCGTCGATCGCTGACCCGGGGCGATGCCGATGACGATTCGCCCGCGGCCAAGCCGAAGTCTCCATGCCCGTGGATGCGTTCGGCTGAGGCAATGAACGACGCACGTCGCCGCGCGGTTCGTTTTCGCAAGGCACAGGGATGGTCGTGTGATCTGTCTGACGATCGGGCGTGCCGGGCGGGTAAGCTGAATCACCGCCGCAGCACCTGCGGCGCTGGGCGACGATCGCGATGAGGTGAATGGTGAATGGTCAGTTAGTCGGATCGACCGACGTCAGGCCTTCTCGCACGGCCACCTTCACCAGCTCAGCCACGCCATTGCAGCGCAGCTTGCCCATCGCGCGACGGCGGTAGGTTTCGATCGACTTGCTGCTCACCCCCATCGCCTGCGCGATAGCGCGTGTGGATTGTCCGTCGGCGATCCGCCGGAGCGTCTCGCGCTCACGGTCGGACAAGCCCTCGATGCCGCGGGGCGGCAGCCGCGAGTCGGCCGACTCGATCCGGTTCAACATGTCCCTGGCCATCTGCGCGGCGATGTAGGTCTGACCGCTGTGGATCATCCTGACGGCGGCGACCAGCTCGAGTGAGTCGCATTCGCGGCTGAGGCAGGCCGAGGCGCCCGCTTCGAAGAGCTCTTTGACCATCGCTGGGTCACTTCTCGCGGCATAGACGAGAAGCCGGGTCGATGACGCTTCACACGATGACGCCACGTGCCTGACGGTATCGATCGCGCCCCGGGTGAGGCCCTGAACAGAAACGATGGCCACATCGGGCGTCAGTGCGGTGATGAGCCGGGCGGCCGACGTCGCGTCGGCCGACTCGCCGATGACGGTCAGGTCGTCGTGCCGCGCAAGCAGGGCGGCCAGCCCTTCACGCAGGAGCCGTGTTCCGTCGGTGATGACGATCGATATAGACATACCACCCGGCAGACAGTGTCGAGTCTGCCGGTTGGACATCGTGACAACAGCAGGCCGATCCTGGAACGTGTCAACCTGACGTGCACCAGAACAGGCTGATGCACCCGGGCAACACGCGGCCGAATCAGGCCATCGGGCCGACGCTGAACACATCGTCGTCGCTTGCGTATTCGCTGGTCTCTTCCTGCGACGTCACACGGATTCGCGACGTGCTGAACAGCGGGGAAACCGGCGCAGCGCGGTAGGTGTTTACGGGCTGGAGCGACTGGCGGCGTGGCTGAGGCTGCATCTCCTGGCGCTGCGCCTGCACCGGCCCCACCACCTCGGCTTCCGCCGATGTCTCGGCCGCCGTCACATCGAGCGAGGCGACCACGGCGCTCTCGAGCGGGGCCGCGGGATAGCTGACGCCGTAGTTGCCCAGCAGGATGCCCAGGTCGTCAAAATCGACCGAGCCGTTGTCGTTGAGGTCGCCGACGGAGTTGATGCTGCCGTAGGTGCCCAGCAAGATGCCCAGGTCGTCGAAGCCGACGGTCTTATCGCCGTCGAGGTCGCCGGCGATGACGTCGAAGTCGAAGGTGTAGTCGCCGCCGGGCGAGCCGTTGTTGTCGCCGTCGAGTGCGCGGTTGGTTGCATCGGTGATGCCCGCCGAATGCAGCGTGAGGCTGTATGGCCCGTCGGGCAGCGGGCCGTCCTTCGATCGGATGATCAACTCATTGGAGGCCAGCACCCACTCCAGTTCGAGCGAGGCGGGGTCGATGACTTCGCTGGTCAGGCGATTCATCAGCGTGAGATCGTCGGTCGACAGCGTGGGAGCCAGGTGGCCGCGGACCGAGAGGGTCACGCTGTCTCTAAAGATGTAGTCATACTCTGCGCCGGTCACGGCCGGCGGCAGCGCGGACATCGAGCCGAGCTGATCGACCCGGGCCGAGCCATCGACAATGCGGATGGACACGCCCGTGACGGTCTGCCCGCTCAGCCCGACCAGCGACGACGGCACCGTCAGGAGCGACCACTGGCCGGCCGGCGGAAGAGCGCCCATGTAGCGGCGGCTGTTGGTGCCGTTGGTGCCGAGGTTGATCAGGTCCTGGCCCCAATAGGCGCGCTGGCTGAACGAGTTGGACACGTTGCGCCACTCGATCATCAGTTCGCGGGGCGTCGCGGCAGGATCGAGGTAGACCCACAAGAACAGCGTGTCATCGACGCCGACGGAGTGCACCGTGCCGGTGAAATACTGTCGACGTTCGCCGACCGCGGGGTTGCCCGTGGAAAACGCGGTGAGGCCGGATCGGGTCGAGGGCATTTCGTCCCAGAACCAGAACCGCTCGACACCGGTGTTGCCGGTCGCGTCGGGCGGCGTCGGAAGGGCGCCGCCGGGGAGCACTTCATCGACCCAGACCGACGGATCGAGGTTGACGAACGTGGGAGACGGCGTGCCCGCGGGTCCGGAGGTGTATTCGAACGCGCCGGCGTCGGCGTTGCTTCCCGCGGGGCGGGGCAAGCCTTCGTAGTCGGCCGTTACGCCCGCAATCGACGGGATCGCGTCTCGTGCGGGGCTGTCTGAGCCGAGGCGATAGGCCAGCGGGCCCGTCCCGCCGACGAAGGTCGGGTTGAGCGAGATGCTGTTGAGGTCCTGGCCCGACAGCGAACGCCACACGGCGAGCGAGTCGATCGTCGTGCCCCATGTTCCGAGATAGGTGCCGCCGCGCGTGAACTGCAGCGGACCGCCGCGCCGCCAGATGAGGTTGTAGTCGGAGGTGTTGTTGGTGACGTTGACAGAGTTGCTCAACAGCGGCAGCCCGATGTCGAAGACGGTGTAATTGTCGGCGATGATGTTGCCGCGGATATCGTTGTTCTTGAGACCCACGAAGCTGTCGCCGCTGCCGCGGGTGCCGCCATTGAGCTCGATGGCGGCGTTGCCGTGGTTACCGACGATCGTGTTGTGATGGATCTTGACATTCTCGGCCGCCAGCAGGAGCACGCCCGAGCCGCGGTTGTTGACGATGACGTTGTTCGCGGCGAGATAGCCGCGCGCGTGCTCGAAGAACAGCCCGGGCCCGTCGTTGTCCGCGATGTAGTTCCCCGTCACGTTGCTGATCTGGCCGCTGGAATAGGTCGTGTCATACCAGATGCCGGGTGATTCGATGTTGCCGATTGCGCGAACATTGCGGATGTCGCCGTAGAGGTTGAAGACATTGGAGATGACCTTGATGCCCGCGCCGACGCCGCCGGTGAATCGTCGGCGGTTGTTGTAGTTGAACTCGCCCCCTTCGATGAGGAACCCCTCGCCCTTGCCCGACACGCCCGTGTTGCCGTTGTTGCTCACGATCGAGTTGAACAGCTTGCTGTTGCCATACATCGACAACCCGGTCGAGCCGTTCCACTGCACGTCAAGGTCATAGGCACGATGCGTCTGCAGGAAGTAGGCGCCGAGATGGCGGTCCTGACCGTCGCCGTCATAGGAGTTGACGTGGCGCAGCTTGAGGCCCTTGAAGTCGATCCACTTCACATAGTCGAAGCCGCCGGGGATGGGCGATCCCGGCATGTAAAGCGCATGCGGGCGGACGGCAAAGCTCATCTCGTGTTCACGCGGGTCGCCGTCATCGGCGAGGCGCACGTAGAGCCGGCTGTTCGCGGTGTCATGGAAGAACGACCCCGGGGTCATGTCGGCGATGCCCGATCCGACCACCCGGCGGTTGGTTTCGTTGTATCCGCCGATCTGCTGCAGCGGGGCGCCGTCATTGGCGCTGCTCCAGTCGGCCCAGACGCCCCACGTGCGAATGGTGTGGCCCGGCATGTACCAGCGTGAGACCGACTCATCGAAGAGCCAGTTGGCCGAGTTCATCAAGTCGGCGCCCGAAACAACGACGTCTTCATACGCGCCGGTCGCCGGATCGACGTAGGCGCTGATCACGGTGCGGTTGGTGTCCGACGCGCCCGACACACCGAGCCCGAAGCTCGCGCGCACGCGGTAGACGCCCGCGCGGATGTAGATCGTGTCCGCCTGGCTCGTGGCGTTGTTGTTGCTTGCCGAACTGACCGCCTTGCCGATCGTCTTGAACGGCAGCTCAAAAGTGCCGGGGTTGGTGTCGCTGGCGACGGGATCATTGGCGGCCACATAAAACGTGGCGAAATAGCGCCTTGGTTCGAGTGCGTCGACCATGGCCTGTGCGGTGCGCCAGGCCTGCCCGGATGCGGCTGGTCGCTTCTTGAGATGAGACTTCACCTTGCGCATTGTCGTTCCTCCACAGTTTGACCATGCTCGGATCATTGCCGCCCGGATCGCCACAACAGGGCGATGCCGTCGGCCGCGGGGATCCAGAGCTCGCCCGCCTCGTCCACCGTCAACTCGGTACTGCTGTACAGGTCGTTCCACCGGTCGCCGGGTGTTCCGGCGTTGCAGAGAGAAAGCGGCCCCGAGCGGCGCACCGACGCCTCCTGCGTCAGCACCGCAACCAGCCTCCCACGCTGTGTCGACACCGGTATGACGGCGGCCCCGCGCAGCCCGCCGCAAACCATCATCCGACCGGGCCTGCCGCACTGATCGAGCACGAGCCGCGCGACGCTGCGTTGCCCGGGATCGGCCACCAGCGACGGACCGACCGCGAATCGGCAGTAGACCACCCGCCCCTTGCCCAGCGGGCGCTCGACCACCGCGGGCGAGTGGTCGTCGCCGAAGCGCAGCATCGGCCAGGCTCGCCATCCGGCGGTCGGATCGAGCCGCACACGCGTGCGCGCCAGCGTCGCCCGCCCCGCGGCACAGCCGTCGAGCAGAAGCTCGAATCCGTCGATCGATGATTCCATCTCCTCGACCACCAGGCCCAGTGGCCCGGCGAGCCCGCCCGGCCACGGCCGGTGAAGCGCCGCGTCGAGGCTCTTGCGTCCGCTGAAGGCGTCGATGACGACAGTGCCCCCGGCGCGGGCGAAGCTGACAATGTTCTTGGCGGCCGCGACGTCCCACGCGACGACGTGTGAGACGACGAGCATTGCACCGGGGCCCGGCGGAGCGGAAGGGAGGCGGTCGAGATCGATCAGCGATGTCGCCAGCCCGAGCTTCAGCGAGACCTGCGCGAGCAGTTGCTGCCCGTGGGCGCTGTCGCCGGCGAGCCGTCCGTGGTGACGTGTCGAAGAGAACAGGTCATCCTTCCACTCGATCGCCTGGGCGGCGGGAAGCAGGGCGATCAGCGCGTCATCCGGCGCGGCCGACCACGGCCCGGTGACCGCGACGGCGCGCTCGATGACCCGCGAGAGCCGGGCGAGCATTTGCGCGCGATCGGAGATGCCGTCCATATCGGTCAGGAGGCCCCAGTCGCCGGCCTCGATGTCGCGGCTGCGCGTGTTGAGCGACCAGCCGACCGCCGACGACGCCCCGGCGCACAGCGCCGCCAGATAGAACCGCGCCAGCTCCGAGGGCGTGACCGCCGACGGGCGCGTGCCGCGGGTGGTGGTGTTGCCCGACTGCACTTCGGTCAGCTCGAACTCACCCGCCCCGGCGGTGCGCAGGCTGCGCACCGCGGTATGAATGAGCCCCGGATAATCCGGGCGGGAAACGTGCTGGCCCCAGAAGGGCGGGTGTGTGCTGGCGCCCAGCACATCGACAAGCCCCGCCATCTTTGAGAGATCGGTGCCGCCGCAGCCGCGGTTTTCGAGGATAAAGATGGGGTTGATGCAAGTCGGCGTGCGGGCGTCCCACCGCCGCAGCTCATGGTTGACCCAGGTCAGCTGGTCCATCACCCACCACGAGCGAAACTCGCAGTAATCGAGATCGGCCCGGTATGGCACCCAGAAATGCTTGCGGTGTGCCGCGTGCTGAATCTCGTCCGCCCAGGGTACCTCGGCGAAATCGCCGAAGCCGGTCAACCACCGGGTGTTGAGCGCGTTAATGTCGCCGCCGTAGCGGTCGCGGAGGAAATCGCGCCACATGCACAGGGTTTCGCCCGTCCGCTCGGAGCCGCCGTGGGGTTCATTCCACAGCACCCACTGGCCCAGCGCGGCATGGCGCGCGTAGCGTGTTGCGCACTGCCGGATGTATTCCTGCATGCGCGGACGCCACGAGGGGTCGAGCACGCCGCTGGTGGTGTGCTGCATGCCCGGCGCGCCCACGTGCCACGGCGGCGAGTTGGCGGTCAGTGTCGCCTTGATCCGCACGCCGGCGGTGGCCGCCGAGGAAAACGCACTGTCATAGAGGTCGAAGCGCCACTGGCCGGCCGTTGGCTCGATCCAGGGCCACATCAGAAACAGCCGGACCCATCCCAGCCCCGACTCGCGGGCGCGGTCGAAGAGCATCGCCACCCGCTCGGGCGCGTCGGTCGGCTCGAGCCATATCTGGCAACCCAGTGGCGATCGTGCCTTCCGCGCACGGGCGGCGTGCAAGATGGGCTTTGTCCTCTCCCGCGGCATGCGTGCTGCTCCATTGACGGCCTACCGCCGGGTCAGGGAACCTCGATCGTGACGGTCAGGTCAACGGTCGCACCGTTGACATACTGTGACGTGGCGCCGGGAGACACGGTGATGCCCGTGCCGTCGACGCGATAACCCGGCTGCTGATACCACTTCACCAGCCGCTCGGGGATGGAGATCGACAACACGCCGATGTCCATCGGATATTGCAGCGGCATCTGCCCCGGCTTGATCTCGAGCGACTCGACCAGCCGAGCCGCCTCGACCCGATACCCCACCAGCATGCCCAGCTCCACATCCTTGGGCGGCGCGGCGGTCACTTCCCACCGGTGGCTGACGGACAACGTCCGCGGGGCGCACAGCAGGGTCATTTCCCATCGCATCAGCCGGGTCGTGCCTGTGACGGTGATGACCGTCCGGCCGGCCTCGTCCTCTCGCCGCGCCACCTCGACGCGCGACGGCTGGCTGTCGGCCGTACCGAACTCCACCTTGGCGTTGGGCAGGCGGCGGCTCGTCTGCAGCGCCCACGGCGATGTCGTCATCATCGCCCGCCCCTGTCCGTCGTGAATCACCGGAACCTGACCGTCCTTCAGCACAACCACGCCATAGCGATCATTCGAGAACCACTGCGCCACCTTGTCTGCCTGCACATTCTCAGGCAGCACATCATTGAGCGTCAGCGGCGGCCGGCGCGTCGCGGCGCTGATCGCCACGACAAACACCTGCCCCTGCCCGACCGTGCCGGGCGAAAGGATGTCGATGCTCTCGATTTCCTTTTCGGGGTGCGGGTTGTCCCAGGTCATCGCGTAGACGCCGACCTTCCGCTCCATCTTGTTCGAGAACGGACTCGTCCCCGCCCAGGCCACCTTCGCGCCCTTCAGCGGCTGAAGCCCGGTGAGAATGGGGGTGGCCGAGAAATAGTCGGCGATGTGCTCGCCCGGTTTGACCACCACATCGACGAAGGGGTCAGGCTGGCCGGGGATCCAGGTCTTCCGCTCGGTGTACCAGACGCGGTAGGTGAACCCGGGCTCACCCCAGGCCGAGGCATGCAGGAACACCAGTCGATCGGCCGGGCCGTCGACGCGGATGCCCTTGATCTCAGCGGGGAGCACGCCGATTTCCTTTGTCCCCGACAAGGCCACGCAGGATCGTCCGTCGCTCGCGGCGTCGTCGATGATGTCGAAGGTCACGCCGCCCAGCTCCTGCGTGCCGCTCGGCAGCGAGCGCATGTCGTTCTCGGCGCCGGCCTTGATCCAGCCGCGGCGGCCCGCGTCGGGGTTATCGACCAGGCTCCAGTTGGCCGAGGGCCGAAGGTCGATCGGACGATAGACAAATCCCTTGGCGTCATCGTTGGAATCGTCTGACGTCGAAGGCAGCGCGACGCTCGCGCCCAGGTTGCCCATGAGGGTCGCCAGCAGGCGTGTGGGCTTGGGGTGGGTGTATTCCGCGAGACGCAGCGTGCTCAGCACGATCCGCCCCGCACCGCGCTCGACCGTCGCCAGCGCGGCGGGCATCACCAGCGGACGCAGCGCCGACCCGGTGAGCCGTGCATGAATCACGTCGGTCGGCAGCGGCGGGGTCGTCTTGTCGAGCTCGGTGTTGCGCAGCTCGGCCCACACCAGGTCCGAGGGCAAAACACCCCTGAACAGCGGATCATCGTCGACCTTGACAAGCCGGCTGTGGGCGAACACCTCGACGGCGACATCCGTGCCCACCAGACGCTCGAGCACCGAGCCGCCGGGCTGATCGCCGGCCGGGGTCGGGTCGCCGCTTCCGAGGTGGATGAACAGCGTGCCGCCGCTCGAGACATGCCGCACGAGCCTTTCAACCGTCTGCTCGTCGAGCGCAGCCAGCGCTTGACCGTCGGCCACCACCAGCGCCGCGGGGTCGAGCGGACCGCCCGCCTGTGCCGCGGCCGGGGCGAATCGGACACCAGCCCGCTTCATCGCCGCCGCGACAGGCGAATCACCCGCGCCGACCAGAATCGCCGGCTTGGGCGTCGCCTCGACAGCCGTGCCGGGCGTCGGACCGGCGCCGCCGTCCATCGCCCAGAGGACGATGTTTCGCATGAGCAAATCGGCCGCCGGCTCGAGACCCAGCGCGCCCGAGATGTTCATCTGGCAGAACAGCACCGTTCCATCGCCTTCGCCGATTTCGAGCAGGGGGATTTCATCGGCATCGGCAAGCCGGCTGCCGGCCATCACGTGGATGGCAAACCGCCCATTCGTCGGCGGCCGCAGCGGGCTCCGATACGACGCGTAGTCGTTTTCCCGGGTCTTCCAGAACGACAGATCATCCGAGGCCAGGTCAAGCGTCAGCGGCGAATAGACATCGACCCTGGCGGCGTTGGTCAGCCACAGCCCGCGGCCGCTCGACCCGAGCCGCTGATCGAGCCGGGCGCTCAGAAAGCCCGGCAGAATGCGATGATCGAGCACGACCAGCCGCGCACCGTCGGCGACCTTCTCGCGCATCGCTTCCATCTCGCCCGCGCTCACGGTGCTCAGGGCATCGCCACCGATGATCAGCGGGTCGGCCGGGTTCCACTCGCCCGGCGATGACAGCGGCTTGGCGGTCACGCCGTGGCCCGTCAGCCACGGCATGACCAGCCCGGCGGGATCGAACACCGCCACCGCGCGATCGCCTTCCATCCTCCTGATCGAGTCAAACACCCTGAGCGGATGCCACTGCCGGTAATAGTGTCGACCGTCGGCGGCCCACGCCTCGACGACGACGTCGTAATCGCCCGGGGCGAGCGGGCCGGCCCCGGCAAGGTCGAAGCTGACGCTGCTGATCGTCGCCGGCCCCACGTCGTGGGTGCCGCGGGCTTCGGTCAGCATGCGGTCGTCTTTCCAGAGGGTCATTCGCGTTGTCAGCGACTGCTGCCCGGTCAGGTCGTTGTGAAGCGTGAAGTCGAGCACCTGCTTGTCGCCCGCGCCCAGCCGCAGCCCGGGCTTGGCGGGAAACAGCGTGACCGGCGCGATCGACCGCGTGATGCCCCGATCGACGTGGATCAGGAACAGCGGCACGCCCGACTGCCGGCCGAGCTGGATCGCGGTGCGTCGCACGGTGGCCGCCGTGAGCGGGAAAAACCCGTTGCCAAAGGCGAACTCATTCCCCGCCCGCTGCGTCACGATCGGCTGATACGCCGACCACCCCGACAAGCCAGGCCAAAGGTCCTGCTCGATGTAGGAGCATTCGGTGAACATCACCGGCCGGCCGCCCAGTTCGAGCAGCTTCGCCTTCGATCCGTCTGCCGCGACCGCGCCGCCTGACACAAGCTGTGCCGGCGCCCAGTCGGTCGAGCGATCGCCTTCGGGTCGATACTGGTAGAGCCCTTCGTCGCTGAGATAGCTGGGGCGCTCCTTCGGGTGGAAGAGCCAATGGTCGTTGCGATCATCCAGGCTCAGGCGGCCGTGAAGATCGATCAGCTCCGCGCCATCGGGGATCGGCACCGAGCCGCTGATGGTCACGAGCCGTGTCGGGTCGAGCTGACGCAGCCTCGCGAAGAGCCTGCCCATGCGGATCGGCTCATCGCCGCCGGGGTATTTGAGCTCGTTGCCCACGCCATACATCATCGTGCTGGCGTGATTGGCCTTGGCGCGGAACACCGCCTCCATCTCGGAGTAGATGTTGTCGAACGTGACATCCAGCTGATAGGCGTAGCGCTCCTGGTGGTGGGCGTTGTGCGAAAGGTTTTCGTCCTTGATCAGCACACCCATTTCGTCGGCTAGGTGGTTCATCCGCACGCCGCCGATGAATCCCGGCCGCGAGTGGAAATGATGCCGCACCATGCGGTACGGCAGCCGGGCGACCGGCCACACCTGGTCGTTGAGCAGGATGTGCCCGCTTCCGTTGACCTTGAAGATCTCGCCGTTGACCGTCAGCCACCGCCCGTTGATCCCGAACTCGCGGAACCCAAACCGCTCGCGGCGGACATCGACCGTCCTGCCGTCGCTGGTCTTTAGTGTCAGGCGAAGCTCATGCAGGTTCGGTTCATCGGGCGACCACCGCTTCACGCCCGGCGCGTCGGTCATGTCGTAATGGATCGACGTCACGGCGCCCGGAGCCACCGTCACACGCTTGACCGGCAGGTCCATGACCTTGACGCCCCGGTGCATCACCGCGGCCTCGAGCTGAGCCTCAACGGGCGCCTTGCGGTCGGAGCGGATCTCGACATCCGCCTTGAGGGCGGTCCGCGTCGATGCCTCGGTGATGATCCGCGCCCAGTCGATGCGCACGTCCTCCACCGCGGTCAGTTCGGGCACGCCGTTCAGCCCCAGGTGCTCTGCCGAATAGGTGTTGTTCAGATGGGGAATCGACGCGATCAGCGCCCGGTCGGGCGCGTCGTTAACGCCGTCGGGCGGGACGGGCACGTTCGGGTCCAGGCCGGCCGTCCAGTCACGCACCGAAATCACCAGCTCGTGGCTCTTCTGCCCGGGCTTGAGATAGTCGGTCAGATCGATCGTCGCGGGCAGTTGCCAGTTCGTGCGCGTCGCCACCTTGTTGCCGTCGATGTAGATCGTCGCGCGATACCAGACCAGCGGCAGCATCATCTCGACGCGCTTGCCCGCCCATGCCGGCGGAATCTCGATCGTGCGACGGTAGACCGCGTTGCGCGTCTTGTACTGATCCCGCGGCACGATGTGCGGAATCTTCACCGCCTGCCAGTTCACGTCCTGGGGCGGCAGCGGGTCTTCAAACCGCGGGCCGGTGGGGATCAGCGAGAACTCCCAGCCGGTCTCCAGCGCGATCGCGCCGGGTCGCTCGTGCGTCCAGAGGTTGAGTGTCGTGTGATCCCAGTACGGGAGCGTCCGCTGCCCGCCCGATTCGGCCCAGACGATCGTCTTATACAGGTCCGGGTGCGACGGCTTCTGCAGCGCCACCACGCCCGATCCGCCCGGCTGCAGCGACACCTGTTGTGTCCGATCACCCAGAGGCACGCCGAAGTAATCTTCGTGTTCAACGTGCACAGCCAGTTTCAGCGGGCGATCCGTCAGGTTCGACAGCGTCACCTCGCCCTGCCGGGGTTGACCGATCTTCACCTGTTCCTGCAGGATCGCCGGCCGCACGATCACCCGGCCGAAGGTGTTCGGATAGAGGTGAGTGAGCCAGCGCCCGGTCACCGCGATTTCGACCGGCTCGCCCACCGGCAGCCGCGGCAGCAGCAGCACGCCCCGGCCCTCATTCCAGACCCGGTGCGCATACCAGACGTCGGGCTTGCCGATCGCCCGCCCGTTGATCGACACGCTCTCGATGAGTCGGCCTTCGTCAAACTCAATCACCAGCGGCGTTGCGGCATCCGCCTGCGCCGGCCAGGCAATCCGACCCGACCACGTGATCACGTCGCCGGGCACGATCCCCAGGCTGCCGTCATCGCGGCGGGCGATGAACTGTGACAGCGTCACCCGTTGCCCGCCCTCGGGCTGTTCAAACGCCAGTTGGCCGGTGACATCCACCGACCACGGCGGCGTGGCATCGACGCCGGTGCCCTCGCCGATCCGTGCCGGCGCGACGTTGCCCGCGCCCGGCGCCTTCGCCGCGGGCTGAGCAACAACCGCCGTGTTGATCGATGCGACGGCGATACCCATCGCGACACCGAGAGCCCTGAGCCGGCCCGACCACAGTGTCCGGGCGCCCGAAAAAAGACCAGCAATCATGACTGAACTCCTGCCAACTCCGCGCGACGTGTAACGCCTCCGCACACCGTCTGAAGACATTCATGCCGCAACGCGGCGGCCGACCGTCTCCATCCGTGTCGCCCTGGGCAAACTCACCCAAGGCGCCCCCCCCTCATCTACCGCCAATCAGTTTTGACGCCAGCGTTCCGAGGCGTCGCCGAACAGCGCTGGCGCTGCGCGGCGACGCCCCCATGGTTGCCTTACGGCAGATACCAGTCAGCGACCGAGTTAAACCGAGGCCACGGACCGCTCGCCGGAGGCGTCATGCCGCTCCACAGTTCGGCCCGTGCCAGCCGCTGCACATGCCCGTCGACGAACAGGACGTTGACGCCCTTGGTGTGCCACTCGCCGGGGCGAGTCCAGGGCGAACCCGTCAGGGTCGAATAGGGCGTCAGCCACCGGCCGTTACCGATCTGACCGATCTCCATTTCGGTCATATACACAAACCGCTGGGGGTTCTTGATCTTGGCCAGCTTGATGTCTTTCCGGCCCCAGGTGGCGCTGGTGGTCTGACGGTTGAGGCGATACTGAATCTGGTAAACCGTCCTGTCGATGTCGCCCGACGCGGTCGGACGAATCGCGTCCGTCGACGCCACTTGAGGGCACTCGAGCAGCTTGAAATCCTTGAGCTGGTAATAGCTCGCGTTGTCGATCCGCTTGCCCAGGTAGCCGCCGCGCATCAGGGCGACAGTCCAGACGTTGTTGTTGCCGCTGAAGCCGCCGCCCATGTCAGGGTTTTGGACCAGCATCGAGCCGTCATTGGCAACCGCGTAAGCATGAAGCGCCATACCCAGCTGACGCAGGTTGCTGGCGCAGCTCAACGTGTTGGCGGCTTGCCGCGCACGACCCAGCGCCGGCAAGAGCATCGATACGAGCAGTGCGATGATCCCGATCACCACAAGCAACTCGACGAGGGTGAAGCCCACCCGACGAACAGATCCCGACTGACGCAGCATTCGGCCGGCCATAGAACACGCATCCTTTCTGTGCAGGCGAGCGAAGTGATGACGTCCGCCTGTTTGACTATCGACCCGCCTGCGTGCCGGGTGGATTAGACAGGCCACCCAAACCGCAAAGATATGACGCGGGGCGATTTCCTTTTACGCTCGATACAATAACTGTCATAATAGGCTTTGGCAAGAAAATCATCTCCGAGGCCGCCATGTCGCAAATTGTCGCAACCCAGCCGATGACAGCCCCTGTTGGCCAGCGCCCACTCCCCGTTATGATGCAACTTACGGGAGCATCAGGACTACGACGCGTGCCGGTCACCATTCGCGACATTTCCCGGCAGACAGGTCTGTCCTACCAGACCGTCGCCAACATCCTCAGCGGCTCTCCCGAGCGTCGCGCCAAGCACACCGCTCCACCCCAGCGCGCGCGCCGTGCGCAAGATGCAGCCATAACCCCGGGATGGTGTGCGCTTCACC
>CAZBOE010000025.1:26734-33941 GCA_964493365.1 uncultured Tepidisphaeraceae bacterium | reverse complement strand
AGCGCGCCGGGCATCGATTCGAAGTCGGTGTTGCTGTCGGCAGCGAAATCGACTGGCGCATCGGGGGCCACACCGGTGTCGGTGCCGCCGGTGAGGATGAACAGGCCGAGGTAGACCATGGCGATGACCGCGGGCAGGAGGAAAATCAGATTCCACCACGCGAGCGGTTCAACCACGGTGAACGCCAGTGTGTCGACAGCCGGGAGGCCTCCCCAGGCGAGGTTGTAGAAAACAGCATTCATCTTCCGTATTCGATGTGTCAATTATCGATCAGCCAAGCCGCCACACAAGTGGATCGACGTTAGAAATGACCCGCGATTCATCAACCGCCCGGCACGTGATGTGAGCCAGCTGTGCCTGGCGCGGCCGGCGTCGGCTTATCCAAACCCCAGCGCGTCGAGGTCTTCTTCCGACATCCCGAAGTGGTGGCCGATCTCATGAAGCACGGTGATGCGCACTTCGTCGCGCAACTGGTCTTCGGTGTCGCAGACTTCTTCGATGTCTTCCTGAAAGACATAGATCACGTCAGGCATGACGCCGGAGTGTTCGACCGACCGCTCGGTGAGCGGGCGGCCCTGGTAGAGACCCAGCAGCAGTTCGTCGGGCTCGAGACCGACCGATTCGAGTTGCTGGGGCGTGGGGCGGTCGCGGATCTCCAGCGGCACTTCTTCGAGGAAGCCGGCGAATGGCTCGGGCACCTCGGCGAGCGCTTCTTCGACGAGCCTGGCAAAGGTCGATCGGTCAACTCGGTAGGGCATCGTGCCGGATTGTACACCGGCGGCCGCGGCAGACCGGGCGGCGGGTGTTGATGTGAGAGAGGCGACCGGCCGCGCAGTTTCGCTGCTGTTCAGCGGGTCGCCCGCGTGTATAGTCGCTGCGACCTTCCGCCACAGTTGCCGGCGGCAAGGTGATAGACCTAGAAAGCATCGGTTGAAAGCGTTTCGCGTCATCCTCGCGATCTACATGGGTTGGCTCCTGGTGTGCTTTGCGCCGGGGCACACGCGTGGCCGCATCACGCTGCCGGGATTTGTCGATGGCAGCGCCCGCCCGGCATCGGCGGCGGTCGATACCGCTGCCGACACGGCGGTCGACATCGCGACCCTGAGTTCGATGGGCTCCTGCTGCGGCCCGCAGCCAGCCCCGGCCGACGACTCCAACGGCGACATGCCCACCCCCGCGCAGAAGCGGGCGTGCGCAGTGTGCCACTGGGCCGCGGGGCTGCTGCCCGTGGCGGTGTTCTTTCTCGACCTTCAACTGACCGAGCGCGTCTTTGATCGGGCGGTTTCGGCCGACTCGCAATACGTCCACCTCACGCTGCCGCGCGAATCCCTGCCCCGCGGCCCACCCGTTGTCTGCTAGACGCAGTGTACGTGTGGAAAGAGTGTCAATTCTGAGAACCAACGGAGACCGCCATGGTCGCTCACGCTCCGCGTGCGCGGCGATGCGGGCACAGGCCGGCGTTTACGCTGGTTGAGCTGCTCGTCGTTGTCGGCGTGATCGCCGTGCTGATCGGTGTGCTGATGCCCGCGCTGAGCAAGGCGAGGCAGGCGGCCGTCCGCACGCAATGCCTTTCAAATGTTCGCCAGTTGCTTGTTGCCCAGGCGGGCTATGCGGCCGAGCAGGACAACCTGCTGGTCGTCGCGGGCGACGGCACCGAGCAGGGCTCGTGGATCGGGCTGCTCCAGCGCTATGCCAGGGCGCCGCTTGTTCGCCGATGCCCGGGTGACCAAAGCGTCTTTTTTGATCAGCCGATCGGAAGCAGCAACCCGCCGCGCTTTCGCACGACCAGCTATGGCATCAACAACTATGTCTCACCCACACATGCCCCCTTCGGGGTCAAGCGGGTGGCGAAGATCAGCCAGGTGAGACGGGCCTCGGCGGTCATCCAGTTTGCCGAACTGGCGGAAGCCGGGTCGTATGGCGCCGCCGATCACCTTCACGTGCAGGATTTCTACAACGTGTTTTCCCCCCAGGCGACACCGTCTCTGGTCGGGCGGCAGATGCCGCTCGGCCGACACGGCGGCCGCGCCGCAACGTGGGAGGCCGTGCTCAACTACGGCTTTCTCGATGGCCACGCCGAGTCGCTCCCGCTGCGGGCTGTGTATTTGAGCCCGAGCGAAAATCGGTTTAACCCGGTGGTGGCGAAATAGCGCAACACCATCAAAACAAATCAGTCATCCATCCTGAGAAGGAAACGAAAAATGAATCGCTTCAACGCAATCGCGTTTGTCGTCGGCTCGTCCTGCGCGGCCGTGGCAATGGGCCATGGCGTGCAGATTCAAACGACTTTCAACCCTGCCGGCGGAAAGATCGAGACGCGGCGGATCGTTCACTCCAACGGCGCGGCGAGCCCGGTTGCGGGCTTTGCCCGCGGCGACGCGGTGACGTCGCTGACACGGGTGTATGTGATGCCGCTGGTCGCTTTCACCGGCGGAGCGGGTCAGGGCGTCTACTCCCGCCCGACCGAACAGCGCAACGCCTTTGGCGTGTTGTCTTACCCTTCGGGCCCGGGGTTCTCCTGGCGATACGAGTATCAGACGCCGGGGTTTGGCTGGGAGTGGGGCAACGCGTCGAATCCGCCGGCCAATCCCGCACTGGCCAATCTCGCAGGAAGCACGTTCACACTGACCCAGACGCAGCCCCTGCTCTGGTGGGACGGGCTCGGGTTTGTCGATCCCGGCGCTGAGCAGATCGAGCTGCTTCGCGGCGACGCAACTGGTGCGCCGGCCGCGACAGCCGTCACCACCGATGCGGGTCCGTTTGCATCGCTGGTGACGTCGACGACGCCCATCACCTCGACATCCAGGCCGTCAGCCTCGAGCACCAGCGTGCCACACCAGAGCCTGAGCTACCGCCTGCTGGGCGACGGCATCACCGCCGCGTCGGCGGGTGACGACGGCATCTACCTCCTGGGCCTGCAGCTCTCGAGCAACGCCACCTACAACGCCGGTGCGGCGGTGGTCGGGGCGTCGGAGCCGTTCTACTTCGTGCTCTATCAGAACACCTCGCGTGATCTGGCCCGGGATGTGGCGATGCAATTCGCCGGCGGCATGGGCATCGGCGACAGCCATGTTCAGGTGGTTCCCGAGCCGGCGTTCGTAGGCTTTGCGGGCGTGATGGGCCTGGCGCTCACGCGGCGGCGTCGCTGACGCCGCGGGATTGGATACTCAAGGGACACTGATTTCCTAGCGTTCAGGCGCACTGGAGAGAATCATGCGGAGTGTTTTGCTGGTGATGTTGCCATGCATGGCGGTCGTGGGCGCGCAGGCAGCCCACGCACATGACGGGCCGCGGGTGTGGGTGGGTGTCGAAGGGTCGTCGATCGTCACCTATTCGAGCGACAACGATCTCGATCCGGCCACCTATCAGCCGTCGCGGCTTTTCACCGCCGCGTTCGAGTCGGTCGGCGGCTTCTTTTCGACGGAGTTCCCCGGGTTCGAAGTGCGGCGAGACGGCGGCGGCGTCGCGGGCGGCAGCGTGTTCGGCTTCGGCATCGCCGGTCCGCTGCTCTTCTTCGACTCGAACGCTTACCGCCCCGTGGATGAAGTCTTCGCCACGCCGCCGCAGGTGGCGCTCGTGCTCGGCAGCCAGTTCGTGATCACCGGCGGGTCGTCGGTGGACGGCTTCGAATTCTTCGAGTTCGGCGGCGCAGGCGACCACTCGCATCTCGCCTTCACCTATCTCGGAGACGGCGCGTCGCCCGCCGACGGACCAGACGGCGTCTACGCGCTCCCGTTGACGCTCTGGTCGGCGGGCTACTCGGACTCGGCGACGTTCTATGTCCTGCTCGGCAAAGGGGTGACGCCCGGCGGCCCGCTCTTCGACGCGGCCGTCGACCTGGCAAGGTCAACCCTCGTCGGTGGAGTCCCGCTGCCGGGAGACGTC
Source organism: uncultured Tepidisphaeraceae bacterium (assembly GCA_964493365.1). GTDB lineage: Bacteria > Planctomycetota > Phycisphaerae > Tepidisphaerales > Tepidisphaeraceae > CAZBOE01. The sequence continues at coordinate 30,056 of CAZBOE010000025.1, read as the reverse complement.
GACCAGGACGGCGACGTCGATTTCGACGACCTGGGCCTGCTCCTGGGCGCATACGACACCGCCGCCGAACCGCGGGCGGATTTCGACACCGACGGCAGCGTCGATTTCGATGACTTGGGTATTCTGCTGGGCAACTACGGGCAGGGGCAGCCTGTGCCGACGGTGCTGCCGTTGGAACTGCCGCCGGCCGCCGACGTTACGCCCATTCCCGAAAGCCCGGCCACGCTGTTTGTGGCACTGGCGTTGGCCGGTCTTCGGCGGGCGCAGCGCCAACGCCGCCGTGCTTGAAATGTGGGCGGGCCCGATCTATCGTCTCTGTCCCGTCGAGCCGATGAATAAGCGGCTTGCGGCGCCGAAGTAGCTCAATGGCAGAGCACCGCTTTCGTAAAGCGGGGGTTGTGGGTTCAACTCCCATCTTCGGCTTTTTCCACTCCTTTATCAGCCGCAGACGCTACTCGACCTGCCCCACACCTTTCTCGAGGTCGGCCATGTTGCCGTATTGGCGGTCGGGTATTCGTTCGAGCACTTCGATGACCTGATCATCATCCGCGTTGCCTCTGGCGTGCTCGATAATGTCCAGCTTGCTCGCGGGATAGTTTATCCCCTTGAGGGCCTTGGCGATCGTCGTCGGGTTGGCCTTGGGCTCGTTGCTGTCGGGGTTGCTGTTGCCGGGCATGTGAGGCCTCCTGTAAGCGAAGTGTTCCCCCACATCGGCAAGCCGCGCGCCCGCAGGAGCCATGGCAGCGCCCGCACATGGAAAAGGCGTGCGCCGGGCAGGGCGCACGCCTGAAGTACATATCACCTGGCTATCGCATCGAGTCAGCCGCTGCCGGAGCAACGCGGCAGCACTCAAAACGGGATATCGGCCTGCTTCACTTTGACCGACCGGCGCGACGCGTCGTCGCCCGCCGATGAATCGGCGGCTGAACGGCCCGGCGCTGCGGTATCACCTTCTTCTGCGTCGCGCGGGCCGATGAACGCGAAGTCTTCGACCACCACGCTCAGCTTGCTCCGCCTGGCCTTGGTGACGGCGTCTTCCCAGGTGTCATACCTGAGTCGGCCGCGGACCAGCAGCGGCCTTCCCTTGCGCGTCCACCTTGCGAGCGTGTCGGCCTGCTTGCCGAAGGCCGTGCAGTCGACAAAGCAGGTTTCGTTGCGCGTCTCGCCGCCTGCCGACTTGAAGACCCGACCCACGGCAATGCCGAACTCGACGATGTTCGTGCCGTTGATCGTCCTGGTCTGCGGGTCGCGCGTGATGTTGCCCATCAGCGTGACCTGGTTGAATCCGGACATGACATACCTCCCGAGCGCATAGTGGGGTGATCGTGTCGGCCGAAACGCTCAGCCGAGTCAGGGTGATGGTGCTGCGCTCGTGTCTGTTGCTGTCGAAAACGACTGCCGTCGCGACGCACGCCTCAGGCTGCGACGTTGCCGGGCAGGCGGTTTTTCATGAACTCGATGCACTTGGCGATCGTGTCGGACGGCATGTCTTCCCATGTGTCGACACCCGCCTTGGCAAACCACTTGTCGATCGTGCCGTCGGGCAGACGCACGACATTGAGCAGTTCCTTCATCTCCCTCACCTGCTCGGCCGAGGCGAGTTCGACCTTGTCGGCCTGTTTCTCGAGCATCGTGACGTCATATCGCTGGCGCACGGCGTCGTAGCTCCACTCGAAGAGGTCTTCGTCGGGGAAGCTGTCGATGCGGGTCTTGACGACCTTGGCGATCCGCCGGGCATTCTTGCCCCTGGTCTTGCCGAGCTCGACGACCAGGTCAAACCAGTAATCGAGCTGCCGCCAGCCGTCGAAGGTGTAGCCGAGCTTTTTGAGGTTGTCGCCGTACTCGGTCTTGGCGTGTGCGGTGACGACAACATTCATGTCCAGCGCCATGATCAGGTTGGCCAGCCGCTTCATGGTCTTGTTGGCCTCGGCGTAGTGCCGACCGAAATCGGCGCCCACCTTGAGCTCGCACTTTTCGAGAAGGTCGTTGTAGATCGTGGTGATCGGGTCGATCACCAGCGTTCGAAACGAGTGCTCCTCGGTCAGCAGAGCCTTCACCTCGGCGATGACCTCGTGAATGTCGGTCGTCGCGAAGACGGCCGAGCCCGAGTCGCTGATGAGCTTGTCGTAATTCTCGGTGCCCCGCTCGCAGTCGATGATGTACGAGTTGGGGAACTGAATCGCGGCGGTGGTCTTACCCACGCCGGCCGGCCCAAACATGAACAGCTTGAGCCGCTTGTTGACCGCCTCTGGTTTGCGGGCGCGAAGCATGGCGAAACATCCTTGTCCGGCCATTCAGATGCACTTTGACTGGCGCAACACACGCCCCGAACGGCCATGGGGCGGGCACGCCGCGTTAGGTAAAAGTTTAGGTATCCGGGCGCTGTTTAATCAACGTTGAACACGCGAAAAATCCTCGGAAAATGGCACTAAACGCTGTGTCTGCTCCCGGCGTCCATCGGCCGATCGCCCTCCGCGAACTGGGCCGTCGCAGGAGGCAACCCCCAGCCCCGGTCCACCGACAACCCCGGCCGATCGGAAGCCCGGCCCACCGATAGCCCGGGCCCATCGACAGCCCCGGCCCATCGGCGTTCCCACTCCATCGACAGCCCCGTCCCACCGACGGACCGACCGACCAGTCGGCCCACAACCCGTCGCCTCATCCCGGCCAGTCGCACCCTCAAGACCCCAACCGCCCGTGCCAGATCAACCCGTCGGCCCCGGCAAACCCCAAGTGCCCGGTCCCCCCCCTCAGCCCCGGATAATGCACCCAGCCCTGTCAACCCGCCCACCCCCAGTCAACCCACCGAGCCCCGATCACCCGCCCGGCCCCCGTCAAGCCGCTGGCCCCCGTCCGGCCCGCCGAGCTCCGGCCACCCCAGCCTCGATCGGCCCTACCCCGGTCGAGCCTCCGGCCGGACTGCGACCACGGCCTAACCCGTCCAGCGCCTGAACTGTCGTGCCATGGCGATTGCCGCGCTTGAACGCTCCGCGACGGATCGCTACTGTTCACCATCCCCGGCCGGATGCCCGAGTGGACTAAGGGAGCGGATTGCAAATCCGTTATTCATGGGTTCGAATCCCATTCCGGCCTGTTTAGATCTCCCCGCAAAACCAGCAGAAGACGCGGTGTTCCGTGAACAAAGCGGGGTCTAGCCGTCGTCGTCCCGGCCGCTCGATTCGCCGGCAACTCTAGCCGGCGAGCCGGCCGAGGCGATGAAGGGGGGCCAACACCACGCGGCCGGGGCGCCAGCGCCATCCGACCGGATGGCGGGGTCTCTTCACCACCTAGCGTTGAGCCTGCGTCGGCTGTACAAGATCAG
>CAZBOE010000025.1:25453-26685 GCA_964493365.1 uncultured Tepidisphaeraceae bacterium | reverse complement strand
GGGCTGAATCTGCAGGTGTCGAAGAGCGGCCGGCGACGCTTCGGGGCGGGAAGGCTCGCTCATTCCCGCGCTAGTCGCCGGTGTGGTGAGAGCGCAAGGGGAAATGGTCATCTCATGGGTGTTGCTGAGAACCAACTCGAAGACCAACCCGCCGCCAAGCCGGTGGGGCTGACGGACGAACACCGCCACGAGATCGGCGACCCGGCCGCCCTCGAAGCCAACATCCGGAAGCACTTCCACGACGTTGACACCGCCAGCCCAACCGCCTGCGGAATGAACACCCTCGTCCCAGACAAGCGCTGATCCCCCATGTTCGAACAAGCCTTCCGCAACATCGACGACGCCCTCCGTAAAGAGGCTGGCTGCACTACCGAGCTCGACTACACCGAGCAGACCTCCTGGCTCCTCTTCCTCAAGTACCTCGATGGCCTTGAGGAGGACAAAGCCGCCGAGGCCGCTCTTGAGGGTAAGAAGTACGACTACATCCTTGCCAAACCCTACCGCTGGGACACCTGGGCCGCCCCGAAGAAGGCGGACGGCAAGACCATCGACGACAAGGCCGCCATGGGGTCCGACGACCTCACCCGCTTTGTCAACGAGTCGCTCTTCCCCTACCTGCAGAAGTTCAAGCAGTCCGCCACCAGCGCCAACACCATCGAATACAAGATTGGCGAGATCTTTTCTGAGATCAAAAACAAGATCACCTCCGGCTCCAACCTCCGCGAGATCATCAACGAGATCGACGCCCTGCGCTTCCGCTCGCAGACCGAGAAGCACGAGCTCTCGCACCTCTACGAAGCCAAGATCAAGAACATGGGCAACGCCGGCCGCAACGGCGGCGAGTACTACACCCCGCGCCCCCTCATCCGCGCCATCATCCAGACCGTCAACCCCCAGCTCGGCCAGACCATCTACGACGGCGCCGTTGGCTCCGCAGGCTTCCCGTGCGAAGCCTACGACTACCTCCGCAAGTCTCACCCCAAACGCACCACCGCGCAGGACAAAGCCCTTCAGGAACGCACCTTCTACGGCAAGGAGAAGAAGTCCCTCGCCTACGTCATCGCGATCATGAACATGATCCTGCACGGCATCGAAGCCCCCAACATCATCCACACCAACACGCTCGCCGAAAACCTCGCGGATGTGCAGGAGAAAGACCGCTACGACATCATCCTCGCCAACCCGCCCTTCGGCGGAAAAGAACGCGCCGAGGTCCAGCAGAATTTTCCGAT
>CAZBOE010000025.1:0-25427 GCA_964493365.1 uncultured Tepidisphaeraceae bacterium | reverse complement strand
CCTCCAGCACTTCATCAAGCTGCTCAAGGCCGGCGGCCGCGCGGGCGTGGTCATTAAAAACACCTTCCTCTCCAACACCGACAACGCCAGCGTCTCCCTGCGCAAGATGCTGCTCGAATCGTGCGATCTGCACACCATCCTCGACTGCCCCGGCGGCACGTTCCTGGGCGCGGGCGTGAAGACCGTCGTCCTCTTCTTCGACAAGGGCGCGCCCACGAAGAAGGTCTGGTACTACCAGCTCGACCCCGGCCGCAACCTCGGCAAGACCAACCCGCTCAACGACGCCGACCTCGCCGAGTTCCTGCAGCTCCAGCCCAGGAAAGCCGACTCGGCCAAAAGCTGGTCGATCGACGTCAAGACGCTCGACCCGGCCACGTTCGACCTGTCGGTCAAGAACCCGAGCGGTGGCGAGGTTGTCACCCACCGCACGCCGCAGGAGATTCTGGAGGAGATCGAAAAGCTCGACGAAGAGACCGCCGAAGTGCTGGCGGGGATTCGGGGGTTACTGTGACAGTGAATGGGTGGAAGCTGACCACGGTCGGCGAGTGCTGCGACATTACCAGTGGCGGCACACCGTCAAAGCACAACCCACGCTTCTGGAACGGCAGCCTTCCCTTCGTTTCCGCGCGAGACCTTAAGTCGGACTGGATCGACACCGCTGTACTCAGCATCTCTCCCGAGGCAGTCGAGCAGTCCTCGGCGAAGATCGCTCCGGTCGGTTCGCTGTTGATGCTCGTAAGAGGCATGGGACTCGCAAACGGCATTCAGATAGGCGAAGTCACGGCTCCGGTCGCCTTCAACCAAGACATCCGGGCGATCCATCCGCCACGCGACCTACTCGTCCCGCGTTTCCTTCTGTTGGCGCTGCGCCATGCTTTTTGCTTCGGCACTGGTGCCGACGCTCTGAGCTCGGCGGCACATGGTACGCTCAAGATCGACACCGACGCACTCAAGCGGCTTCCCGTTCCCCTCCCCCCGCTACCCGAACAGCGGCGGATCGTCGGCATCCTCGACGAAGCGTTCGCCGCCATCGCCACCGCCAAGGCCAACACCGAAACCAACCTCCGCAACGCCCGGGCGGTGTTCGAGAGCGAGTTGGATGCCGTTTTTGGACAACCAAGTGAGAGCTGGACGCGAAAGGCTCTTCAGGAAGTCGGAACGACGCAGACGGGCTCAACTCCAAAGACGTCCGATGCAGACAACTACGGCGACTTCATCCCGTTCGTAAAGCCGGCCGACTTTCGCACGAATGGCACACTGGATTACGACAATGACGGACTGTCCAAAAAGGGATTGGCGCTGGCTCGGGTCGTTCGCCCCAACTCTGTTCTGATGGTGTGTATCGGTGCGACGATTGGAAAGTGTGGCTTCTGCGAGCGCGACATAACGACGAACCAACAGATCAACGCTTTCATCCCGAACGCGTCCGTGTTCTACAAGTTCGTCTACTATCAAATGATGTGTCAGTTCCGCGAACCGCACCTTCGCCCAAATGATGGAGCCGGCCGAGGCGGCGCGATATCAAGCGTACTGGCAGAGGTATGCTCCCGACTTGGCCCCCGGCGTGCGGAGGCTGGATTTTCAGCGGGTCAGCGGGCGCACGGGTCGGTTGGAGTCCTCGCGAGTCATTTACGATGAGCATGGACGGCAGATCTACCGGGTTGATCTGACCGACCATTTGCGTCCGGAAGCTCACAGCAACCCACATCTGCACGAGTACCGCTACAGGCCGGGCTTTGATCCGTATCGTGAGGTCCTGCGCAATCTGGATGGAAGGTGAACCATGGCACAGATTGAGAACACCGATCGCGTGATGGAGGTTGCGGGCCGTTGGATGCCGAGCGACGTGGCCTTCATTAAGGCGTTCAGCTATACCGCGCAGGCGGAGGGGCAGCCTTCGACGCTATTGCTGACCGTGCTACTGCAACGCAGAGATCACTGCAAGACGGGCTGGCCCGCGCCGGATGTGCCGATGTACCAGGTCGCTATCGAGTTTTCAGGAGTGAGCCAGCTTCACCTGAAGGAGGTGGGATCAGCCGGGATGCAGGTGACGGGCTTCGACATCATTGATGCTTCCGATCGTGGCTGGGAACATGTCGCCTTTGAGATTGAGGACTACGAGAACGGGCAAATCGGGTTCGTGTGCGCCGCGGCTCGCATCCTCAGCGTGACGGGGGCGTCACTGGAGGTGTAGCTTGTCGGACCGCACGGGCTCCGCCGCATCCTCCGCCTTCCAGCGGTTCGGCAGGAACTGCTCCAGTTCGCTACCTGGCGTCTGGCCGATCTTGGCCAGCACGCTCCGCAGGTACGCCTGCGGATCGATCCCCTGCGCCTCGGCCGAGGCAATCAGGCTCCACAGCACCGCATGATGCTGGCCGAAGGCGTCGTTGCCGGCGAAGAGCCAGTTCTTTCTTCCAATCGCCACCCGCTTCATCGCCCGCTCGGCGGCGTTGTTGTCAATGTCCAGCCAGCCGTGCTCACAGTAGCGGCACAACGCATCCCACTGGTTGAGCGTGTACTGGATGGCCGCTGCCATCGCGCTGCGCGGCAGCACCAGGTGCTTCTCCCGATCCAGCCATGCCTTGATCTGCTCCAGGATCAGCACGGACTTCTCCTGCCGAAGTTCCCGGCGGATCGCATCCGCCTGCTCGCCGGTGCAGCCGGCGATGGCGGCGGTCCGCGCCTTGGCCAGGTCTTCCACCGCGTACAACTCCCGCACCATCCCGAGCATCGCCGCCGCCCGAGCGCCGTCGGTCTCCCTGGCCTCGAAGAACTTCCTTCGCGCATGCGCCCAGCACGCCACCTCGATCACGCCCGTGGCGTAGATGCCGTCATAGCCGCCGTAAGCATTCGCCTGCAGATAACCCCGATACGCCTTCAGCCACACCGCCGGACCGGCGCGGGTGCGGTCGGGGGTGTACTCATAGACGATGTACGGGTGATCGCGGTCCCCGATGTACGTCCAGATCCGCCCGCTCTTGCACCTGCCCTTCACCCGATCGTCCTGTACCGGTACGCGGGTGTCATCGGTATGGATGGCCTTGCCCTGCTTCACCCGGTCGATCATGAGCCGGTACAGCGGCGTGACCAGTTCCGCACAGCTTCCCACCCAGGCGCACAGGGTGCTGGAGGCGATGTGCAGGTCGTGACGCTCGAAGATCTTCTCCAGCCGGTACAGGGGGAGATGGTCCGCGAGCTTCGACGTGATGACATAGGCCAGCAGGCCCGGACCGGCCAGGCCCTTCTCGATGGGCTGGGGCGGCTTCTGGGCCAGTTCGATGTGCGGCTGGGCATCGCACACGCCGCAGGTCCCCTCGGAGCAGTCGCGGCAGGCGTACTTGTGCTGGATGTGCTGGACGACAAAGAAGCTGGCCGGCTGATGCTCCAGTTGCTCGGTGATCTCCTGGCCGATGCACACGCGCTGTTTGGCGCAGCAGGGGCACAGAAGCTTCTCGCCTTCAAGCTTGTGCTCGACGGGCTTGCGTTCCAAGCACTGCGGCAGCGTCTGGCGGCCGTGCTTGTGCCGAGCGCGCGGGCGGCGGGTGATGAGCTTCTGGCCCGACTCCTGCTCCACGGCCTTGGTGTCCACCGGCATGGTGTCGATGGCGATGCCGAACAGCAGAAGCTGCGTGGGGTCGAAGCGTTCGGAGCGCGGGCCGTAGAAGCGGCGGAGGATGGCCAGCATCTCGGCCTGGTGCTTCTGCTGCATTGCCTCGATGCGCCCGGCGGCCTCCTGCTTGATCTGCTCAATGGCCGCGTCACGCTGGGCGATCATCTGCTTCAGCAGCGCCGGATCATCGGGAAGTTGTTCCACGCTCAGCACGGCGGCTATCTACCACAGCCGGCCTGTGGAGCGCTAGTGGATAACTCGGAACAATCCGGAGATTCTTCACTTTTCCTTTCGCCGCGCCTCACGCTTGGCGGCCCTCTCGGCGGCCTTGGCGCGCAGGTACAGCTCGCCGCAGGTGGGATCGTCGGGATTGGGCGAACCTGCCACACCGCCCTTGCCCGCCATCAGCAGCCCGAAGCCCAGCAGCGACTGCGGCGTGACGCCCTTGCCGTAGAGGCGCTCCCACTGCCGGCGATCCTTTGCCTCAAACTCGATCAACCGCCGCTTCACCTCCGCCAGTTCCTGACGCAGGCGCTGGATCAGCTCGTGACAGGCATACAGGTCACTTGGCAGTGGTTCATCGCTCATGACGCGATTCTACCGCGCAGCCGGCCAGCAGCTTCACCAAGTCAGCGCTGGAGATCGCCAGCGACTTCTCGCCGGCATGGGCGGCGGCCGGGAACTGGAACGTGCCGCGGTCCAGCCGCTTGTAGTAGATCGTCAATCCTCCATCGGCGTACCACAGGATCTTCACCCGCTGAGCGTTGCGGTTGCGAAAGACGAAGAGGCTGCCACCCAGCGGATCATGCCCCAGGAACGCCCGCACCACCTCGGCCAGGCCGTCGAAGCTCTTGCGCATGTCCACCGGAGCGGTGGCCAGCCAGACACTCACGTTCCGCCCAATCATGCCGCGTCTCCGGCCGTCTGGATGGCATGGACCAATGCCGCCAGTTGCGTCGCGGGCATGGACAGGGGCAGACGCAGCACGCGCTCGCCGCGCAGCTCCACGATGACATGGCCGTCACCGGCGGCATCCGTCTGCATCATCAGCGGCACGAATACGGGGGCGGCCTCGCACTGGGCATCACGTTGCTGGATCGTTCGCCGCCAGGCATAGAACGCCGACTCGGGCAGCCCCTCACGCCGGCAAAACACCCGCACGCTCAGGCCGCTCTTGCCCTGCCGCGCCAGAACCTGCCGCCACTTCGCCTCCCGCGCCGGGTCCCGCTGCTGTCCTTTGGCCATCGCTCATCTCCTTGTCTGCGACGGCCGCATGTTGACGGGTTACGGCAACGGATTGAAGATGCGGTTGGCCGAATGCTCACCCAAATTCTACATCATCCCACACCTTTTTGTAGACGTCACTCGTACTTTGTGCGTATCTCGCTTCAACAACGACCTTGAGCAGCCTAGCACATTTAGTGCGCGCCTTGCGTCCGAGAGGCACACTTTGGCCGCGGTAGTACAGCGTGGTGTCCGTTACTTCGGGCGGTTCGTGTGCGATGCGCCTATCGACGGTGTGACTTGTCGAGTTGGTCGTGACGGCCGAACTGTCGCATGAACCATCAAGAGGCCCTGTGTCCTTACTGAGATGGCCCGGCTCGAACGGCCTACTGCTCTCGTTCGAAGCCGTCGCCGGTGCCAGACCCTTTGTGACCTCGGGGCCGTCTAGCGGATCATGCGTCACGCCTGTGCCCCCATGACACTTCCAGCCGCACAATGTTTGCACGAGCTGATCCAGCCAATGCAAAGTCCCGCCGCCAGCAGAGAATGGGGAATCATCAAGGTCTTGCCGAGCGTGGTCGATCAGCTTATAGCGGTAATTCTGGGCTTCGTAATAGACGCCATGGTCTGCTGGCAACGGTGCGGAGTCCAGCACCTGCACCATATCGTTCAGTGACTGACCACGTTCACGCGAGGTATCCACCCGCGTGGCATAGGTCGATTCATCCGGTTCTCGCTCGTATCGTCGTCTCCACATCGTCAGTTTGCCCACGAGTTCTTCGATAACGGCCGGCACTGACGGAACAGTGGTTCTGGTTGTGAGCTTGACGGAAAAGTGAATGCGGTTGTTCATGGCCTTCTCCAATACGTACGGCGAGCTGGTGACCGCGTGCGGCAGGCCGATGGGTGTTTTGCTGTCCGAAACGACCCGTTGCCGCTCGACGCCGATAGTATATCCATTCAAGATCGGCGTGAACATATGTTCCTGAACTTGCGGCCCAGCTGTGCCGAGACGCACCAGCCACCTTGATTGCTCGGATGAGGTTGAGCTGAGGTGGTCTGCATCCCCCGTGTTACAGGTGGACACGCGATTGAAGTAGTCTATGACCTCAGTGGAGATGGCGGTCGCGAAAATCAGTACATCATCAGGGGCAGTATCTGGCCTACGCAACCATCCGCGGCACATCTTTGGGATAGCCTCGTTGTAATAAGATGTGCCCCGGCCGGGTACTCTGATCGGGGTAACCGGCTTGAACGGGTGAGGTGCATTGAGCTGTTGCAGTGCATTGACCCACCACTGGGGTCGTTGTTTTGCTGCGGTGTCCTGGAAATCGACGGCTCCGACCACTGTTGCTGCCAAACGCCGTGTGAGGTCGGCGGCTCCGCCCGTGGCTATATGGGTGAGGACACGGCTTGCGCGATCGCCGTAAAAACGCACTTCCAGACGGACGGCATTACTAACGCCCCTGGTGTTGTGGCTGCGGTCGTAGATGCACACGTCGTATGAAGCGCCGGCACGCTTCCCGCTGCCGAAATAAACTGTGTGCTCCTCAGCCACCGGCGGTGCGTCGTTGGCGGACTGACTCGCGACCAATGTCTTGTTGCGCAGGCGGCCGCAAGCGATGTTGGGCGGCTTGACGTCGCGTGGGCGAAAGAGCGGTGGGTCGAAGTCGACCGCGACATCCAACCGCTTCAACTTAAGGCCAGCATCGTTCAAGTTACGGAGCAGGCCCGTGAAAGTGTCAGGATCAGACTGAAGCCGCTGGAGGCTCTGTCCGGGGATTTGCACCGTTAGACGATCGCCGACGGGATAAATCCTGTAGGCGTCGGGGAGCGACCCCTGGGCGGGTTTAACACCCATGCGAAAAGTGCCAGGGCACCCGGGTACGGCGTTGAGTAGGCTGGTCACCTCAAACTGGCGGGAGCCGGGGAAGGCGAACTCAATCCAGTCGACGCTGATCCGAACGGGGTTTCTGTGTGCGGGCCCGGACGTGTGAGTGGCGATGCCCCCGGAATTTGCACTCGCGCTGACGGTAGGCTGAAGGCGATCATCATTTGTGCTCACGACGAGAGACCTCCGGTACCGTCGGGGGCGAAACGACCCGTGTGGTGGACCTGCTTGTGAACGGTGCGGGGAATGCGCAACGCACCTCGGGCTTGGTGCACTGCGTGCTTGATCTCAACCTCACGCAGGACGTCGGTGTCGACCCAGGTATTGCCCGAGGCTCCGCGAATGACCTGTGTCAGCCACCATGCGATGGCCGCCGCTGTTGAGTAACGGGTGCGCTCGATCTGCACATAGGGTAGGCGCAGGCCGGCCTTGCCCTTGTCCATCCAGCGGTAAAGCGTCTTCCGGGAGATTGTCCTGCCGTGTGACGTTTTCGGCAATAATGCGGTGAGCTTAGATACAGGCTCCAGTTGGGCGTAGTTGAAACGTGGACAATCCGAAGGCCAAGTGGTGTTGCCGTGCAACGGAGTGTGTGTCATAGATGGTCCTTTCACCCGTCGCGGGTGTAGAGCTATCTATTGCATATCGCGCTGAGATATGGGCTGAGGGAGGTGCTGATTTCGGCGCTGGGCTACTGAGTGGAGCAGATATGAGAAACCACAATCGCGCATCGCCCAAGTGGTGGGAAACTGCAGTTCGTTCGTGTGTCGGCGGCGCGTTGCGGGCTCAGCCAGTTGTCTCGGCAATGCTGGCGGCCAGTCCTGCGTCGAGCTGGGCATAGGTGGCGGCGATGGCCAGACTGTGTTGCCCCAACACTGCGCGGGCCGCGTCAAGCCCATGATCGCGCCGCACCTTGGTGGCCAGCGCATGCCTGAGTTGGTGCGGGTGCCAACGGTTGAACGTGACGCCTGCCCGGGCCGCCCGAAGCTGTGCATAATGGAGAGCGCGCCAGTACGACCTCGTATCGTATCGGTCGCCAGGGGTGCGACGCGGCTTCTTGCGTGCGCGGTTCAAATGTGACGGCTGAACCGGCGTCTGTCGTCGTTGGCGTTTCAGTGTGTTTCGTTCTGCCACCGCCTTCGCGGGGGAAAACAGGTGTGCTTCCGGGTTCGCTTCCGCAGCGAGGTAAGGTGCCAGCAAGGCCTTGCAGTTCGGACCCAATGCCACCGCTCGCGTGTGGCCATGGTGGAGGGTTTTGTGGTGCCGCGGACGAAAGTGCCAGACCGATTTTGTGCGGTCAATATCGCATGGCCGCATCTGCACCAGTTCGCCGGTACGCATGCCCGTCAGTTGTTGGATCCGGACCATCGTCTTCAGAATGTTGGGAAGATAGGGCAGGATCGCATCCACATCCGCGTCCTGCACTGGGCCGACCGGCGCGGTCTCCCTCGCCTCAGACCTGTTGCGCTTGAGCGGCTCAACGGAGCGCAGGGCGGCATACACCTCGCCACCGATCCATTCCTGCTCGCCGGCCCACCGAAACATCCGCACCACATAGCGGACATAGCGGTTGATCAAGTTGCGGCACAGACCGGCCGCAATCATGCGCTGTCGAGTTTGCTTTAGTGCAAGCGGCCCGTACCGTTCCGCAGGGGTGTCTAGAACGTCGTCAAGATACGCCAGTGCATATTGGATCGCCTGCCGCTCACGCGACGGCGGGCGGTAATATTCCGCGGCGTACTGGAGATAGCCGTTGACCAACTCCGCAACGACCTTGCGATTGGCCGCGCGACCCGCCGAAGGTTCCGACACGGGTCTACGGACGACAGCCGCGGTTGCCGAGCCGCCGTTGCCGACGTGAGTCGGCCCTCCCCGTGGACGACCTTGGGAGAGCCAGAGATGGAGAAGCTCATAGGCTTCGGCTTGTGACGCGTCCTGGCCGGCTCGGCCGGTGTAGAAGTCGCGGCCGCCCAGCGTAATGACGACCAGGCCGCTGGCTCTGTGTATGCGTGGGCGGGGGGTACGGTATCGACTGGGCATGAGGATGACGCTCCAGAAGGCTAACCCGGTAGTTACCGGGTTAAGGTTGACCTTCCAGCCGCGCCATCCCACACGGGATGGGAACGCTTAAGCTCAGCGTCCGGCTTGACTTGTGTAAGCGAGGGCGACGGGGCTCGAACCCGCAACCACCGGATCGACAGTCCGGTACCACGGGCCTGAATCGCCCGAAAAATGTCGTTTCTGAGGAAGAGCGCACCATTAGCGCACCAAACCGCAGCGAGGTGCCTCCGGATCTGGCGGAAGTAGCCGCGGCTTGGTCGAATCTGCCGGCCGCGGTGCGGGCGGGCATCGTGGCGATGGTGAAGGCAACCCGCAGCTAGGCGGTGCCGGAGCTGGCGTGTGCAAGTATGTCTACAGCGTCTACGTCTACAGAATCGCCGCGGACGATGTAGCCATGGGCTGGGTCGCTTACCGCTCATCCCGGTCGTCAGGGGGTTCCTGCTCACCCCGCGAGTACCCCCATGCTGGTCCAGGAGTACATCTACAGCAGTCGATTATTCTACGCACACGCCTCATCGCTGAGCAGCGTCGACGCCTCGGAAGCTTCGTTGTCGTACCCCTAAGCCCTTTACGCAAGGCAGAGACAACCAGCGGTATACTTGAGCCTCCGGCCAAATTTCTTGACATGTCAAAGATTTCAAGATATCCCCTCGACCCACCGTGCAAATACTTGATGTGGACGCTGACGATCTGATCCGACTGGGGGATCGCCGGACCGAGAGGGCGTCATGGCCGCCGGTCGAGGCCTCCCGCCCAGTCATTGTCGACATGTTGTCGTCGGCTGGCGGGGGCGATACCGTTATCGTTGCCCCGGATGTCGGCAACGATGCCGCACTGGTGTCACTGGCCTCCGAGCTTGCCGCGAAACGTGTTCGGCTGCTGGCGGTTGTCAGCCGTCGTGCGGCGCTGCCTCTTGCTGCCTCGAATTCGTCTCCAGACGCCGTAATACTTGCCTCGGGCGAAACGGACGTCTTGCTCGTGTCACGCGGTATCGAGGGTTGGCACTCGACTTCGACTGGGGTTGAACTCGGCAAGCGGATGCTGCAGCAGAGATCAGTCGTCCGAGACCTCTTCCATCACGCCGGACTCAACCTCTCCGCTCGTGACTACCGTGTGCCTGACGCCGAGATCGACAAATGGCTTGATCAACATGTCTTTGTCGACGCCCCGGCCAAGTCTCTCGTCTGGACCGTCGGTACACACCGCTGCAGCATCGAGTATGCCACGCTTCGGCCACGGCTCGACGAGATCCGCGACAAGCTGGTGAAGCAGCTCGACGATCACTTTGATCCATCCGTTCAGACAGTCGCCATTGACGCGGTGTTCATGCGTCGTTTCGGGCTTCACAAGCTGGTGCGTGAGGGCCGGCCTGCGTTTGTGCCGTTGCCGGACCTCGACGGGCCTGTCGCTGCGTGGGCCGCAAAGACGTGTGTCGGTGACGGGCTTTGGGTGGCTGATGAGTCTCTCGACGCAGTGCGTGTGTTGGGCATCAAGTCGAAGCGAAGCGTGGCTCCACCCTCGCCGGATTCACACGCGGATGCGGTTGGCGCCTCCGCTCGAGCGAGGTGGGGAATCGCGGCAGTCCTCCTGCTTAGTGGTGTTGCGCTGGGAGGGATGGGATACCACGTCACGACCCGAGGCGGACATGCCGCCGGAGGTGAAGACCTCGCAGCCGCCCGCCAGCAGATCGAGGAATTGTCGCGACAATTGACCGAGCAGAAGGCCCTTGTCGGCCAGCAGAAGACGGAGCTTGATTCGCAGGCGGGGCGTGCTCGTGAACTCGAGCAGCAAGGCGGCAAGCTCGCTGACGTCACGCGGGAGCGCGACGTCCTGAAGGGGGACAACGGTCGACTGACCGAGCAGGTCAACCAGCTACAGCGTGATCTTGACACCCGAACCGCTGAACTGGCGGAGGCTCGCAAGCAGAACGGGCTCGACGGGCCTCGTGTTCTGGCGGTGCCGCAGCAGTTCAAGACGATCAACGAGGCCCTGGCGCAGGCCAAGGCGGGCGACATCGTGCAGATCGCGCCGGGTACCTACCGCGAGACGTTGCGACTGAAGTCGGACGTCACAGTCATGGGCTCCGCCGACGGTCGGACGATCATCGAGGCTGAGGGGGCGGGAGACGTCGTGACCGCCAGCGGCGTGAAGAACGCGACGCTCCACGGCGTGGTGGTGGATGGACGCGGCACGGCGAGGACCGGAATCCGGATCAGCAACGCGAGCACCGCGACCGTGACGCTGTGCCATGTCCGCCGCGCGGAGTTCAACATCACCGTCATCGGGCAAGGCACGCGTGCGACGCTGAGCTACAACGTCGTCTCCGACTCCACGAATGGTTACGGACTTGGCTTTGAATCGGGTGCCACCGGCACGGCCAGCGGCAACACCTGCGAGGGGAACAAAACCGCCGGCATCTGGGTGGTAATGGCCAACACCCGCGCCGAGCTGACCAACAACGTCTGCCGGAACAACTCGCTGGGCGGGATCGGCTTCGGGGACGGTGCCACCGGCACGGCCAGCGGCAACACCTGCGAGGGGAACACGTGGAACGGCATCGCCGTCTTCGGTGCCGATACGACGCCCACGCTCCGCCGCAACCGCTGCATCAACAACACGAACTACGGCATCTACATCGAGCCGGGGAGCGGCGCTGCCATCTCCAACGACAACGTGCTGACCGGCAACGGTGCAGGACCGAGAAACTGACCGGGGGGGCAAAGATATGCAGCGAATCGATGGATTGCTTCGCAATGAGCTTGTCGCGTTCATCGTCGCCGCGGTGATCACGACGGTGGTGTATGTCCCGCTGGCGGGCCTGCTCACCGGTGCGCGGACTCAGGCGTTGGCCCAGAGCCTGGTCACGCTGCAGGAACATGCGCCGCACCTGCACCAGGCGGTGGTGGTGGGCGTGCCGGAACTGGCGGGATGGATGGGCGAGCGCGGGGTGTGGCTCGACGTGGGTGCGGTGGAATACCGTGCCCGCCAGGCGAAGGCAGGGTTGAGCAAGGCGATTGAGGAGGCGCGGGAGAGTGCGGTCGCCACGGGTTCGACGACGCAGCCCACGGAGCCGGACGAGACCATTGCAGGGGTGCTCTCGGGAATGTCGACGTCGGGCTGGTCCCGGTTTTTCGGGTACGAGCAGTACGCGTGTTATGTGCTGAGCCTGTGGGTGGCGCTGGTGCTGTGGCACCGATGGGACGAACTCAAGCGTGAATCGAAGCACCTGCACCGACGTCTGGTAGAGGCGGCGCCGGGGCAGGTGTTCATGCCCGAGCAGGTGCCGGAGGTGCTGGACTCGGTTCACCGGGCGGTGCCGGCGTCGTCGTGGTGCGGGACGCTGGTTGCGGGCGTGCTGGATCGGTTCGCCACGTCGCGGGACGTCGCCGCCGCGACCGCGACGCTGCAAAGCGAATGCGAAGGCTATGTGATCGACCAGGACACGCGGCTGGCGATGATCCGTTACGCGATCTGGGCGGTGCCGTCGATCGGGTTTATCGGCACGGTTCGTGGAATGGGTATGGCGCTAAGTGCGGCCGACAACCCGGCAAAACTGCCGGAAGTGGTTGGTTATCTGGCGGTTGCATTCGACACGACGCTGGTGGCGCTGCTACTGAGCATCGTGCTCATGTTCGCCACCCATGCTTTTCAGAAGGCGTATGAGTTGCTGGCCCAGCGGGTGCACCGAAAGCTGGAGGCCGAAGTCCTGCACCGGCTGTTCGTGCCCGCTCGCGGCGAGGCCGTGCTGGTCGGTGGGGATGACTAGCCATGGCACGACGCAAGCGGGCATCCCTTGGCGGTTCATCAGTCTCGCTGCTCGACTTGCTTTGCTCGAGCACCGGAGCAGTGGTTCTTCTGCTGATCCTGAGCAATTCCGGCGCAATGGATCAACTGACGAAGGTCCGTCGCGAACTCAAGAAGGTGGAGGTGACGGTTAGGGAGAAGAGCGAGTTGATCGGGGACATCGAGGCGCTGTCGATGCAGGTGCGGGATTGGTCGAAGGAGTTCCCTGCGCGCCCGCCGACACCTCTGAAGGATGCTGATGCGCGATTGACACTTAGCCCGCAGACTGACGCGAAGAACATGGTCATTCTCATTGACGTGTCGGGAAGCATGGCGCGCTACTACCCCGACACTCCGAAGCACGCCAGTGTGCCTGCAGAGCTGAAGGTGGCGGGCCCGAAGTGGGAGCAAACCGTCACGCTGGTGGAGTGGGTCCTGTGCACGACGCCAACGCTGGAGCGGTTTGCCGTTCTGCAACTGAACGATGATCGGGATGGTAAATCAGGGCACCCGATTGGCTCGATGGCCGGGAGCCGATGGATGCCGCAGATGGGGACCGGGAAGCGGGCGGTGGCCCTTGCGATCCAGGAGACGACGACGGCGCTTCGCGCGATCAAGCCGAGCGGCGGATCGAACCATCATGCGGCCTTTGAGCACCTTCTGGACTACTTGATGCCTCGGGGAGGGGAGCCCGCGGCAGACACGATTATCGTGATTACTGACGGGCTTCCCAATCACGGGCCTGGCGATCAGGGTGCCTTGAATCCAGCGCCGGGCACGATGGTTTCGGTGGGGTCGAAGAACCGTCGGATGGCGGAGGTGCAGCGGCTTGTGCGTCAACGTTTCGCTGCGCTGACGCCCGAGGCGCTTGGCAGCGTCAAGCTGCACGTCATCTGCATGCCTTGGCCGGACGACAGCGAATTGCCGGCGTTTGCGATGTCACTGGCCGCCCCGACCCGGGGCAATGTCTTGTTCGTTCCGCCGCCACAGGGGAGGTGAGTCCATGCGTCGACGACAACGCGAGACTCCGGATGCGTTTGGGACTTCGCTTCTCGACCTGATGACATGCTCACTTGGGGCGGTGATCCTTGTGTTCCTGCTCCGACAGGCGTACCAGGCCGGCGCGACGACAGCGGCGGAGGAACGCTTGGCTTATCAGAATACTGTCAGCGATCTGCTGCTGTTGCAGCAGCAGAAAGCGGAAGAGCGTCTGGAGGCCGCGCATGACACCATCCGACGGGCTGCAACCGGTTGGATCTTTGGTCTGCCCCCATTGCGCGGTCATGTGATGGTCGTGGTGGATCGCTCCGGGAGCATGGAGGGCAACAAGATCAAATGTGCTGAGGCGATTGTCGAGCTGATCCTCCGGAACAACCCGCTCGTCACCAGCTTGTCGGTGGCGACTTTTTCGACGGAGTACGAGCTACTGTTTCCGGCGACTCAAGTCGATCAGCCTCATACACGCGATGCCACGATCGAGAAGCTGCTGGCAACCTTTCGCGACCGAGTATCGACTGTCGGCGCTTGGACGAACCTGATTGCTGGCATTCGCGACAGTGTCAGTCGCATTGAAAGAGAGTCGCCAGCGGGAGGTACGATTGTGCTGATCAGCGACGGCCTCCATGCGCTCGCCGGGGAGACGGATCTCAGTATCGAGGAGGTGCTCAGCCGTTCGCTGGGAACTCGCAAGCAACGAGGCACTGACTCACCGATCACCATCCACTGCATAGGCCTATTCAGCGACCTCGATCAGGGCCAGAGCGCGGACGAACTGGGCCGACTGCTCAGGGCGGTGGCCGGCGAGACTCGCGGTGTGTTCCTGGGCCTACATGCGGGAGCACCGCGATGAGAGGACCCTTGCTCCTTGCCGCCGCCTCGATGTTTTTGCCGGTTCAGCTGGTGAACGGCCAATCAGCCGGTGCTGGTCCGACGTTCGATCTTTACGACGGAATTCGCGAAAGCAGTCCGATTCCGCCTGGAGACGAGGCAGAAGCGATCGGCGGTGTGGCGAGGGGTTCAGGATCGGAGGAGGCCATTGCGAAGGCACGCAAAGCCCTGATGTCACGTCCGAAGCGTGGCGCCAGGGAGGAACAATCGGCCCCGATGGTTGGTCCGGCGACCGTGGCGCCGACCGCACCGTCCCGAGGTGATGGCGAAAGTTCGGAAAAGGGTGAGATGCCGGTGAGGCGAATCGAAAGCGATCCAACACTATCGGAGTACTGATATGTACAAACAATGGCGGACGGTCGTGTTCGGTGTGATGATGAATGCGGTCTTGCTGCAGACCAGCGTGTCGGGCCAGATTCAGCCAGGCGTGTCAGCGATCTGGATGAAACCGGAACAGGCACGGGAGTATCTGAGTTTTGATCAGAATGCACAGGCCGATCTCTTTGACTGGATGAATGCTCGTGGCGCCAAGGCCGGCGATCCGGATGTCAAGGGCGACTACGTTCATTATCGGCACGCAGACTTGTCAATCTGGTTTGGTCCCTACTCCGATCTGCAGCGAGCGTCGGCCGATTTGCGCTCGTTGCGAGCTTTGACTGACCGACTTCGGCTTGCCAATCCGGAGAGGTACGGAAACGCCAGAGCGATCTTGGTTCGCGCTGAGAAGGACGATTCGATCAAGAATCTGCGAGAGGATGATCCCAACGCGCTCGAAATGGGATACCTGCTGGAGTCCTTGGAGCAACTGGAGGTCGTGAATCTGGTCGAGCGAGAATTTGAGCGGGGCAGAGTTCCGGAAGCAAGGGCACAGGCTCTAGGCCGGTCTATACGAGAAATCGAACTCAGCCGGGCGGGTGCGACGCCAGAGCAGATCGCCTCAAGCATTTGGTCAGGTGAACGCACCGTGACCGCAGACAAGTTGAGGGCGGTCAAGGAGGCGGTGGCGGTTTCGTTGGCCGGTACGGTTGATGACCCTTCAGCGTTTGCTGATGCGCTCAACAAACCGCTGTCACCGACGACGACGGTGCGGCTCGCGGCCGCGATAGCCGAGTCACTCAAGAGATCGGGGCTCGACGCTGCCCAGGCCGATGCAGTAGTCGAGGGGCTGAAGGCATTAGGTGACGAGGGCGAGGAGGTCAGCCCTTCGCTGGTGCGAACGGAGCTTCGCAAGGCCGCAGATCTTTACCTGCGATCCTTGGCGCAAGCTGCACAGGTCGATCCCGGTGAGCTGGCGACCGAGTCCATGCGAGCTGAGACAGTCCAGAAGCTCGCGAATGCAGCTCAGGTACGCCGCGGAGGTGCTGGTGCCGCCGGGATCATGAGTCAAGCTGCGCGGAACGCGCCGGCTCCGATGGTGAGCAGTATCCCCGCGACAGACTTCGAGATGCTGGCTCAACTGACGTCACCGGCAGAACCTCCTGCACTCGTGCCGTTGAGCCTGTCGGACCCCCGGTTCCAATCATCTACGTTCCGTACTGCAGTCGAGGCATCGGGGCTTGACCTGCAAACGGCAATGTCTTCGGGTCTCAATCAGGCGGCCGCTCGAGATCTGATGAATAGCATCGCTGAATCCTATGCGCAACCCTTGATGCAGCAGGCCGCTGCCATGGCCCGTACGGGGCCGGTCACCTTTCGTCAGCAAGGGTTCACCGGCGAGCAGTTCGCGTCGTTTTCGAGCTATCTTGCCAAGTTCTCACTTTCTCCCAAGGCGGCCGGCATGACAGAAGCCGAGGTTCGCGAGGCGACTCAGCAAGGCATGTCTGGCGAGCGTGCTGCAAAACTCGTCCGCGACCTCGCGGAGGCACAAGCCGTCAAGGACGCCGCCCAAGCCATCAGGAAGTCGATGGAATCGGCCGCTCGACTCCCTGAGGGCGCGGTGTCTGAAGCGGCGACTGCTGAGCAGATCGAGCGGGTAGAGGCTGCAATTCGCGAGCAGGGGCAGGAACCTTCGTCCCATGGCGTAAAGGATGGAGTGACCGTACAGGCTCTCAAGGAAGCGATGGCCCAGTCGGCCCAGTCAGCTGCCGAATCAATTGCGCGACCAGCGTCTGATGACTCAACGAATGGAACTGCCGGTGCCAGTGCCACTTCACACGACGGCCAGCGTACAGGGGGGCGGACCTCGTCCGAAACCTCCAGTGACGCAGGCCAACGCCAGGCATCAGGTCAGCCCTCTGGTCCACGGGGAGACACCGTGTCTAGCGCCATCGCCACCAGTGCCGGCAGACGAGGCTTGAGCGGTGATCAGGTTGCAGAACTGGCACGAGCCGCCGCGCAACGTACGTCGAGCAGTAGCTCCCAGGCCGCTTCATCGGCCGCCACGGGTGGGTCTGGCACTGCGGCCGCTGCCCCCACGGGAGGCGCGCAGCCAAGTGACAGCGTCGAGGGAAGCAGCGGAAAGCCGGAGGACAAGACCGGCAGCGATGTCTACCAGATCCGAGGATTCCCGTCTGCTCGAAACCGCCCGTCCCCTGTGCGACAGCGACCACCAACTCCCGCGCGCAGCGTAACAGACCAAAGTCAGGACGAAATGGTCGACCGGCTTGCCGACTCGATGAACGCTGGGGAGCAGACAGGCAGCCTGCCACCGTCATTGCTTGTTCGTGCCAACAGTCAACAGGCAGCCCGAGTGCGTCAAGACGTCGATACCGTCAAACGAGCCGTAAACGACCCGGGTTGGGCACGTGGCTCCGCGTCCCCGTCGTCGTATCAGCGCGTCGCGTCTGCACTGAACTCCATTCGTGGTGTGGTCGGCTCTGCCGCCACAACGTCCGAGCTTCAAGCCAGCGAGAGATCCGACGCCAGCATGTATTCCGCAGAGGGCATACAGCGGGTCGCCCGAAAGACAGGGATCGATCCGGAGCAACTCCGCCAACACATGCAGGTTCCCCGTGGCTTCGATCCGCACAAAGCCCGTGAGGCTGCCCTGCGCTACGCCACCTACCAGAGTTCGCTGCAACTCGAAGCCGAGGGTGCTCCCTGGCCGATCGTCGCATCGGCCCTGAGCGGCGATGTCGAACAACTCCAGACTTTCGGCCGAGCCTCAGGCCGAGTCCTCATGCGCCGGCAGCTCGAGGCCCGCGGCGTCGATGCCGGGGTCGTCCAGCATCTTTACGACCGCGACGCCGACAAGATCGCCGCAAGCCTGGAGGCGCTCACGCCCGAGCAGATCCAAGACCTTCAGAACACGGGAGTACTGACTCCGAGCCTCTCGGCCTCGATCACGAACAAGTCCACCCGCGAGGCGCTGAAGGACCCAGCCACGATCGATGCCATGCTGATGGCTCTGGCCGCAGATGCGGGCATCCCTTCCGGAGCCGCCCAACCCAGTGCCGAAGACCTTCGGACGGGTCGGTGGCTCGTGGACCGGCACGAAGGCACCGTCGCCTCGGCGCTCGGGCTCACCCAGGACGAGTACGCACAAGCCGTATCGGCAATGCCATCTCAGGACGCTCTGCGACGCATGGTCTTCTCACTCGGCTCCGGCGTCGGCTGGGACGTCACCGGTCAATCGCTCGGGGTCGATCCGGCAGAAGTACAGATTTTCGGCCAGTCGCCCGCGCAACCCTTCCGCTCTAGACCACCTTCGACCCAGCCGTCGGCCACACCACCGACACTGGATGCCCTGAGGCAGCGGCTTCGATTGCTGCGTGCTCAGATCGAGCTCGAACTCACGGAATACGAAGCCTCCATGCTGGCGCAGCAGAAGAACGATCGGAGACAGGGGCCCTGACCGGATTGGTCGGGTGCCTCAAACAACCGAGACTCATATGACACTCCTGCAAATCGAGTTCGATGGAGCCCTGCGTGACGCCGCCGGCAACCGGCTCGGCGCCATCACATGGCCACCGCCGGACGCATCGCAGGCCCAGTCCGTTGCCGAGAGCGTCTTGTCTGCCGTTGCCGACGGCCCGCTGGTGCTGGTTGTGCCAACCCTCGCCCCCGATGACGGCCTCTCCGCAATGGCGTCCGCGATCGCCCAACCGGGAAAGTCGGTCTCGGCCGTCATCGGCCGAGCCGCCGCCGTTTCCACTGACGCACCCGCTGATGGTTCCGCCCGTCTCCTGGTTGTTCAGAGTCGAACGCATTCCGCTACCGCAACCTCCCATGCAGGGGGCGACCTTGCCCCGATCGTGCTCGATCTGGACACGCCCCTTCGTGACCAGCGCACAGCCGTTCGAAACGCCTTCCTGCATCACGCGAAGTTTAACCTCTCTGCTCCCGGCGTACGCGCCACTGACGCACAGATCGACCAGTGGCTCGACCAGGCCGTCGCGTCGGACGCGCAACATCTCGTCTGGCAGGTTGGTGCTCAGAGTTACTCCGTCGCCCGCTCGACGCTGCAGCCACGCCTCAAGGCGGTCGGCGAGGCCGTTGTCGCCTCACTCAAGCCCCACCTTCCCGAGCGCGGAACGCTGTTGCTCGATCCGGCGTTGATCAGACGCTTCGGCTTGGGCAAGGTCGTTCCCCTCGCTCCCGAGATGTCGCCTTGGAAGCTCGACACTCAAAAGGTGCTGGATTGGGTACGATCGCACGCTCAGGCAGGGCAACTGCTCGTCGCCGAGCGATCACTGGCGCAGCCACGTCTCATCCCCGTCAAGGGCAAGGCTCAGGCCTCTGTGGATGGCACCAGCCCCGCAAGTAGAAAGAAAATAGCCGTCGGCATGGCCGCCGTCGTTTTGGTTGGCGGGATGGTCCTTGGTGGTTTGCACCTCGCCAGGCAGGGGCCTGCAACGGTCACCAAGACGGAGCCGGACCCGTTACCCGCACCCGCACCCGTTCCCACGCCGTCGGCTCTGCCCAAGCTGATCGATGACCTGAAGCTGAAGATCAACTTCCGCGATCCCGCCGGCTTCACGGCCGACCTGTGCGGGCGACTGGTCGAGAAGCTGGAGGCCATCGGCCCTGACGGGGCCGGCGACGAGCTGGTGAACGAATCGCTCGCCTTCGTCGCGGGGCAGCGGCCCGAGCGGGTCTTCGTGGCGTACCTCAACAGCGTGCTGGAGACGCCCGAGCAGCGTGCCGCCCGCCTCGAACGCGAGCAGCGCGAAGCCGCCGAAGCGCAACGCCGGCAACGAATCGCAGAGCTTCTCGCGACGGCCAAGGCGAACGACAGCAAGGAGAACGGCCAGACGGCCCTGGCGGCGCTCGACGAACTGCTCAAGCTCGACCCGACCCACACCGAGGCGGCGGCGCTGCGGACGAAGATTGCGGCGTATGACGGGCCGATCTGGCTCGCCCAGCCCCGCAAGCTCCGCACGCTCGAGGGGCACACGAGCCTTGTGAATGCCGCCACCTTCTCGCCCGACGGCCGGCGGGTGGTCACGGGGAGCGCTGACAACACCGCCCGCCTGTGGGACGCCCAGACCGGCCAAGGGCTCCGCACGCTCGAGGGGCATACCGACTGGGTGCGTGCCGCCACCTTCTCGCCCGACGGCCGGCGGGTGGTCACGGGGAGCGATGACAAGACCGCCCGCCTGTGGGACGCCCAGACCGGCCAAGGGCTCCGCACGCTCGAGGGGCACACGAGCGGGGTGACTGCCGCCACCTTCTCGCCCGACGGCCGGCGGGTGGTCACGGGGAGCTGGGACAAAACCGCCCGCCTGTGGGACGCCCAGACCGGCGCCGAAATGGCCCGCATGGACGCCGGGCAGGCGGTCAGCGACGTCGCTTTCAGCCCGGACGGCCGGCAGGTGGTCATGGGCGTCGGCACCTACGACACCGACCCCGCCAAACGGCGCGGCGAGGGGCAGATCTGGCAGGTGGCGGAGTGAGACTTCGCCACAAGAGAGACTTTGTTGACCTATTCGAGGAGTATGAGATGAGACAGTTTCTTCTAACGGTAGCGCTCCTGATTATGTCGCTATCCCCCGGCGCGGTGAACGCCGGCCCCAAGGGAGACGTCACGCCCGACAATTGGCAGGATTGCCCCGGGTGTGGAGCGATCATCCCTGGCGGCACCGGGTGCACATGCTGGCCGGAGAAGAAGGACGAAGACTGCGAGGGGGCGAAGGAATCGCTCAAGAACGCCATTCAGAACGGCAGTGTCTGGGTCGAGAAGAACGGCAAGCGGTTGTCGCCGGGTGACGCCCTGAAGCACGTCGACTCCATCGGCTGCGGCGAAGCGATCTCGGCGGCGAAGGAGTACACCGGCTTCGGTGCCGGCGGATCGGGCCCCACAAACTCTCGGACCGACGGTCTTGACGCCGCACCAACACCCGGACAGGGTTCACCTAACGCAGGCGCTACTACTGGCGTCATGAGAGACGCTTGGTCGCGTGGCAGATGGGTTTCGCGTGTCGGCAGAGCGGTGGTGGAGCGACCGCCGCTCAGTGTCGCAGTGGTGAAGGGCGCTGGACTGCCGCCCGGAGTCGATCCGGTCGGACAGGCACTCAAGAACATCGATGACTCCGGGCTTCCATTGTGGGGGCCGGCTTTGCAGCGTCCGATACTGAGAATGGGACAAGAGATTCAGTCGTTGCTCAAGTCCGCGACTGAAGGACAGGCCCAAGGCGTCGGATCCGACCCCGCTTTCAACGATGCAATTGTGAACGGCAATCATGATAAGTTCGTAGACCTGATCAAGGGTCAGAATACAACAGCCGTCTTTAGTGGTGGGGCGTTGTCATCGGTCGTTGATGTTGACGTCGCGCTAGCCACATTCCCTCCAGCTCGGGTCGGCCCACGATCAGTTCGCGAGTTCGCCGGCCAGCCTTGGCAAGAGGACAACTTGGAGCTTCTCATGCCGAGTTTCGTGGATGGCTGGATACCGGTCCAAACGCGCCCGCGCATTGCGGAGTTCTTCATCGCTGAAGACTACTCGTATGTGATCCGTCGCTACGAGTGGGTAGGGCATGTTGATGGCGAATACAGAGCAACGATCTACTCCTGGGTTCAACGGATTCCGACCGGGATTCAGCTGGGGCAAACAGGCCGGCGCACCCTAAACACTGACGCCCAGATTCGGCAAAAACTGCGGCAAGCGGCTGGGCTTTCTGTCGCCGATCTGAGACAAGGCCCGACCGGGTCGGCATTTGACGCCGCAACGTCATCTCCCTTGCGGGGCTTTGTCGGCAATGAAGAGTTGAACCCTGCCATCCTTCTGCAACCCTAGACTCACTCTCTAAACATGCCCCCACTCATCATCGATTTCGACGGCTGCCTGCACCGCGGTGACGGCACCAGGCTGGCGCGGGTCGACTGGCCGGTGACCCCGGGCACAGCCGGCTTTGACACCCTCGTTCAAGCCGTCGCGGCCGCGGGTGACGGCGGCGAGGTGGCCGTGGTCGTCCCGCGGCTCGGCCCCGATGAGAATACGCTCGCGTTGGTCGAGCAGTTGGCCAAACAAGGCGCACGGGTCAGCGCGGTCCTCGCCCGGCAGGCCGTCGCACAGCTCGGCCTGCCGACTTCGTCGTCGTTGGCGCTTTGTGCCGTCAACAGCCGGGAACTGCACCTGATCGGCCCGACCGAGGGTGCCGCGAGCGGCTCCAGGAAACTGAATGTCGATCTTCAGGTGCGCCTGCGTGATCAACGCACCGCCGTCCGCGAGACATTTCTACATGAAGCCAATCTGAACCTCTCCGCCCGTGATCTTCGTGTCAGTGACGCACAAATTGACGAGTGGCTCGATCGGATCATCTCGTCAGACTCTCAGGATCTCGTCTGGCAGGTCGGTGTTCACAGTTACTCCATCGCGCGCTCGACGCTCCAGCCACGTCTCAGAGCGATCGGAGAAGCCGTCGTCTCCTCACTCAGGCCCCATGTGCCGACTGGCGGACCACTTGCGATCGACCCCGCTCTGTTGCGACGCTTCGGACTTGACCGATTCTTCCTGCTGCCAGAGGAGATGATCCCCTGGACCTTGATCAGCCCGAGCCTTCTGGAGTGGATCCGGTCGCACACGCAACCGGGGCAACTGCTCGTGGTTGAGACGACGGTTACTCATCCGCGTTTCCTACCCATCAAGGGCAATGCACAAGCGACGACTCAGCCTGGCAACACGGACCCTTGGAAGAAGGCTGCGATCGGCATCACGCTTGTCGCCGCGATCGGCGGAGTGATCCTTAGCGGCTTGCTCCTGTCTCGGAAACCGGAAGTGACCCAGAGCGATCTTGTGCCCAACCCGTCACCGGCGCCACCCTCCGCGCCAGAACCGTCGCCATCGTTGCCCCCAACGACATTGCCGGCAGCGCCACCCACATCGGCCAGTCCGTCACAAGAGAATCCGGTGAGTCTGATAGCCCCCAAACCCGATCGACCGCTACCCTCGAAACACATTGCAGGCGACGCCTTCCTGCGTAACCTTTTTGAGGTGGATGACGCGATCCCCTACTATCAGGAGGATCCAATACTTGAAGCCCCACCATTCCCACGTCATGTCTCGGCGTTAATTTCCCGGGACATCGACTTGCGCCATGCCCTGGATAGCAACTTAAACAGGGCCAAACTTAGCAGGGCACTTTATCTGCGCAGTGCCCAAGGGGCACCCTCACCGGATCGCCTTGAAGAGCTGTCCCAAGGTATCCTAGCAACGATCAGAGAATCTATTCCTTCCCTATTTGTCGACGCGAGAGAACGTGTCCGAAACACTACAGATGAATATCTGGAGGATATCAGGAGGTCATACGGAGAAGCGATCGAAGCACGTAGCCTATATACCAAGCTGTTGTACCGGGAGATAGAACGCCAAGCGATGTCTGAGGGGATAGAAGGATTGGCTAGGAATAATCCCTCGAACTCGCGATTCTTCAACCGAATTCGTGACATTCGTACCCGTGTTCAGATAGATGAACGTCAGGCGACACGACTGGAATCAATCCTGATCGATGCTGAGCTCTATCAGCTGTTTAGAGAGTGGCTGTTAGTCAATCGATCCACAAATTGGAGCGAGCTCACCTCTCAACCATGGTTCAGTGGAATAGACGAGGCGGAAGCCTTCGCAGTCTACGCGACGCTGTCGGTGCCGACCGGCCAAGACCCCCGCGTCTTCCATAAGCTCCACGGACTTGCGGTCCAGACCTATCGTGAGTTTACTGTCGCTGGGCCGCAACAACTGGCAGGTGGACCCAAGGCCCTTCGTCTGGATGACGTGGAAGGCATTCGAGCCCGTTTCGTACGAGAGGCCACTACACTGCAGCAAGAGCTGTCCCGCGTGGAAAGTAGCATCGAATCCTCCATAGAAGCCAAGTTTGCAGGAGTTTATGCCACCACGAACCGAGACGCCTTGAAGCGCGCACTTGAAGAGGCGCGTAGCCGGCAGCTGAGTGTTGAAGACCCGATGGGCTTCCTGGGAGCCGGCGAACTAGAGCAACGTATTAAAATGGCTTTCGTGCGCAAGCTCCAAGAGGAGGCGAAGGAGTATCTGCGAAAGAATCCTGAATTTGCATGGAATCACGTTCGGCTTAGTATTTATGGAATTCAATTGTCAGAGGAGAATCTTTTGTATGAGTATGTGCTGGACCGTTTTGGGCGGATAGACAAATCTAAGGCGCCCGCGTCATGGATCGACCTGTGGGCCGCTCCGGAGCACATACAGATATTGTTTCTCAACGCGATTGCGGAGCACGAGCCCGCGAGTCTGCAGGCGAGGTTCGATGTGGTCGGTCTTCGTTATCTGGCGGCCGAGGCGGATCTCCGTCGCTGGGTCGACGCTAACGTCCACAGTGTTAGGCTGGTCGACTTGGCCGTAGACGCTGAGGTCCTTCGTTTTCGGGACGCACTGCAGGCTCACATGGATAGAGTGGCGGTCGGCATGCTGATTCCGCGGTCCGAGCAGACGGAGATTGCCAAGGCAAGGCTTTCGGAGTTGTATAATGCTCGGCTGTCGGAGTGGCTTGAAAGGCACCCAGCAGCGACTCACGCTGACATCGGATCTGCGGAAGAGTTGTTTGTGGTGCCGGAGCGAAGAATGGCGGAGTTCATTTGGATGTATCAGCTTAAGCCTGCACTACAGTCTCTTGATCTCGTGATGCGCGACGATAGGAAGTTTCGCTCGCTGCGTGAGAAACATAACGGGGATCTGACGGGGGCGATAGTGGAGGCGATGGTCGATGACTTCATGCGACTGCCCGAAGTCACTGACGCCGTGAACGAGGTGGCAATGGTGGCAGAGCGTCTTTCGGGAAGTGATCAACGCCCAGTGCTACAAGCTAGAATGCGCCGTTTGGTGAGGCAAAGATGTCTTATTGACTAGGTGCTTATCGAGACGCAAGAGCAGGGTCATGCAAGCCGAGAGGATATTGTGCCCTGCTCAACGGCTAGCCATATGTAAAGGAGGCACAGTCTCTTGTGTCGGGGTTAACTCTGGAGCGTATCGATCGCGCCGCGCCAAAGTTACGGTGTCCGTTCTGCGCAGCGTCGAATCTGACTGTGATGGTGGCGCTTCGAGCCTCAGCCGAATAGAGACGGCAACCGAGGCTCAGGTCGCGATCAGTTCGGGCGTGTCATGGCGGCGGCTGGTGCGGCCGTCCAACGTGATGCCCTGACCGATGATGTCTGGCAGCAGATGCCTGAGTGGCGCGTGGAGGCCTGCCGCGGGCAAGCTTCTGCTTCTATCCGCGATGGCGTTTCGGGGCGATGGGCAGCGGCTGGGAAGCGTCTCCGTCGTCGCGAGCTTCCGTAGTCCCTTCAGTGTCCCGAATCCAGACCTGCACGTGGTCGAGATCGATCTGTGGGTCGGGGTGTTCGCCTCG
This sequence comes from uncultured Tepidisphaeraceae bacterium, assembly GCA_964493365.1. Classification (GTDB taxonomy): domain Bacteria; phylum Planctomycetota; class Phycisphaerae; order Tepidisphaerales; family Tepidisphaeraceae; genus CAZBOE01. The sequence goes on along the minus strand of CAZBOE010000025.1, from coordinate 223 downwards.
CTGGCCGACAGGCAAACAGACCCGACGTCAACCTCGTTCAGTTTGGACGAGCCGGCCAGCGCCGACTGTCGTGCACCGGTCGCAATGGTGGGTGGGGTGCGGTCGATTCCTGAACTGATGCGCGGGTTGCGTGCGCTTCCGGATCTACTCCTCTGCCCGAGAGACCTTAGGGTGGCCGTGCGTCGCTGTGCCGATTTGGGCATCGTCACGGAGGATCCGGTTC
>CAZBOE010000024.1:15656-34035 GCA_964493365.1 uncultured Tepidisphaeraceae bacterium | reverse complement strand
CGGTGGCTTCGGCAGGATGTCCCGCCTGTGACGCGCCCGCCGCCGGCATTTCCGCCGCGGCGCTGGGCGCGGGGTCGTTCACGTCGCGATAGGCCTGCTCGACCGCGGGCTCGTCATTTTCGTAGGTCAGATCGATCTCGTCCTTCGACAGGTTGTGACGCCTGAGCAGGATCGGCTTTTTCATGGCCGAGTCGTCGTCGTCATCGCCGGCCGACCGGGTGATGAAATTGGGCAGCGAGGGCAGCGCCGGCATGGGCAGCAGCCGGAAGTTGAATCTGCCCAGGTTGAGCTTCGACAGTTGGGGCGACCGCTCCCGCGCCACCTCGATGGCTTGTGTGATCGCCCCCGGCGCCCGCAGGACCAGGTCGTCGGCCGCCAGCAGCAGCCCGACGAAATGCGCCAGGATCAGCACCAGCACCGACCCCGCAGCGCTGAAGTTGCGATGCAGAAACTCCGCCGCCGCGATCCCGATGATTCCGCCCTGGCCCTCCGGAAAGCCGCGCGGCGACCCGGGCGAGAAATGATGCACCGCGGCAGAAAACGCCGTGCACAGGATCAGCAGCCCGATCGCGCGAAGCCACAGATCGCCGACCCGGCCGACCCGCATATACATCGCGATGCACAACCCCGAAAACAGCATGAACGGGTAGATGCCCTGGCCGATCGTGAAATAAACCCAGTACGCCAGACCGGCGCCCACCCACCCGCACAGATTGGCGACCGGCGGCGTCGGATACACCGCATGGCTTGGCCAGTCGGTCGCCTGAAACGACGCCAGCGCGAGCAGCCCGAAGACCCAGCATCCTCCGGCGAACAGCATTGCGATCCATCGACCCAGGTGCGTTCGTTCCATTGTCATTCCAGATGGCGGCCGGCTTTCTGTCCCGGCCGGTGGTGATCTCTTTGCCGACGCCGACGCGAGCGGCGTCGACGTCGTTAACCGTTGTGACGCGTCTAGCCCGTGTGTCCGAATCCGCCCGACCCGCGCCCGGTGGCGTCCAGGTCGTCGACCTCCTCCACCTCGACCGGCGGCACAGGCAGAATCAGCATCTGCGCAATGCGCATACCGCGTTCGAGCGTGAAGCGTGCTTTTCCGTGGTTGATCAGCGGCACGAAAACCGGCCCGCGATAGTCACTGTCGATCGTCCCGGGCGAGTTGATCAGCGTGATGCCGTGCTTCGAGCTCAGGCCCGACCTCGGCCTGACCTGCGCCTCGTAGCCGGGCGGAATCGCCATCGCAAAACCGCAGGGCACCATCACGATCTGCCCCGGCTCGATCACCACCGGACCGGCCACGGCGGCCGACAGGTCCATGCCCGCCGACTGCGCGGTCATCCGCTGGGGCAGGGGCAATCCCTGGCCTTCAGGCAGACGCTTGATCCGAATGGTGACAGGCTGGTCGGCCACGGCGCTGCATCGCTCCCTCGCGACAGGACGGCCACCTTGCCTCGCGGCGCAACTGTTGCGCTAGCCGAACAATGCGCGCGCCCTGTCGAGGAGGGTATCGGCAAAATCGCCCTTTGCGCGATAGGCGATCTGCTCGGTCTTTCCGTCCGGCCAGAGGAGCACCGCCTCGATGTCAGCCCGGTTCATCGTCGACAGCGGGTTGAAGACGATCATGTCGAGCTTTTTGGCAGACAGTTTCTGCCTCGCCCGGGCCAAATCCCCCTCGCGTTCGAGGCTGAATCCGATGATCCGCTGATGGGCCTGACGCCGGCTCGACGCCGTCGCGGCGATGTCGGGGGTCGGCTCCAGCGCCAGCGCCATGGACCCGGCCGAGCGGCTCAGTTTTGTCTCCGATACCGCGACCGGGCGATAGTCGGCAACCGCCGCCGCCATGATCAGCAGGTCGTGCCCCGGCCACTCCGCCATCACCGCGTCGTGCATTTGCTGCGCCGTCTCGACGTCGATCCGCCGCGCCCCGGTCGGCATGGGCAGGCTCACCGGGCCGCAGATCAGCGTGACAGAGCATCGGCGCCGCAAGGCCGCATCCACCAGCGCCGCGCCCATCCGCCCGCTCGAGCGGTTGCCGATGTATCTGACGGGATCGATCGGCTCGCGTGTAGGCCCTGCTGTGATAAGCACTTGCATTGTAATGCCCGCCCTGCGCAAGGGGCTCAGTCGTCTTCGTCGAGCGATCCGGAGACCGCCGACCCGCCCACCACCGGCGGCATCGCCCCAGGCTCGGTGAGCATGGTCGTCACCTCTTCGACGATTCGAGCCGGGTCGGTCATGCGCCCCGCCCCCACGTTTCGGCAGGCCAGCCAGCCCTCTTCGGGCCCGATGAACCGGTAGCCCAGCGAGGCGAGGCGGGCGAAGTTTTCCTGGGCGATCGGGTGCTCCCACATCCGCGTGTTCATCGCCGGCGCGAACACCACCGGGCACGCGGCGGCGCACACCAGCAGCGACACGATGTCGTCGCACAGGCCGGCGGTGATCTTCGCGATCGTGTGGTTGGTCGCCGGCGCGACCAGCATAAGGTCGGCCTTTTCCGTCAGGCTGATGTGCTGAGGGTCGTTGCTATAGCCCAGGTCGTGCACGTCCGTCCGAACCGGGCGGCCGGACAGCGCTTCAAACGTCAGCGGCGTGACGAACTTCGTCGCGGCCGAGGTCATGCAGACCGTGACCCCCGCACCGCGCTGTACCAGCTTGGAGACCAGATCCGCCACCTTGTATGCGGCGATGCCACCGCACACACCGACGATGATCTCCTTACCCGCCAGCACAGCCTCGGCCGGTCCTGACTCATCAGGCGAATTGAGAAGGCTCATACCGCTATTGTAGTGACCGCACCCTGATTCGGCAGCAGCGCGCGGCGCAGCGCCTATTTCAGGAATAGCTCGATCACCGGCACCGTCACGTCCGGCCGCGTCTGGGGCAATCCCAGCGTCAGCACATCGGCCGACAAGCCGATCTGCTTGCTGTGCCAGGCGTCCATCTTCAGGCCCACCTCGCTCCCGTCGTGGAGCAGTTGGGCATAGTCAACCTTGCCGGCCATGCCGTCGAGGTGCAGATACTTGTAGGGCCAGGCGAAAAGATGGACATACAGCCGCCGGGTCGCCGGGTTGTAGGTGAGCCGGCAATCCTGCGGTGTCGCAAAGCCCGCGGGCGCCTCGGTGCAGCCGTAGATCGAGCGGCTGTGCCGCCGCATCCATCGCCCGATCCCGCTGAGGCGATCGAGCGCCCGCTCGTCGAATTCGCCCCGGCCTGTCGGACCGACGTTGAGCAGCAGGTTGCCGCCCTTGCTGACGCAGTCGATGAGGGTCTGAACCAGTTGCTCGGTGCTCCGCCAAGTCGACTCGTCTCTGTGGTAGCCCCACGACCCGCTGAACGTCTGACACGCCTCCCAGGTCACACGCCGACCTTCGACCTCCACCCAGCCGCGCGGCTGCGTCTGTTCGGGCGTCTTGAAATCCCAGACCCCGGGCAGGTCGAGCCGGTCGGTCACCATCACATGCGGCTGCAGCTCGCGGATCATCCGGATCAGCTTCTCGCTCTCCCAGTCGTTGCGGCCCTTGCCATAAGCGCTGCCCCGGTTTTCCTTGTCCGGAAAGCTGAAATCAAACCACAGCAGATCGACCCGACCGAAGTCGGTCAGCAGTTCGCGCACCTGCCCGCGCAGATACTCGGCGTATTTCGACTGATCGCGGCCGACATTCATGGCGGCCCGCTGGGCTTCACTCAGGCGGTGGTAGGGCCCGTTGCTGCCGTCGATGACGTAGTGCGGATGATGCCAGTCGATCAGCGAGTGATAGAGCCCGGTCCGCATTCCCCGGCGGCTGAACGCCTCGATCATCGGCCGAAGCAGATCGCGACCGGCAGGGGTGTTCGTCGCCTTGTAGTCGGTCAGCTTCGAATCCCAGAGGCAAAAGCCTTCGTGGTGCTTGGTCGTGATGACGAAATACTTCATCCCCGCGTCGCTGGCGGCGTCGGCCCACTGGTGGGGGTTGTAGAGGTCGGGGTCGAAGCGCCGGAAGTAACGCCGCTCGTACTCCTCCACCGGGATCTGCTCGTTGTTCGCGAGCCACTCGTGCCGCGCACCCATCGAATAGAGCCCCCAGTGGATGAACAGCCCAAACCGGTCGTGAACAAACCACTGCTTGTCCGCCTCAGCGGCGTTGTAGTTGGACATCGCGTTGCCTCCGTTAGACAAACCGACGCTACCGCAATGCAAACGTTTGTTCCAGCCGCCGGGCTTCTTGCGGGGGAAATGACAAGGCCGCGCCGGTCGGCGTGAGCGTGACCGGCGCGGCCTGGTTTTTCCGGCAGATCACCCCGCGCGACTCGCACGCCCGAGGCCGCCTGATCTCGAGCAGGCGGCGCGGGCAATGCCGTGCGGGCAGATCGTGAGAGGGCCGTTAGTTTTGCGGGGGCTCGACCCGGATGACTTCCGTCGCATTGCCGCCGCGCAGGACGACGAAGACCACGTTGTCGCGGGGGTTGAGCTTGCGGAGCTGTTCATACGTGGCGCGGAAGTCTTCGATCGTCTGCACCGCCGTGCCGTTGACCTCCGTGATCACGTCGGACGGACGCAGCCCCGCGGCCTGTGCGTTGCTGTTGGGCTTGAGATACGACACGACCACGCCCTTGAAGTCGGCCGGCTGCTTGAGCACGTAGGTGTCCTGGAACACGATGTCGCGCACCGTGAAGCCAAGGTCTTCGCCCGTGTAACGCGCTGCGATGTTCGAACGCGGCGGCTGCTCCTCAAGGGTGAGCTTCATCTCGACGGGCTCCGCGCCGGCGGTGGGGATCACCATGAACGCCACCTCGTCGCCCACCTTCATCCGGCGCAGTTCGCGACCCAGAATTTGCTCAAGCTCTTCCGGCTCATCGCCACGCGTCAGGGGGCGGCCGTTGACCTGGGTGATGATCATTCCCTGCTTGAAGCCGGCCTTGTCGGCCGGTGTGTTGGGGATGACGTCGCCGACTTCGACCGCGGGCTGGCCGGCAAGGTTGTAGAACTCCGCAAGCTCCTTCTTGAGCCCCTTGAGCCCGGCAAAGCCGGTCCACGGCAGGGCCTGGGGCTCACCCGGCTTGATCGGGTCGGTGAAGGAGAGCATGAAATCCGATGCCGGGACGAACACCGCCGGCGGGATCGTGATCGGCGTCAGGAAATCGCGCCGCTCCGAGAGAAACGCGGTCTGGGTCGGCTGAAGCGACACGAGCCCGGTCGGCTGACCGTTGCGGTCGAACACCGGCAGGGTCGGCTGAGCGGTCTGCACGTTGACAAAGCCGATCGCCTGACCGCGGGTGTTGAAGACCGGCGCGCCGATCGCCGCGAGACCGCCGCTGGTGACGGCGATGATCGGTGTCGGCCCGCGAAGCTTGCCCGCGACCAGCGAACTGGCGAGATACGTCCGGTATCCGGCGTTCTTGGGGAGCATGCCGACCGAGTAGACTTCGTCGCCCACCTCGACCGGCACGTCTTCAAACTTCACCGGCTCGACGTTGAGCGACTCCTTGGCCCGGAAGAAAGCGACCGACGTCCGCTCGTCACGGCCGACAAACTCGGCGTCGATCTCCTTGTGATCCGTCTCGGTCTGGGGAACGATGATCTTGAATTCCTTGACCTGCACATCGGGGATCGACACGTCGATGATGGCGATGGGGCTCATCACCAGGCCGTCATCCGACACGACGACGCCAGGGCCGATCAGTTCGCGCTTGCCGGCCTCGGATTCCCAGGTGTACTGGACCGCCACCATGGCCTTTGAGGCCTTCTGATACACCTGGCCCGCTGAGACCTCCTCGGCCAGCGCGTGGCTTGTCGGGACGGCGACCCCGCCCACAGCGGCGGCAGCCAAAAGCAGTGCGACGAAGGACGATCGGAAGCGATGGTTCATGATGTTGTTCCTGGTGACGGATCGGTGATCGATTGAAGGACCTCGCGGACGATTGCACGAAACCGGGCGTTGGTCCGCTGTCGCCCCGAAACGATGCCCGGGGCGAGCCGCCGATCCCGCGGTGGCGGGATCGGTTTCGGCGGCGCAGCGCCCTTACTCGGCAAGCTCTTCACCCGATTGCGTGGTCGGCGACGTGGTGTTTTCGTAGGTGACGTTGAGCACGGCGCGATACTGACCGCGGCCGCGCTGATAAGTGATCAGCACGCGGGGCTCGCGCTTGACGACCGAGACGAGATAGGCGGCCGCGAACTCCTGCATGTTGTTGACGGGCGTGCCGTTGACCTCGCGGATGACGTCATCGGACTTGAGCTCGGCCTTCGCGGCCGGCAGGCCGCTGGCGAGCGTCGTCAGGACGATGCCCTTGTCGTCGTCGAGCCGCTTGTCATTGGCGTAGGCGCGGGTGACGTCGCGTGCGCTGAAGCCCCAGGCGCGGAACCCGCGTTCCTCGCCGACGCTGCCCTCGAGCCGGTCGGGGACGGCGGTCAACTCGAGCGTCTGCTGCCCGCGCTTGAGCGTCAGGGTGACCGGCTTGCCGATGGGCAGGTCGGTGATGCGCTTGCGGGCCGGGGCGACTTCTTCGGGGAAGCGGACGTTGACCGGGTCGCCGTTGATGGCCAGCAGGATGTCCTGCACACGCACCCCGGCCTTCTCCGCCGGCGAGCCGCGCTCGACGCTGTTGATCAGCACGCCGCGGTTGATGTCGATTTCGTAGAAAGTTTCCAGGTCCTGCAGCGGCTTGAGGTCGACGCCCAGGTCGGCGCGGGTCACCATCCCGCGCTTGCCGGGCTTGGCGCTGGCAAGGATCTCCTGCGCCACCGCGTTGGCGGTGTTGATCGGGATGGCGAAGTTGAGCGCCTGGCCCTGAAAGCCGCGGGTGTTGATGCCCACCAGCCGGCCGGACAGGTCAACCAGCGGCCCGCCCGAGTTGCCCGGCGCAATGGGCGTGTCCATCTGGATCCAGTTGGAAAACAGGCCGGTCTCGTATTCGTCGATCCGCTGCACCTGCGGATAAAAAGTGCGCTCGGTGTTGGAGACGACGCCCAGTGTGGTCGTGCGGGTCAGGCCGAAGGGCGTTCCGATCGCCATGACGGGCTGACCGATCTGGAGCGAGTTGGAATCGCCCAGGCGGGCATAGCTGAAGGTGATCCCGCGCTGGCGGACGACATCCATATCGAGCTGGATGATCGCCAGGTCGGTCCAGTGGTCGTCGCCGATCAGCTTGGCGGGGACGCGCTCCTTGTTATAGAGCGTCACGAACAGTTCGACCGCCCGACCGGCCACGTGGTAGTTGGTGAGGATGTGGCCCTGATCGTCGATGATCACGCCCGAGCCGAGGCCGCGCTTGAGCGAGCGCTTGCCGTCGGAATAGACCGCCTGGGCGACGTCGATACGCACGACCGCGGGGAAGATCTCGTCGGTGACGCGGGTGACCGCCCGCGGCGTGGCGGCTGGGAAGGGATCGCCGCCGAACAGCTTCACCGGGCGGCTTGCGCCGGTCGCCGGGGGCTTGTCTGAAGCCGATTTGGCGCAGCCGCCTGCACTCAGACTCACCGCAGCCAAAATGACCAATGCGGCCCGCGCGCCGCCTGCCGACCAATCCAGTTTCAGCACTGACATCTCCCGCACATTGCGTGCGTGTTCACGTGAGCACCCGCACAGCCGACGGGCACGTGGTTGGGCCCGGAAAACTCGCGCGCCCGGTCCGGACGCGTCACATCCCGTCGACACGGGATCGCCGCGTCGACAGACCCGGTAGCATGCCCGACGTTGGCCTGTTGTTCAACAGAGGTGCAAAACATGGCGCGCGCCCGGGCGTTGCTGGAATCGTCGCCCGCGGCTGTTACAGTCCCCCGCCCGACGTAGCAGGCTAACCCCAGACCCACCAGCCAGGTTGTCACAAGCATGGCATTCGACTCAGGTTCCGTATCGTTCCGTCGCTTCGCGGTTGTCGGCGAAGCGCCCGCAGCGCCCGACGAGGCGCTGATCGACAAACTGTCGGCAAATGCCATTCAGACCACCGAAATGGGCATCCCCGAAGAGACCGAGTTCGGCTGGTCGGGCGGACGGCATATCCTCGATGTCAGCTTTTCATTCGAGCACAACGTGTTCGGCGACGCGGTGCACTTTGCGATGCGCGTCGACACCAACAAGGTGCCAGGCGATCTGAAGCGGGCCTACATCGCCATCGAAGAAGAAGCGACCGCGTCCGGCAACCCCAGCGGGTTTATCTCCAAGGGTCAGAAAAAAGACGTGAAGGACACCGTCCGGCGGAGGCTGGAGGATGAACTTCGTGAAGGCCGGCACAGGCGGAGCAAGCTCGTGCCGGTGCTTTGGGATGTCGCCCGCGGGGTGGTCTACAGCCCCGCGAACGGCGGCAACCTCGAAAAGCTGACGGAGCTGTTCGAGCGGACCTTTGGGCTTTCGCTCGAGCCGATGACCGCGGGCGGCGCGGCGCTGCGCTGGGCCGAAGCGAGCGCGCGGCGCCGCGATTACGAAGACTCGCGGCCCACCCGGTTCGTCATCGGCCCGGAAGGCGAGAGCCAGATGCCGGAATACCCGTGGGTGGCCAAGGGCCCGCAGCCCAAGGATTTCCTGGGCAACGAGTTCATGCTGTGGTTGTGGCACGAAGCAGACACGACCGGGGGGATCATCCCGCTCAAGGGCGATTCGGCCGGCGACATCACGGTGATGTTTGACAAGAGCATCGATCTCGACTGCGCCTACGGCTCGACCGGCAAGGACGCGCTCCGCGGCGACGGCCCGACGCGGATGCCCGAGGCACGCGACGCGCTGCGCGTGGGCAAACTTCCGCGGAAGGCGGGGCTGGTGATCGACTATGCGGGCCAGCAGTATGCGACGACGCTCAATCCAGAGCTGTTCTCGCTGGGGGGCACGAAGCTGCCCGAGGTCGAGGACGCGGACACGCCCCGGGCGGTGTTCGAGGAGCGGATCTCGATGCTGGGCGACCTGTGCCGCGGGCTCGATGCGCTCTATACCCGGTTTCTGTCGATTCGGTTTTCGTCGGCATGGGAAGGCCAGACGCAGACGCTGAGGAAGTGGATCGTTTCGACGGCCAAGCCGGTCACGCCGGCGATCACGGTCGAGGTCATGGCGAGGCGGCCGGTCGCGGAAGCGGCGGGGGCGTGAACGCGCGGCGGGCGCACTGACGCCGTGGTGTCAGCGGAATCACGGAAGCAGGGCGAAATCCAGCGGTGGCGGCGGAGTTGATGGGCGACTCGCCTCGATATGGGCGTCGCCGCGCGGTACACAGGCGACATGGACTGGATCGGAACTGTCATCGGGCTGGTGCTGGGTGGGGCGCGGGGCGGTGTGGTCGGGTGGCTGCTGGCCGAGCGGCGGGCCCGGGCGGGCGGGGCGGTTTCGGGCGAGCGACTCGACGAGGCGACGCGGCAACTGGCCGAGGCGACGCAGCAGCTCATGACCGAGCGGCACTTGCGCGAGGCGCAGGCGGAGCGTGAGCGGTTGCTGGTGGAGCGCGAGCAGGCGCTGCAGCGCGAGTTGAGCGACGCGCGGTCGGCCGCATCGGCGCTGGGGGCCCGGCTCGAAGCGGCGCAGGCAAACCTCGATGAACAGAAGGCGATGCTGGCCGACGCGCAGGGCAAGCTGCGGGAGGCGTTTGCGTCGGTGTCGGCCGAGGCGCTGGCCAAGAACAACGAGGCGTTTCTGACGCTGGCGAGAGAGCGGTTCGCGGCACTGTCGGCCGAGGCGAGCGGCTCGCTCGATCAGCGCAAGGCCGCCATTGAGGGGCTGATCAAGCCGCTGCATGAGTTGCTGGGCAGCTATCAGCAGCGCCTGGCGCAGATCGAGACGGCGCGGGTCGAGTCATACAGCATGCTGCGGGAGCAGTTGGGCGGGTTGGCCGAGGCGCAGCGGTCGCTTTCGGCGCAGACGACGCAACTGGTCAGCGCGCTGCGCAAGCCGCAGGCGCGGGGACAGTGGGGCGAGATCGCGCTGCGTCGGCTGGTCGAGCTTTCGGGGATGACCAACCGGTGCGACTTTGTCGAGCAGCAGTTGCTCGAGACGGAGCAGGGCCGGCAGCGGCCTGATGTGGTGGTCAAACTGCCGGGCGGGCGGTCGATCGTCGTTGACTGCAAGGCGGTGCTCGATGCGTTTCTCGACGCGGCGGCGGCGCCCGACGAAGACACCCGCAAGGTGCTGCTGGTCAAACACGCCCAGCAGGTGCGGAGCCGCGCGCGGGACCTTGGCGCCAAGGCATACTGGAGCCAGTTCGATCAATCGCCTGAATATGTGGTGATGTTTCTTCCGGGGGAGGCGTTTTTGTATGCGGCGGTGGAGGCCGACGGCACGCTCATCGAAGACTGTCTGCGCAACCGTGTGATCGTGGCGACGCCGACGACGTTGATCGCGCTGCTCAAGGCGGTGGAATATGGCTGGCGTCAGGACGCGATCGCGGAGAACGCGGAAAAGATTCGTGAGCTGGGCACCGAGTTGTATGACCGCATCGCCAACGTGGGGGAGTATCTCGACAAACTCGGGAAAAACCTGGGCGGCACGGTGAAGAGCTACAACGACCTGGTCGGCTCGATCGAATCGCGTGTGCTGGTGACGGCGCGCAAGATGGGCGAACTGGGCGCGCGATCGGAGCGAGCGGTGGAGGCGTCTGAGCCGATCGACCGGGCGGTGCGCAGCGTCTCGCCGGTGATACTGCCCGGCACCGCGGCAGACTAACCGTGGCGCCGCGGCAGACTGACCTTTGCGCCGGCGGGCCGGGCCTGGCGAGCCGGGAGACTCCGCGGGCGCGGGCAGCTGGCGCGAGGTCGCGGCGGATTGACGCCACCGACGCCGACGGCTCAACTGACGCCATGAGCGTGACGATTGACGACATCCGTTCGGCCGCCGGGAGAATTGCCGGAGCGGTCTACCGCAGCCCCTGTCCCTATTCGTTGTCGCTGTCGCGCCTGTGCGGGGCGGAGATCTACTGCAAGCTCGATCACCTGCAGATGACCGGCTCGTTCAAGGAGCGCGGGGCGAGGAACAAGCTCGAGCTGCTCGACGAGGTACAGCGCCGGCGCGGGGTGATCGCCGCGAGCGCGGGCAACCACGCGCTGGGCCTTGCGTATCACGGGCGGGAGCTGGGTATCCCGGTGACGGTGGTGATGCCGCGGTGGGCGCCGATGGTGAAGGTGGCCAACTGCCGCGAGTTCGGGGCGAGCGTGATTCAGCACGGCGAGGCCTATGACGAGGCGCGGACGCATGCGCTGGAGCTGTCGCAGGGCCGCGGGCTGACGTTTGTGCCGGGCTTTGACGATCCGGCCGTCATCGCGGGCGCGGGGACGGTGGGGCTGGAGATCATCGAAGATATGCCCGACCTCGACGCGGTGATCGTGCCCGTGGGCGGCGGCGGACTCATCGCGGGTATTGCGACGGCAGTGAAAGCAGTCAAGCCGTCGGTCCGGGTGATCGGTGTCGAGCCGCACAATGCGCCCACGCTGCATGAATCGCTCCGGGTCGGGGAGCTGAGGAAGATTCCGACGACGCCGACGCTTGCCGACGGGCTCGCGGTGGCCGAGGCAGGGCGGATGTGCTTTGAGATCGCGCGGCGGCTGGTCGACGAGATCATCCTCGTCGATGAGGGGCAGATCGCGCGGGCGGTGCTCAAGCTGCTCGAGCTGGAAAAGATGGTGGTCGAGGGGGCGGGGGCGGTGTCGCTGGCGGGGGCGGTGCAGGCGAAGCAACTGGGGCTGGACGGCCGGAAGGTGGCGCTGGTGCTGTGCGGGGGCAACATCGACCTGACCATGCTTTCGCGGGTGATCGATCGCGGGCTGGCGGTCGACGGCCGGCTGTGTCGGGTGGATTGCAGAATATCGGACCGCCCGGGCGGGCTGGCCCGGCTGACGGCTGTGCTCGCATCGACGGGCGCTTCGGTGAAGGAAGTGTCACACGACCGGCATTTTGCGCCCGCGGATGTGGCGTGGGTGAAGGTGTCGTGCGTGCTGGAGACGCGTAATCACGATCACATCAGGCAGGTGCTGGCGACGCTGTCGGAGCAGGGAATCGATGTGGCGGGGGTGTCGCCGGAGCGGACGTGAATGGCCGAGGCTGCTCAGTTGTTGCGCAGGAGCGGGCGGGGCGATGAGATGCTGCGCGAACGCGGTGTGTGAGCCACGCGTATCTGCAGCGGCGCCGACACATTTTCGCGGTAAATCTCATTGAAGCGCAATCAAACTCGGGCTAAATACGGCCGATATTATCCGGCAGTCAGTGATCAATTCCGCGGCCCTGCGTTTGCGTTGTCCGGGCGGCGACCAAATGGCAGCGCGGCGACATTGCGTCATGCTGCGGGTTGGCCGTCGCGGCCGATCGGGCATGACCGCCCGCTTGTTGGGCAGAGGCTCTTTTCCGGTCGAGCGGGTCAACGATGCAAGGGCGTTGGAGCGGTTGCCGATGATGAGCGTGTGATCGCCGGTGCTTCGGCGTTGTTTGCCGGGGCAATCAGAAATGGGCATGGCTTTTCGGATGGGGTCGTCGATGGGCTGTGGGCGTTGGTTGTACAGCGGCGCATGGATGGGCCTGACGGTAGCGGCGTGCGCGGTGTTGCACGGCGTGCTCGCCGGCGGTGGACCGCCCCAGACGCCGGCGGCGTCGGCCATCGTCAGGCAGGCCGGCGGTCCGGGTGTCGGCGCGGTGTTGGCGGCCGACACGAGCGAGGCGCCGAGCACGCTCGACCTGACCGATCTCGAGAGACATTTTGAAGCCGTGGCCCGGCGTGTTGCGCCGTCGGTGGTGGCGATCTCGGTGGCGCTCGAGGGCGACGGCAGCGACCTCACCCTGCGCAGCGACCGGCTCACCGCTGAGCGGCTCAATCGCGTGCTCGACCGCACCACCCGGACGGTCGGCACGGGGTTCTTCGTTTCGCGCGACGGGCATGTGCTGACCAACGAACACGTGATCGGCGAAGCCCAGCAGATCTGGGTGACGCTCGACTCGGGCAAAATCTATCCGGCGATCGTCGTCGGCTCCGACCCGCGATGCGACCTGGCTGTGCTGAAGATTCCGGCGGAGAACACGCCGATCGTCGAGTGGGCCGCTTCGACGCCCGTGCGGCGCGGGCAGTGGGTGATCGCGCTGGGCAACCCATATGGGATGGCGATGGAGGGCGAGATGGCGATGAGCGTGGGGGTGGTCAGTGCCACCGATCGCTCTTTGCCCAAGCTGGCGAGCAAGGAAAACCGGCTGTACACGAGCCTGATCCAGACGACGGCCGAGATCAACCCGGGCAACTCGGGCGGGCCGCTGTTCAACCTGACCGGGCAGGTCATCGGCATCAACACGGCGGTGGTGCTGCCGCAGAAGAACACCAACGGGATCGGGTTTGCGATGCCGGCGGACGATATTCTCCGCCGACGGATCGACGATCTTTCGAATGGTCGGGAGATTGCCTACGGCTATCTCGGCGTGAGCGTGACGACGCCTTCGGACCTCGAGCGGTTCGACGCGGGCCTGGAGCGATCGGCGGGGGGTGTGCTGGTGACGGCGGTGGAGAGCGGATCGCCCGCGGACGGCAGGCTGCGCGTGGGCGATGTGGTGTCGGCGCTGGGCGACAGTCCGATCCGCGACGCCGACGCGTTTGTGCGGGCGATCGGCTTGTCTGACCCGTCGACGGGCATGCGCCTGGTCGTTCACCGCAACGGCAAGCCGGCGAGCATCACCATCATGCCGGCACGGCGCGATCCGGGTCTGGCGGCGATCAACCGGGAACGCCAGCGGATGCGCTGGAACGGCATGCTGCTCGGGCCCGTGCCCACCAACTGGACGTTTGACGGGAGGCCGCGGCCTCAGGCGGGGGTCATGGTGCTGGCGGCCGACCGGTCGGCCCAGTCGCCGCTGCCGGAGGGCGCGGTGATCTCGACGGTGGCGGGCCGGGCGGTGTCGAGCCTGGCCGACCTGCAGCAAATTCTCAACAGCACGCCGCCCGAGTTGTGCAGCATCGGGGTGTGGACGGCTCCCCCGACGCTATCGGCGTCGATCGAGCCATGAACGTCGGCTAGCGGGGCGGTCGGGTGTAGGGGTGATTGGTGTCGGGGGCGGTGATTAACCGGGCTGGGCCGGGCCGGGTGGGGCCAGGCCTTTGCCATGCATGGCAGGGGCTTTGGGGGGCGGCTGGTCTTTACTGATAGGTATGGCTGGGGCGCGGCGGCTTTCGCGTTTGCGTGGGCAGGGTATCATGCGGCACCGCGGAACCCTGATCCGGCGGCCTTCTGCCAGTGCAGCGATGAAGGTCGGCCAGGGTGCGCGGGCTGCATGACCCTCGCTGAACTGCCCACCGCTGAATCCACCACTGCCGATGCGACACGGTCCGCCTCCGCCGCAGGCGGGCGGCAGCGGCGTGTCGAGGTGTCGGCCGACCGGGTTCGGCGCGACGGCAAGTTCTTCCGCATCGGGGCGGACAAGTTTTTCGTCAAAGGCGTGACGTATGGGCCGTTCGCCCCGGGCGAGGACGGACAGCCGTTTGCGTCGCCGGAGCTGACCGCGAAGGACTTTGCGCAAATTCGCGAATTGGGGGCGAACTGCGTCCGGGTTTACCACGTCCCGCCGCCATGGTTTCTCGACCTTGCCGAGTCGAGCGGTGTGAAGGTGCTGGTTGACGTGGCGTGGCCCAAGAACCTGACCTTCACCGATAACGAAGACCTTGAGCGCCAGGCGCACGACGCGGTGCGGTCGGCGGCCGAGCGCTGCGGCAACCACCCGGCGACGTTTGCGATTTCGGTTGTGAACGAGATTCCGCCGGACATTGTCCGCTTCAGCGGGGCGGGCCGGGTCGAAGAGCTGATCAACGCACTGGTGCGGACGGTCAAGGCTTCGGCGCCGCAATGCCTGGTGACGTTCGCGAATTTTCCTTCGACCGAATACCTCAACCCGCGCGAGATCGACTTTGTCTGTTTCAATGTTTACCTGCATGACGCGCAGGTGTTCCGCAATTACCTGGCGAGGCTGCAGTCGATCGCGGGCGAACGGCCGCTGGTGCTGGGGGAGTATGGGATCGACACGCACCGGGAGTATCCGCCGGAACGGCAGGCGGAGATTCTGGCGGCCCATGTCAGGGCGGTGTTTGATGAAGGGTGCGTGGGCACGTTCATCTTCAGCTTCACCGACGACTGGAACGTGCACGGGCACCAGATCGAAGACTGGGCGTTTGGCATCACGCGGCGCGAGCGCGACGAGCGGGGATATCGCATTCCCAAGCCGGCGTTCGGCGCGCTCAAGCCGCTGCTGGCGCGAGTGCCGCAGCTGAGCGATGAGCCGCTGCCGAAGGCTTCGGTGGTGATCTGTTCATACAACGGCGCGAGCACGGTCGAGACCTGCCTGCGGTCGATGGAGCGGCTGCGCTATCACCTGCCCGACGGCACGCCGAACTACGAGGTGATCTTCGTCGACGACGGATCGAAGGACCACACGCAGGAGATTTTGAAGAAGTTTCCGTGGGTGAAGAACATCCGTCAGAAAAACATGGGGCTGAGCTATGCCCGCAACGTCGGCATGAACAACGCCACGGGCGAGGTCATCGTCTACACCGACAGCGACTGCGAGGCCGACGAAGACTGGCTGTATTACTTCTGCCTGGCGCTGGTGCGGGGGAGCTATGGCGGGATGGGCGGGCCCAATCTCATCCCCGACGAGGGGTCGTGGATTGCCGACTGCGTGGGGCTCAGCCCGGGCGGGCCGACGCATGTGATGATCGACGATCGCACGGCCGAGCATGTGCCCGGATGCAACATGGGGTTTTGGGCGCATGTGCTGCGGAGCGTCAACGGGTTTGATCCGCAGTTCCGCAAGGCGGGCGACGACGTCGACGTGATCTGGCGGATCCAGAACCTGGGCTATGCGATCGGCTTTTCGCCGGCGGCGCAGGTCTGGCATTACCGCCGGAACACGATGCGGGCGTATCTCAACCAGCAGCGTGGGTATGGCGAGGCCGAGGCGCTGCTCAAATACAAGCACCCCGACCACTTCAACACGCTGGGCGCTTCGCACTGGCGCGGTCGGATCTATGGCGGCGAGGCGATCGGTGTGCGGTTCGGGGGCGACACGATCTACCACGGCATCTTCGGGACCGGGCTTTTTCAGACGATCTACCGCCGGCCTGCGTCGCTGGTGGCGGCGATGCTGATGAGCATCGAGTGGCACCTGCTCTATGCGTTTGTGTTCGTGCTGGGGCTGGCGCTGCCGCCGCTGTTGTGGCTGGCGCTGGGGATGGCGGTGGTGCCGATCGCGCTTGCGGTGACGGCCGCGTACCAGGTCCCGATGCCGCGGCACAGGCATCCGATGACCCGAATGTTGATCGCGCTGCTGCACTATCGGCAGCCGATCGTGCGGGGTTGGGCGCGGTATACCGTGCGGCTCAAGAACAAGGGGCTGACCGAAGAGGCGCGCGGCTATGTGCGTCCTTCGGCGCTGCCGCTCGATCCGGCGGAGCGCCGGACCCTGCGCTACTGGCACGGGTCGGCCGACCGGCTCGCCCTGCTCGAGGCGGTGCGGCGCGAAGTGGCCAAGGCCGGCTGGAAGCACGGGCTCGACTCGGGCTGGCGCGGCTGGGATATGGAGATTTACGGCTCGCGCTATGTCAAGGTGAGGCTGCTGAGCGCCACGGAAAACCACCACGCCAACGGGCGGCTGACGCGGGTCCGCGTGAGCATCACGATGAGCAACTTCTGCCGTGTGTTGCTGGCCGGCAGCGTGATCCTGGCGGTGCTGCTGCTGCTGCACGTTTGGCCATTCAGCCGGCCGGCGGTGTTACTGCCGATGATCGGCTGGGGGATGTACCTGATGAACAAATGGCGCGTTTCGGCGCCGGTGCTGGGGCTGATCGACAAGGCGGCGGAAGACGCGGGATTCTGGCCTGTCGACGACACCGGCAGGGCCTATCAGCGCGACGAAGAGCCCGCGCCGGCGTCGGATTCGGCGCGGCGCGTCGACGGGGCGCCGGCCGCCGGTGAGACATCCGCCCCGCAAGAGAGATCAACCGCCGGCGTATGAACGTCTACACCCGATCACTCGGATACTTCAAGGCCGACCGCTGGCGGATCGCCGGGTCGCTCGGAATGGCTGCCGCCATGACGTTGCTGGGGCTGGCGGCGCCGCTGACGCTGGGCATTCTCATCGACCTGTTCACGCCCGAGGCGAGCCGCGACACGTGGGTCCACAGGCTGTTTTCGTGGGCGGTTCCGTCCGACGACCGGGTGACGCAGATCGCGGCACTCACGGCCATCACGCTGGTGCTGCGGCTGCTCAAGGAACTGCTGCAGATGTATCAGACGATGCTCAACATCCACGTCGGATACAGCGGGCTGATGGCGGTGCGGTGCGACCTGTTTCGCAAGCTGCAGGAGCTGAGCATCGGCTATCACCGCGCTCAGCCACAGGGCGATGCGATCTACCGGCTCTCGTGGGACACGTTCGGCTTTCAGAGCATCTACAACATCTTCTTCGGCGGCTTCGTCAATGTGATGACGCTGCTCTACATGATGGTGGTGATGCTGAGCCTCAACTGGCAGTTGACGCTGGTGGCGCTGGCGGTCGTGCCGGCGCTGCTGTGGGCGATCAGGCGGTTTGGCAAGGTGATGCAGGAGCGGTCGACCGCGGCCGCCGAGGCCGACAGCGCGCTGACCACGACCATCCAGCGGAGCGTGGCGTCGATCAGCCTGGTGCAGGCGTTCAACCGCCAGAGTGACGAATACCGCCGGTTTGACAGCACTGTGCGCAACTCGGTGGCGGCGCGGATGAAGCTTCACTGGCAGGAGGTGATGTACTGGCTGGTGCTGGGCGTGATCTTCACGCTGGGCGCCACGGTCATCTTCGGCTACGGCGGATACCTCGTTCACCGGGGCGATCTGTCGATCGGCATGCTGTCGGTGTTCCTGAGCCTGCTTGCGGGGTTGTATGACCCGCTCAACAAGTTGTCGGCGTCGGGTTCGTCGCTGCAGGGCGGGGTGGCCGGGGCGAAGCGGGTCTTTGAGGTGCTCGACCTTGAGCCAACGATCCATGATTCTCCCGGCGCAGCGCCGCTGGCGCTGTCGGCGAGGACGATTCGTTTCGAAAACGTCAGCTTCGCCTACAAGCACAATGCGCCGGTGTTGCGCGAGGTGTCGTTTGAAATCACGCCGGGGCAGATGGTGGCGTTTGTCGGGTCGTCGGGGGTGGGCAAGACGACGCTGCTGTCGATTCTGCCGCGGTTTTACGACCCGACATCGGGCGTCTTCCGGCTCGACAGCCACGACGTTCGATCGATCCGCCTGCGCGACCTGCGGCGGCATGTGGCCCTGGTGTTGCAGGAATCGCCGATCCTGCCCACCACGGTGGCGGAGAACATCGCCTACGGCCGACCCGACGCGACGCCGGCCGAGATTCGCGACGCCGCGGAGCTTGCGGGGGCGCTGCCGTTCATCGAGAAGCTGGAGCAGGGCTTCAACACCGAGATCAGCGAGTCGGGCTCGAAT
>CAZBOE010000024.1:13867-15646 GCA_964493365.1 uncultured Tepidisphaeraceae bacterium | reverse complement strand
GTCGGGCGGGCAGCGGCAGCGGATCGCGATCGCGCGTGCGCTGGTGACCCAGGCGCCGATCCTCGTGCTCGACGAACCGACCAGCGCGCTCGATCCCGCGACCGAGCAGCTCATCACCGAGACGCTGCGCTCGCTCAAGCGCACGCGGACGATCATCATCGTGTCACACCGGCTCAGCACGGTGCTCGATTGCGACCGCATTTATGTGATGGATGAGGGGCGCATCGTCGAGCAGGGCACGCATGACGAGCTTGTCGGCGCGGGCGGTGCGTATTACCGCATGGCGAAGCATCAGCTCCGGCTCGACGAAAAGCCCGCCGCGGGGGCGCGTGCCGAAGCGCCCGATGCGGTGGTGTGAGCCGGGGATTGGGTGCCCGGGCGGGGGTGAGATTCGTCGGCCGCGACAGCGTGGTTGCCTGCGGCGGTGGACGTCGGCGGTGGACCTCGGTGGTGCACCGGTCGTTGACCGCACAACGCGGAGAACAAGCTTCGAGCGGCGTCGGGCGCGACGGGCGAGTATCTTTCATTGGCGAGTGTCTTTCATTCCGGCCGACCAGCCCACCGACCTCGCGAGCATGGTTTGAGTGCGGTGGGGGGCTTGGCGTAATCTGTGTGGCTATGCCGGTGAAGTTCGAGATCTACCGCGAGGGCCAGCGACTCACCCAGTTTGCGCCGATCGGCGCGATCGCGATGGGGCCCGAGAGCGTTCCCGTGCCGGGTGAGGTCGTGTTTCGTGACGGGCTGCTGACGGTCACACGGCCGGACGATCAGGCCGTGGGGGTTCAGCTTTTGTGGGATGTTTCGCCGCTGGGCGAGTTTTCGCTCGAAACCACCCGCCTCAAGCCGCGTGAGCGGCCGTATGTGTTCAATGTCGAGCTGGCGCGGTTCCGGCTGATGAAGATCGTCCAGAAGCAGGAGGACTGGAACCTCTTTGAGTTTCCGTCGCCGCGGGTTGAGAAGTTTTCAACCCGCTTCCGGGAAGCGCAAGACCTCTTCGCCAGCGCGCTGGGCATGCTCGACACGCCCGAGCAGGCGTCGGTGGCGGCCGACCAGGCGCTGCTCCAGGCGATCGACCTGTCGGAAGATCTCGCGGCGTTTCATAGCGAAATCCTCATCGCCCGGCGCAAAGCAAGCGGCGGGTTTTCGCGCAACACGCTGGGCGTGCGGGTCGATCCGACGATCCGCAACCAGCGCTACCGCGATGTGGTGCCGGGGAGTGTCGATTACGTCGTGATGCCGCTGAGCTGGCGGGCGATGCAGCCCCAGGAGGGGGCTTTTGAAACGGGGCCTGTGGATGAGTTTGTGCAGGCGATGGCCGACCGGCGGGTGCCGATCGTCGGAGGCCCGCTGGTTGACCTGGCGGAGCAGAATGTCCCGGACTGGATGTTCATCTGGGAGCACGCTTTTGAGACCGTGCGCGCGATGACCTATGAGTATGTGCGCCGGGTCGTCCAGCGATATCGCAAGGCGGTGGCGGTGTGGAACGTGGTCTCGGGGCTGCATGCCGACAACGCGTTTCCGATGAGCTTCGAGCAGATCATCGATTTCACGCGGCTGATGGTCAGCGAGGTCAAGACGCTGCTGCCGGGCGCCAAGACGCTCGTGAGTGTCCGACAGCCGTTCGGCGAATACCACGCCCGGCATCGCAACACCGTGCCGCCGATGCTTTATGCCGAGATGGTCGCGCAGTCGGGGCTGAGCTTTGACGCCTTCGGGCTCGAACTGGAGATGGGTGTGCCGACGGCCGGTCGGCTCACGCGCGACCTGTTTCAATTCAGC
>CAZBOE010000024.1:13545-13814 GCA_964493365.1 uncultured Tepidisphaeraceae bacterium | reverse complement strand
GCGGTGTGTGCGCCGGGGATGCATGCCGAAGACCCGCGCGATGCGTCGGAGGGCATGCTCAATCCGGCGTCGGCGGGTCGCTGGCAGCGTCCGTGGGATCCCGATCTGCAGGCACAGTGGATGGATGCCGTCTACAAGATGGCGATGAGCAAACCGTTTGTGGAGTCGATCGCCTGGGGCAACCTGGCCGACATCGGCCACAGTATTCCGTCGGGCGGTCTGTTCGATGAGACACTTGCGCCCAAGCCCGCGATGAAGAAGCTGACCAC
>CAZBOE010000024.1:12089-13514 GCA_964493365.1 uncultured Tepidisphaeraceae bacterium | reverse complement strand
TGATCGGCCCGCCGCGAAAATAGCCGCAATGCGCCCGAATCAGCATGCCCAATATCCGCCGGCCGGCAGCGCGGCTGGTCTGTCGTGGTCGGCCGGGCAGCGGGCGACCGTCGCGGGGTTGTGCGTGGTGCTGGCGCTGGTGGCGGGCGTCAGGCTGTGGCAGGGCGGCCTGGTGATCGATCCGCTGCGCCCGGGCGATCAGAGCGCGCTGCTCGAGCGGTTGCTGGATGTGAACACGGCCAGCGAGGCCGAGCTCGCTTCGCTCCCGTCGGTCGGGCCGACCCGAGCGGCCGCGATCGTCGACTATCGAGCTCGATGGGCCCGGTCGAATCCGGGCGTGCCGGCCTTCGCGTCGGTCGATGACCTGACAAATGTCGAGGGGATCGGGCCCGGCGTGGTCAAGGCGATTGGCGGGCGGGTTCGATTCGGCCCTACAATGGGCCCGTAGCAACGCCGCACATTGAAGCGCCGGCCGAATCAGAGTCACCCATTTCGGGTGCCGATCCGGCGATGCCGGCGTGGCGGGCGCCGGCAGCGCCCCGGCGCGGTGTGGGTGATGCGGCGTCATTGTCAAAGGCTTGAGTTATGCCCGATTTCAAGGTTGTTTCGCCGTTCAAGCCGCAGGGCGATCAGCCCCAGGCGATCGATGCGCTGGCGCGCGGCATCGTCGAAGGCAGGAAGTATCAGACGCTGCTGGGGGTCACCGGCTCGGGCAAGACCTTCACCATGGCCAACGTGGTCGAGCGGGTCAACCGCCCGACGCTCGTGCTCTCGCACAACAAGACGCTGGCGGCGCAGCTTTACGAGGAATTCAAGGAACTGTTCCCGCACAACGCGGTGGGCTATTTCGTCAGCTATTACGACTATTACCAGCCCGAAGCGTATATCCCGCAGCGCGACATCTACATCGAGAAAGACGCGAGCCGCAACGACGACCTCGACCGCCTTCGCCTTGCCGCGACGAGCAACCTCGTGAGCCGGCGCGACGTGCTGATCGTCGCGAGCGTGTCGTGCATCTTCGGGCTGGCTTCGCCCGAGGATTACACCAAGTCGGTCGTGCCGGTGAAGGTGGGCGACGCGATCGAGCGCAACGACCTGCTCAAGAAGTTTGTCGACCTGCAATACGCCCGCAACGACATCGACTTCAAGCGCGGCACGTTCCGCGTCAGGGGTGATGTGGTCGAGCTTCACCCCAGTTATGAGGAGTTCGCCTATCGGATCGAATTCTTCGGTGACGAGATCACCGCCATTCACGCGCTCAACCCGCTGACGGGCGAGCTGCTGCAGGATCACACGTCGATCTTCATCTATCCGGCAGTGCATTACGTGTTGCCGGAAGACCGGGTCGCGTCGGCGGTGGCGTCGATCCGCGAGGAACTCGACCTGCGCGTCATGACCCTGCGCGGGCAGGGCAAGCTGCTCGAG
>CAZBOE010000024.1:8145-12079 GCA_964493365.1 uncultured Tepidisphaeraceae bacterium | reverse complement strand
GATCGGAAGAGCACACGTCTCATCTCCAGGTCATACTTGGTCGAGGCGCAGCGGCTGCTCGCCCGGACCAAGTATGACCTGGAGATGATCCAGGAGGTCGGCTTCTGCTCGGGCATCGAGAATTACAGCCGCCATCTTGACGGCCGCCCGCCTGGCGCGCGGCCCTATACGCTCATCGACTTTTTCCCCAAAGACTGGCTGCTCGTGGTCGACGAGAGCCACGTGACGCTGAGCCAGATCAAGGCGATGTACAACGGCGACCGTCAGCGCAAGGAAGTGCTCGTCGAACACGGCTTCCGCCTGCCCAGCGCACTGGACAACCGCCCGCTCAAGTGGGACGAGTTTGAGTCGATGCTCAACCAGGTGGTGTATGTGTCGGCCACGCCGGGCCCGCTCGAGCTGGAGAAGACCGGGGGCGAGGTCGTCGAGCAGCTCATTCGCCCGACGGGGCTGATCGACCCGGAGATTCATGTTCAGCCGGCCCAGGGGCAGGTGCCCCACCTGCTGGAAGCGATCCGCACCACGATCGAATCGGGGGCGCGGGTGCTGGTCACGACGCTGACCAAGCGGCTTGCGGAGGATTTGTCGGCATACATCCAGGAAGCGGGCATCCGCGGGCGGTATCTGCACAGCGAGATCCAGACGCTCGAGCGCGTGGAGATTCTTTCCGACCTTCGCCGGGGCGAGTTCGACGTGCTCATCGGCGTGAATCTTCTGCGCGAGGGGCTCGACCTGCCCGAGGTGGCGCTGGTTGCGATCATGGATGCCGACAAGACGGGTTTCCTGCGGTCGGAGACGTCGCTGGTTCAAACCATCGGCCGGGCGGCGCGCAACGCCAACAGCAAGGTCATCTTGTATGCCGACACGGTCACGCCCGCGATGCAGGCGGCCATCGACGAGACCGCCCGACGGCGTGAGGCCCAGCTCAAGTACAACGCCGCTCACGGCATCACGCCGCAGACCGTCACCAAGGCGATCCGTCAGAGCATTGAGAGCGAGATCAAGGCGCGGCGCACGGTGGCGCAGGCGGTCCGCGGCAGCGAGCAGCAGCTCGACCAGACGGAGATCCTCAAGCTGCTGGAAGAGGAAATGCTCGAAGCCGCGAAAAACCTCGAGTTTGAACGAGCCGCCCAGCTTCGCGACAAGATCACCGACATCAAGGGCGCCCCGGAGATCCACAGCGGCGGCGGGCTGCGACAGGGCGATGACTCGGCCGACGATCAGCCCGGCCGAATCTGGCAGCCGCGAAGCAAGGGCGCCCGCGGCAAGCGACGCGCCGCCAAATGATTGGGGCGCGCATGGAGGCGTGCACCGGGGTCATGACCTGACGAGCGCGCATGCCGGGGCGTGCGTTTGTCATCCGCCCCGGCGGTATGGGTCAACGATCATGCCAGGAGAGTACAATTGGCGGTGTGCCCACGATGGAGGAGACCTTTCCCATGAACCAAAGCCCGACATCCGCTCTGCTCGCGTCGTTTCCCTCGGTGACCGAGATCCGCCCGCTGATCGAACTGGCGCGGGCGGAAGACATGGGCCCGGCTTTCGACGATGTCACGTCGCGTCTCACGGTTGAGGCCGACCAGATCGGCGTCGGCACGCTCATGCAGAAGTCGGTGGGCGTGGTGTGCGGGCTTCCGCTGGTTGAGATGGTCTGCCGCGTTTACGACGAGCGGCTGCGGGTGGAGCAGATCCCGGGCTTTCACATGGAGATCATCGAGGGGCGGTTCAGCGACGCCAAGACCACGCCGCTGGTTCGAATCCGCGGGCCCCTGCGCTCGCTGTTGTCGGCCGAGCGGGTTCTGTTGAATTTCCTGCAGCATCTCAGCGGCGTCGCCACGCTGACGCACAAGTTCGTTCGCCGGGTCGAAGGCACACGGGCCCGGGTGTATGACACGCGCAAGACCCTGCCGGGGTATCGGTCGCTGGCGAAGTATGCCGTTCGGGCCGGCGGCGGGCAGAACCACCGGATCGGCCTCTACGACGGCCTGCTCATCAAAGACAACCACATCGCGGGCGTCGCCGCCCGCTCGCTGGCATCGCGGTTGACGGGGGTCATCGCCCAGGCCCGCGCCGAAGACGCCCGCCGACTCGTCGAGATCGAGGTCGATACGCTCGAGCAACTGGGCGAGGTGCTCAAGGTCGATGGGATCGATGTCATCCTGCTCGACAACATGGATTGCCCGCAGATGGCCCAGGCGGTGGCGATGCGGGATGCATCGGGCCGAAAGACCCACCTCGAAGCCTCCGGCGGCGTCACCCTCGAGACGGTCCGCGAGATCGCCATGACGGGCGTCGACCGCATCAGCGTCGGCGCCATCACCCACTCGGCCCCCGCACTGGATATCGGCCTCGATATCGAGAGCTGACGCTGTTCACGCAACAAGCTCGAGCGGGCTTTTCAGGCGGATTGATTCGGGGGGGATTGATTCGGGCGGGTTGATTCCGGCCTTGTTTCAGTCTGCGGTCATGCCGATCGCGCTGGCCGTGGCGTGTGTTTCGATGTGGCTGATCGACACCAGCCACCGGCTGATGCCCCGTTCGTCGGCGATGCGCAGGCTCTCACCGGTGAGCCGAATCGACGGCTGACCGCTGGCGGCGCGGACGACCTCCACATCGGTCCACATGATGCCCCCGCGCCAGCCGGTGCCCAGCACCTTGAGCACCGCCTCTTTCGCGGCAAACCGACCGGCCAGGTGTTCGTAGAGCCGCTTGGGGTTGGCGGTGCAATAGGCCTGCTCGGCCTCGGTGAAGCAGCGGTCGAGGAACCGCTGCCCGTGCTGGTCGTGAAGCCGGCGGATGCGTGCGGTCTCGACGATGTCGATGCCGTGACCGATGATCGTCATCGGCCGCCCCCCGCGGGTTGTGTGGCCGGCACGAGCAGTTCGCCCTCGGCCAGAATGCCCGGCACCGGGCGTCCTGTCACCGGCTCGGGCACGGGGATTTTCATCAGCATCGCGGCGGTGGCAAATGTGTCTTCGGTCCTGACGGTGACATCGCGGTAGAGCGTCAGGTCGATCCCCTTGCGGATGCCAGGGCCCACGAGAATCCAGGGGATATAGCGCGATCTCGGGTCATTCGCGCCGTGATTCCGACCAGACCCGCCGTGATCGGCGCTGATCAGGATGAACGTGTTGTCGAGGTCGCCCTCGCGTTCGAGCAAGGTGACCAGCCGGCCGATCATCGTATCGACACGCTCGATCCCTGCGATAATCTCGGGGCCTCCCCAGCCGAAGGCGTGTCCCAGTTTGTCGGTCTCGGCCAGATGCAGAAACAGGATGTCGGGCCTGCGGGTCGAGATCATCTCGATGGCCGCTTCCATAACGGGCTCATTTTCCGAGCTGGTCTGGTTGCTGATCCAGAGGTAGTCGGTCGAGCCCGGGGCGAAGAGCGTATCGAACTTGCTCTTTCCCGCGACGACGCCCGCGGTGTATCCCGCGCGCCGCCCGAGCTCGAGCAGCGTCGGCTTGGACGGGTAGAGCACCTGCCCCTCGGGGAGGTCGGCATTCCAGTTGACGCCGTGCACCTCCGGCTCCACGCCGGTGAGCATCGACGCGTGTGACGGCAGGGTGACGGCCACGTCGGTCGTCTCGGCCCACATGGTGTAGACGCCGCGGTTCATCAGCGCCCTGAGGTGGGGCGTCTGGGCCCTGAGCATCAGGTCGGGCCGCAGCCCATCGACGGAGACGATGACCAGTCGGTGGGGCGTCGGTCTGGGTCGCTCCTGTGCCCAAGCCGGCTGCGCCACCAGGCCCAGCAGCAACACCAGCCAGATCACCCGACAGACACCCCGCGTGACCGCGGCTTTGCATGATTGCGCCGTTTGCATGTCCGGGTTTTACCAGCAGGGGCCTTGCTTGACACGCGCGCGCGGCGGTTTGATACTCGCCCGCTTCTACCCGTGTGATGGAGGTTCTTCGTTGAACATCGGTCGACT
>CAZBOE010000024.1:0-8072 GCA_964493365.1 uncultured Tepidisphaeraceae bacterium | reverse complement strand
TCATTGCGTGCGGCTGCAAGGCCAACAGCGCCCGGCCGCAGGATCCGCCGCCCCTGGCTGACCAGTTGAATCCGACAACTGAACAACCGCCTGACACCGCCGCGCCGGCCGACCCGACGCCGCCCGCGGCGCCGGACCGTCCCCGCGCCCGCAGCGGGGGCGACGACACGATCGCCGACATCGACGGCATCGGCATCTCGCGCGGCGAGGTGGTTGACCCGATCTATGAGGAATACGGCCTCAACTCGCTGCTCACGCTTGTCCAGCTTCGGTTGGCCGAGCGGGCGGCGCAGCGGCAGGGCGTGACGGTGACCCAGGCGGAGATCCAGCAGGAGCGTGAAGAGACGCTGCGGAAGGCGTTTCGCGATGTCAACCCGTCTGACTACGACCGCGCCCTCGACCAGCTCCTGATCGGCCAGCGACTCTCGCCCGGCGAGTTTGATCGGGTGATGCACACCAACGCCATCCTCCGCAAGCTGACCGCGCCGGCGGTCGAAGCCAGGATCAACGACGCGACGCTGCGCGAGGCGTTCAACGTGCTTTACGGGGGCGCGGTGCAGGTGCGGCATATCCAGCTCAACAACATGCAGGAGGTGGCCGAGGCAAAGCGCCGTGTCGAGGCGGGGCAGGATTTCGCGCAGGTGGCGCGCGACATGAGCAGGAACGCCCAGACCGCCCCGCTCGGCGGCGAGCTGCCGCCTTTCTCGCGTGAGACCAGCAGCATCTCCGAGAGCGTGCGTCAGGCGGCATTCGCGCTCAAGGAGGGCGAGGTGAGCGACGCTGTCAGCGACGGCAACACCTATCACCTCATCAAGCTCGAGCGCAGTATCGAGCCGACAGTGGTCAAGTTCGACGACGTGAAGGATTCGGTGGCACAGCGGCTGCGCGAATCGGCGCAGCTGCAGGCGCTGCGCGAGATGCGTGCTCAGCTCGGCCGCGAAGCGCTGGAAAATCTGAAGATCACCGACCCTGTCCTCCGCGCCCGCTACGAGAAGCGTTTTGCCGAGCAGCAGCGGACGGTCAAGGGCCGAGACCGGATCATCGATGCGATCGAGCAGGATCAATCGACACAGCAAACGACAGCCGGCCAGGCTGGCCCGGGCGTCGGCACGGCTGCAGGGGGCGTGTCGGAGGTGACGCCGGTGACACCGGCGCCCGCGACGCCGATCGAGGGGCCTCCGCCGCAGCCCCCGGCGGACACCAACAAGTAAGGTCAAAAACGTCCTGGGGCCCGCGAGGGCCGGTCAACGAACATGGCGATTGAGCTGCTCAAAAACGTCCCGCTGTTTTCTGACCTGAGCGAACAGCAGCTCGCCAGCCTGCAGAGCCGCCTGCAGCCGCGCGTGGTGGAGGCGAATCAGCCGGTTTTCTGGATCGGCGACCTCGGGAGCGATTTCTTCGTCATCAAGGACGGCGAAATCAAGCTCAGCTATCCCGACGAGACCGGGCGCGACACGGTGCTTGCGGTGTTGCGCGACGGCGCGTTCTTCGGCGAGCTTTCGCTGCTCGACGGCGGGCCGCGGACGGCCACGGCGCGGGCCTCGGTCAAGACCGAGTTGCTGTGCCTTTCGCGCGAGAGCTTCGTCGAGTTTCTCAAGGAGTGCCCGGCCGCCGCGATCCAGGCGCTGCGGGTGTTCGGCCAGCGCCAGCGCGACACGCTGACCAAGCTGCGGGGCGTCAAAAACGTCAATGACGTGGTCGAGCAGCACACCACGGCATGGCAGCGCATCGCCGATTTCATCGCCACCGTCAGCGCCAGCCAGCCGTTTGTGCTGTTTCATATCGCGTGGTTCGGCTCGTGGATCCTGTTCAACCTGGTCATGGGCGAGCGGGCGCCCGATCCGTTTCCGTTCGGCCTGCTGACCATGGTCGTCAGCCTCGAGGCGATTTTCCTCTCGATCTTCGTGCTCATCAGCCAGAACCGCAGCGGCGAGATCGACCGCGTCCGCGCCGACCTCGATTACCAGGTCAACCTCAAGGCCCATCTCGAGGTGATGCAGCTCCATCAGAAGGTCGACCGGCTCGAGTCGACGCTGTCGAAGATGGCCGAGCGCCAGGAGACGGGCCTGGCGGCCGCCCTGGCTGAGGCCGCGCTCCACTCGAAAGACCGCCGCAACGCCCCCGGCGTGGGCTCGACCGACGACGCCAGCCCCGTCGGCCCGCTCGACGCGACACCCCGCGTTTGAGCCGCGAGCCGCGTGCGGTCGATATACCCGCCATGGCCCTCTCACGACTGTCACCGACCGCCCTGACCCTGGCGATTGCCTTGCTGCTGCCCGGCGAACCGCGTTGCTTTGCGCAGACCCCCGACATGCAGGCGCCAACTTCGCAGACGCCAGCTGCACAGGCGCCCACCACCGGCGCGCCCGCCGCACCCCTCGCCCTTCCGGCTTCGTTACCGGCCTCGCAAGCGCAGGCGGCGTCGCTGGCCGAAGTGATCTCGCTCACCGACCTTCAGCGTCAGCCGCCGCTGGATGCCGGCAACGGATGGACGATCCGCGTCGGCCTGGGGCTGCAGCGTGCCGATGAGCCCTGGCGTATCGTCTATGCCTTGGCCGAACACGAGAGCGGCACAGCGCCGCCCATGAGCTACTCGGGCCCTTACCGCGGCGAGCCGCTCGGACCGGTTTTTGTTGACCTCAGCCGCCGGGGTGATCCGCCGCGACAGATGATGATCGCCACGTCGTCGCTGGTCGAGATCGCTGCCGCCGGGCCGCTTTGGTATACCCGCACGATTCCGCTGGCCGACGCGGGCCAGTTCGACCTCCGCATCGTGCGCGGCGACGGCGCTGTGCTGGCCGAGCGGCTGGTTGTGGTGACGGAGAATCCCACGCTGCATTGGATGACGTTCGCCGCACCCCAGGGCGGCCTCGACCCACAGCCCGCGGCGGCGTATCCCATGGCCACCATTGCCGTCCGCTACGAAACCATCGCCTCCAGCGGTCAGACGCGGCCGGTCCCTTCAGACGCAAACCCGCTGCCCAACCAGTTGAGCCTCAAGCTGGAGAACGGCCGGTTCGAAATCGCGGCCCCCAGGACCGTTCGCCTTGATGGCTCGACCGCCGACGTGTTGCTGGCGAGGTGGTGGGTCAACGGGCGGCCGGTCGAAGCGCCGCGTCGCATGCGTGCGGAAGCGGTTCAGGCGGCACAGGTCACGGTGACGCGCTTTCCCGTCGCGCCCCTTCCTTCGGTCGTTGGCGCAAAGCCCGGCGACACCGTCCGCCTGCAACTGCTTTACTGCCCCGGCGGATACCGCCGCTTCCTGCCACCGGGAGCCCAGGCCGTGGCCGCGTCCAGCTTCTTCAGCGGCTCGGCCAACGCGATGATCAGCGAACCTATCGAATTCAAGGTCACGCCCGAGATGGTCGCGCCATAGCGCCGCCGCGAGAGGCATCACTCGCCGATCTGCCCCGCATAGCTGCGGATCGACGCCTCGAAAGGACGCGGCGAGAATCCTAGATCGCGCCGCGCAGCCGAGATATCGCCCGTGTTGTCTTCGTCAGCCATAATCACCTGATCGCGGTTGAACGGCAGCAGGGCGGGCGGCGTGACGGCGGCGAGCGTTTTTGCATACCACATCGGAATCGCCACCGCGGGCTTGGGCCGGCCCCTGATCGCGCTCGAGGCGATCCGGTGCATCTGAGCCCAGGTCATCACGTCAGGGCCCGCCAGCGCATAGGTCTGGCCGACCGCCTCCTCCCGATCGATCGCGCCGACAAACGCGCCGGCCACGTCATCGACATGCACGGGCTGCAACCTGCCCGCGCCGCTCCACCCGAGCACGCCGCGACCGAAATAGGGCATGAACAGCCAAGGCGCCGCGGTTCCGCGCGCCCACCCCGCGAGCATGGCGGTGAATTCGCCACCGGGCCCGTGAATGATGCTGGGCCTGAAGATGGTCCATGCCGGTGCGTGGGCGCGGACGTAGCACTCCGCCCGCCACTTGCTGCGGTGGTATTCCGCCCGCGCGTTTTCGCGTGTTCCCAGGGCGGACATGTGGATGTATCGCGCCACGCCCGCCTCGCGTGCCGCGTCAACCACCGCCACCGTGCCCTGGTGGTGCACTTTTTCAAAGGTTGCCCCGCGCCCCGGCGCCTCGGCGATGATGCCCACGAGGTGGATCACCGCATCACACCCCGCCATGCCCGCACGCATCGAGGCGGTGTCATGCAGATCAGCATGCACCGATTCGACCCGGCCGCCCCGCGCATCGACGGGGGTTCGGTGCACCATCGCCCTCACCACCCAGCCCGAGGCCACAAGCTCTTCGACAACGGCAGAGCCCACAAACCCGGCCGCCCCGGTCACAAAGGCGCGCCGCGCGGTCTTGGCGCCGTTTTGGTCGGTCGACGGCGCGGCACCCGGTCTGTCGGCTTGTCGGTCGCCCTGGCTCATGGGGGTATATGTGTCAGCCCCGCAGGGCCTGTTGATAACGCGCCGCCACCTCGTCGCCGGTCATGCCCTGGGTCTGAAACTCCCTGACCAGCCGACCGTCCTTGATCACCGCGACGTCGCTCGCATAGGCCGCCACGGTGGGTTCGTGTGTAACCATCACGATGGTCTTGCCGTGAACCGCCGACAGATCCCGCAGGATCTGACACACCGCCTGAGAGTTGGCGGAGTCGAGGTTGCCGGTCGGCTCGTCGGCGAGAACCACCGCCGGATCGCTCACGAGCGCCCGGCCGATCGCGACGCGCTGCTGCTCTCCGCCCGACATCGCGTCGGGTCGATGGTCGCGTCGCTTGCTGAGCCCCAGGAGGTCGAGCAGTTCGCCCGCCCGCGCCTTTGCTTTGGCATCGACCCGCCCGTCGAGCATGAGCGGCAGCATGACGTTTTCCTCCGCCGTCAGCGTGGGGATCAGGTTGAAGGCCTGAAAGACCAGCCCGATATGCCGCCGGCGAAAGAGCGTGAGCTGGCGGTCGTTCATCCTGGCGAGATCGACCCCGCTGACAATCACGCTCCCCTCGTCGGCCGTCGTCAGCCCGGCCATCAGGTGCAGCAGGGTGCTCTTGCCCGACCCGCTCGCCCCCATCACCGCAACGAACTGACCGGCCTGAACGCTCATCGTCACGCCGCCCAGCGCCGTCACTTCACGCCCCGACTGCCCGAACCGCTTCACCACGCGCTCCACCTTCAGCGGCGGCGCGGTTGGTGAGGCGGTCACAGCGTTGGCGATCTCGACAGACGGCGCGTGGGTCATGGTCCGCCCCATGGTAGGCAGTCGCGGCTCGCTTCGCGCGGCTCTGCCCGGGGCAATCGCGCGGGGCGCAGGATTCCGCCACGGCGGGTTCTCGGGCGGGGGCTGGATTCCTACCATTGCGCGATGCGCCTGCTGGCCACCGCCGATCTGCATTTCAACCACCCGCGGTCCCGTGATTCCGCGATCGAGCTGATCAACACGCTTAATCGGCGTGGGTGGGATGTCCTTCTGCTGGTGGGCGACACCGCCCCGGCCGAGTCAGCGGAGCTGCGCGAATGTCTCGCCCGCTTCGAGCCCAGGGGCAGGCGGCTGATCGTCGCGGGCAATCATGAACTTTGGTCGCACGCCACGCCCGCGGTCGATCTGCTCGACCGACGCCTGCCCGAGGTCGCCGGGGAACTCGGGTGGCACTGCCTCGACCAGCACCCGCTCGTCGTGGGCGACATCGCCTTTGTCGGGTCGGTCGGGTGGTATGACTATTCGATGGCCCCGGCCGACCTGATGATCCCCCGGCGCTTCTACCAGGCGAAGGTTTCGCCCGGCGCCGCGCAGCGGCTCAGCGAACACGCCCAACTGCTCGAAGGCGACGACATCACCCCCGCGTCGCTCGACATCGTCGCCCGCTGGAACGACGGGCGCTATGTCCACCTGCCCGAAGGCGACGCCGCCTTCCTCGAGCGAATCGAGCAGCGCCTGCGGCAGCAGCTTGAGGCCGTGCAGAATGTCGATCGCGTGATCGCGGCCATCCACCACCTGCCGTTCAACCAACTGCTGCCGCCGCGGCGGACGGCGTCGTGGGATTTCGCCAAGGCCTACCTCGGCTCGCCGCGCCTGGGCGAACTGCTGCTGGCCCACCCCAACGTGAGCGATGTCCTCACCGGTCACGCCCACTTCCCCATCGGCGCGCGGGTGGGCCACATCCGTGCCCAAAGCGCCGGCGGCGGCTACACCCAAAAGACGTTCGTCGAGATCGACCTCTGACACCGCCCCGTCAGCACAAGGCACGCGGCGCAACCTGAGGCGGGGCGATCCGAGGCGGCGTGATCTGACGCGTGCCCGATCCGAATAATGCCCGAGCACCGCCGGCCACGCGGCCCGACCGACCCCGCCCCACCCGCGAGAAGAGCCGGCACGCCCGCGATCACGCGAGCGAGCACAACACATCGCACCCCTTGATCAGCCTCTCATCGCTGGTCGCGAAGCTCACGCGGTAGTGTGTGTCGGCTGACGAGAAGACGTTGCCCGCAATGATGATGACGTTGTTCTCGATCGCCTTGGCCATGAACTCATTGCCCGTGATGCCGGCCGGGCATTTGGGGAAGACATAAAACGCCCCGCCCGGAACGACCAGCTCGAATTTCTTCGACAGCCGCTCGACCACGATATCGCGCTTGCGCCTGTAGGACTCGACCGTGGTCGACATGTCTGCGTCGAGCGCTGCCAGCGCGCCGTGCTGGAAGGGCGAGGGCGCACACACAAACGTGTATTGCTGGAGCTTGGTCATCTGCGCCAGCACATCGCCCGGCCCGGCGGCGTAGCCCAGTCGCCAGCCGGTCATGGCGTGCGTCTTCGAAAAGCCTCGCAGCACGACCGTGTTTTCATACAGCGATGCCGGGCTGGGGATGCCGCGCTCGTAAGTGAACAGCTCGTAGATCTCGTCGCTTACCAGCAGCAGATTGTGCTTGCGGCACAGCGCCACCGCCGCCTCGATCTCGGGCCGCGTCATCAGCACGCCGGTCGGGTTCGACGGCGAGTTGAGGATCATCATCTTGGTGCGCGGCGTGATGGCCGCCTCGACGCGGTCGGCATGGAAGCGGAAATCGGGATAGCTGTCGACCCCCACGCCCCGGGCGCCGATCAGCGACAGCAACTGGCGATACATGACGAAATACGGGTCGAGAAACACCGCCTCATCGCCCGCATCGAGCACCGCCATCATCACCAGCATCAGTCCGCCCGAGACGCCCGAGGTGATCAGCACGTCATCCACCCGACGGCCGAACTCGGCCGACAGATCGCGGGCGAGTCGGTCGCGCAGGGGCGCGATGCCCTGGGTCTGCGTATAGCGATTCTGACCGCTCTTGATTGCATCGACCGCGGCCACCTTGCCGACCTCGGGCACGTCGAAATCAGGGAGGCCGATCGACAGGTTGATCGGGTCTTTGAGCTTGGCAGCCAGATCAAACGCCCGGCGGATTCCCGACGCATCGACCGAGGCGGCACGCGACGAAATGAAACGGTGGGTGGACATGGCGACGAAGGTAACGACCGCCGACGATTTGTCGAAGCCGCAAGACAGGCATCGGCGCGCTACGCCTGCCTTGCCGGCGCACGCGGCCCGAGTCGTGCCGGCTCGGTCGCGGCGCGGGCACCGTATCCAAGCGGGCACCGTATCCGCGCAGGCACTGTATCCGCGCGGGCACCGTCGCCGCGCCGGCGCTGTCGTCACACGCCGGCTCGGCCGCAATGCCGTGCGCAGCGTCCTCACCGGGCCCGACATGGCGGGCCTGCCCCATCTCCGCGCAAGAAAAAGGGCACGCCCGCCCTAAAGCGTGCGTGCCTTCTGATTGTTCACCGTCCCGGAATCGCAGCCTCGAGGTCTTGCTGCGACAAACCTGGCAAGGGCGTACCGCTCGGCGTCAGCCGCGTCGCGGCGGTCATCACCTGCCGCCGACAGCCGGGGCCTCAGGCGATGCAGCGGCCCCTGTGCCGGCTAGGGGGGGCTAACTCGGGGATGCCGAGTCGGGAATGCCGAGCCGGGAATGCCAACTCGGGGCTAGCCGTACTTGATTGGCGATTTACTTCTTCTTCGCACCGGCGGCCGGGGCGGCAGCCTTGGTCCGGGGAGCGGCCTCCCGAAGCTCGCGTGGGG
>CAZBOE010000023.1:21584-34255 GCA_964493365.1 uncultured Tepidisphaeraceae bacterium | reverse complement strand
CAACATGAGCCTCGGCCAGCGCCAGCTCATCTGCTTCACCCGCGCCTACCTCGCCAACCCCCGCATCTTCATGCTCGACGAAGCCACCAGCGCCGTCGACACCGGCACCGAGCTGCAGATCCAGCGCTCGCTCGAAAAACTGCTGGAAGGCCGAACCACGTTCATCGTCGCCCACCGCCTCAGCACGATCATGCGGGCAGACGTCATCCTGGTGATCGACGCCGGAAAGATCATCGAGCGCGGCACCCACAGCCAGCTGCTCGCCCACGGCGGCAAATACGCCCACCTCTACGAGCAGTTCGTCAAACACGGCACCGGCGACTCGTAACCGACCGGCAGGCCGAATCCGCATCCACCCAGGCCCCACCGCGCCGCGCGGGCGACGGCTCGATCCACCAGCAGGTAAACCACATCGACAGGGGCTTGTCGGCGAGCCGCCCGGAATATGCCCGCCCCCGCGCCGCGCCGTGCCCCGTACTCCGCCAACCCGCACGTTGACCCAGCGCCACGCCTACGCGAGCGTGACATCCATCGGCATGCCATAGCGCGGGCGCAGGGTGATCATCGCCCAGGGGATCACGCGGGCGCCCGGCGCGGGCGCGAGGTCTTTGCAGCGCTGCAGGATTGTCGTCAGCATCAGCACCGCCTGCGTGGCGGCGAAGCCCGCGCCGATGCAGAAACGCGGCCCGGCCCCGAAAGGAATATGGGCGTATTTCGGAATCGCCCCGGCCCGCTCGGGCGAGAAACGGTCGGGGTCGAAGCGGAGCGGGTCGGGCCAGACGCCCGGGTGGCGATGCGTCAGATACGGGCTGACCAGCACATACGACCCGCCAGGAACGTGAAAGCCCGAGAGCGTGTCGTCATTCATCGCGCAACGCCCCAGCGCCCACGCCGGCGGATAAAGCCGCATCGCCTCGTCGATCACCTGCCGGAGGTATCCCAGCCGGGGCAGGTCGTCGAACGTGGGCGTCCGGCCGCCGACCGCTTCAAACGCGGCCTGCCGCGCGCGGGCCAGAATGTCTTTGTGCGTGCCCAGCAGATAGAGCGACCACGTCAGCGCGTTGGCGGTGGTCTCGTGGCCGGCGATCATCATCGTCACCGCCTCGTCGCGCACCTGCCTGTCGCTCATCGACTCACCCGACTCCGACCGCGCGGCCAGCAGCATCGACAGCACATCGAAAGCAGCGTCTGTGTCGCCAGCGGCGCGGCGGCGATGGATGGCCGAATAGATGAAGTCGTCCACGTATTTGAGCGCACGCGAAAACCGCACATGGCTCGGCAGCGGCACCCACATGGGCGGCGAAAACGGGTTGGTGATCAGCTTGTTGGTCTGATCGAGCAGGATGGTCACCGCCCGGCCGAGCGCGGGCAGGTCGTCGTGTTGGTCGGCATGCCCCGCGCCCAGCAGCGTGCGCAGCGCGATCTCCAGCGTGCAGCGCATCAGCTCGTCAAACACATCGACCCGTGCGCCGCCGGGCGGCGCGGTGCGCTCGGCCGCTTCGGCGCTGCGCTGCCAGCGGTCGAGCATGAGCCGCGTCTGTTCGACCATCGTCGCGGCATGCGACGCCACCTTGCTGCGGTGCATCGCCGGGCTGGCGATCCGCCGCTGGCGCTGCCACAGCTCACCCTCAGAGGTCACCAGCCCTTCGCCCAACACGAGGCGCGATTTCTGATACCCGCGGGTCTGCTTGGTATAGTTGGCGACGTGATCGACCATCACGCGCTTCACGTCGGCCGGCTCACGGATCACGGTGGCGTGATAGGGCCCGAGCTTCATCCGAAAGGCATTGCCGAACCGCGCCGCCGCGTCATCGAGCACCGCCAGCGGCCGAAGCCGCATCGGAATGGCAACCCCCAGCACAGGCAACCCCGGATACAGCGGCGCAAGCGGCGGCGTGGCAGGAGCGATCGCGGTCATAGGCCCAATGATAGCGCTTCAACGGTCCTCATACGCAGAGCAGGCGTCTGCACGATTCGGGTGCGACTCGCAGTCACATTTGCTTCGAGCCGTCGAGCGGCGGATAGCACATGTCGCCCCAGTCACGGTCGCAGCCGTTGTCGATCAGCACGACGATAAACGCCGCCAGCAGGTGGCGCATCAGATCGACGCTCCGCGTCAGCGATTTTCGGTTGAGTCGCCCGCCGAAGGTGGCCGCCCCGTGGACGAGCTGACACCGCAGCAGATAGATCCGCTCGAGCAGGCGGTCGAGCAGCAGGCCCCAGCGGGCATCGATATACCACGTCTGGGCGTCGAACCGCGCTTTGCGAGACTTGCCCGCCCGCACTACGCCCGGGTCTTCCCAGAAATAGCTCGAGAGATATTCATCTGACAGCGTCGCCATCACCGGCTCACGGTGATCACGCAGGGTCTGGCCGATGACATCCGTCTGATCGATCTTGACCAGCTCGGTGACGAAGTGTCTCCACGTTAACCCGTCGGGCATCGGTTCGCGGCGCTGCGCGTCCCACCGGCCGTAAAGGGCGTTGAAGGCGATCCACTGGCAGACCAGCACAAGGTCGGCGTCGGCCGAGTCGATGACATTTTCACACCGCGCCATCCACGAAAACGCGCGGTGCAGCCGCACCGCGGTGGGGTGCCCGTCCTGCATCGCCAGCAGTCGCGTCTTGTGCGGCTTGAAGCGTTTGCGCAGGGCATGAACGTCCATGGGCGTGGTCGCGTCGGCCATGCCGATAGTGATACACGCCCGACCCCGCCGGGTGCGAGAGAAATGTCTCGCACCTATCGACCGGCGGCGCATGGGCCGCAAGCAATGACACGGTCGCGCTGGCGGTGCCCGGCGCGGCGGTGAGGGGCGAGTGGGACTGCCTCCTGAATTCAGCCCACCGCGATTTCCCCACGCCTCACCCGATCATCACCCCAAGCCGTCGTCTCCTGCGCTAGTCCGCGGCGACGAGCTTCACCGTCGTCTGGTCGACCATCTCGAACAGCTCAGGGTGATTGATCGCGCGAATCCGGATCTGTCCGGCATGAGCAACGCCGCCCAGGTTCTGTCGATACAGCCCCCGGCGTGCGACTTCGTCGCTTACATGTTGCGTCGAGGCTGTGCGGTCGGGCTGCTCGGACAACACGATCCGCATCGCTTCGTGCAGCGTCAGCTTTCGTTCTCCGTCATTCATGCGTCATTCCCATTCGATCGTCGCCGGCGGCTTGGAGCTGATGTCGTAGACCACGCGGTTGACCCCGCGCACTTCGTTGATGATCCGGTTGCTCATCGTCGCCAGCACTTCATAGGGCAGGCGAGACCAGTCGGCGGTCATGAAATCCTGCGTCTCGACGGCGCGGATCGCCACCACGCTGTCGTAGCTCCGCGCGTCGCCCATGACGCCGACCGTGCCGATCGGCAGCAGCGCCGCAAACACCTGGCTGGTCTTGCGGTAGAGGTCGTTGGCCACGAGCTCCTCGAGCACGATCTCGTCGGCGTCGCGCAGGATGCGCAGCCGCTCTTCGGTCACCTCGCCGATCACGCGGACGGCCAGCCCCGGGCCCGGGAAGGGTGACGCCACACGATGTGTTCCGGCAGGCCCAGCGCCTCGCCGAGCTTGCGCACTTCGTCCTTGAAGAGCATCCGCAGGGGCTCCACGAGCTCAAAGCCGAGCTGTTCGGGCAGCCCGCCGACGTTGTGGTGGAGCTTGATGTTGGCCGCCGTGCCGGCGTAACCGTGCCCCGACTCGATCACATCGGGGTAAAGCGTGCCCTGCGCCAGGTAGCGGGCGTTGGCGATCGATTGCGCCTCGCGCTTAAACGCCTCGATGAACTCGCGCCCGATGATCTTCCGCTTCTGCTGCGGGTCGGTCACGCCCCGCAGGTGCGTCAAAAACTGCTGAGTCGCATCGGCCACGCGCAGGTCGATGTGAAAGTGGTTGCGGAAGGTGCTCTCGACCAGCTCGCGCTCGTTCTTGCGCAGCAGCCCGTTGTCGACAAAAATGCAGGTGAGCTGATCGCCGATGGCCTTGTGGATCAGCGCCGCGGCCACCGACGAATCGACCCCGCCCGAGAGCCCGCAGATCACGCGCCCGGAGCCGACTTGTTGCCGGATCGCGGCCGACGCGTGGTCGATGAAATTGCCCATCGTCCAGTTGCCGCGGCACTGGCAGATGTCGTAAAGGAAGTTTTCGAAAAGCTGGTCGCCGCGCGGCGTGTGGGTGACCTCGGGATGAAACTGCACGCCATAAAACGGCCGGCTTGTGTGGCGCGCCGCGGCGTACGGACAGGTGGGCGTCGTGGCCAGCGGGACAAAATCATTCCCCAGGGAGTGGACCTGGTCGCCGTGGCTCATCCAGACGGTGGTGTCGGTGGGCATGCCCTTCATGAACGGGTCGTCCGACGTCACCGCGAGCTTGGCCCGGCCATACTCCCGCGCCTTGGCCGCCTGCACCCGGCCGCCCAGCACTTCCACGCCGATCTGCATGCCGTAGCAGATGCCCAGGATCGGCACACCCAGGTCGAAGATGGCCGGGTCACACTTGGGCGCGCCGGGCTCATACACGCTCGAGGGCCCGCCTGAGAGGATGATGCCCGCGGGCCTCATCGTGCGGAGCTTGTCCGCCGCAATATCCGGCCGAACCAGCTCCGAATACACGCCCTTCTCGCGCACGCGCCGCGCGATGAGCTGCGCATACTGCGAGCCGAAGTCGAGGATCGGGATCACTTCGTCGTGGAGCGGGGCCGCGGCGGCGCCGGTCAGGGGCCCGGAAGGATTCGTTGCCATTGTGGATTGATAGCCTGAGCGAAGCGGGAAGGGAAGCGCCCGGGCGACGTCCAACCCGCCGCCACGGGCCGGTGCAGGCGTCGCCATCCGGCATTGTCACGAGGCACACAGGGGGCAGCGCCCGGCCCGACAGGCGGCGCAGAGGCAATGCCTCGGCGGCGTGCGGGCGGACCAACGGCGGGATCCGAGCGGCACACAGCCCGACGGGCCCTGCCCGGGTCGCTATCGCTCTCCCGGATAGGGAAACTGCTCGGGCGAAGCGGGGTCAAACTCCGGCGGGCCCGCCTGCCCGGGCTGGCGCTTCGCGGCTCGGTGGGGCGGATAATCGTCGCCCTCGGTGAGGGTCGCGATGATCGCGTTGAGGCTGATGCTGATCCGGTCCGATGTCGCGTGGCGCAGCGGGATCACCGAGTGCTTCAGCCACGACGGAAACAGCACCATCATGCCCTCCTGCGGCGGCAGGTGCACCGGTTGCCCTCCGGCAAACGTCTCGCGCGGGTCGAAGAAGACGATGTTGCCCTCGGGGGCCTGCAGCGCCGGCACCTTCGGGTAATACACCGCGCTGAAGTGATACGGCAGGTGGTTGTGCGGCGTGTCGAGCGAGGCATCGCCCGGGCTCCCGATCACCGCCCACCCCAGCATCTGCAACACCCGGGGCACGCCCATCTGCCCCATCATCTCCAAAAACGCCTCGGCCATCTGCCGCACGGGTTTACGGTCAATCTTGAAGATATTCCCCTGCGTCTGCAGCCCGCCGAGCCCGTGTCCGCCCTTGAGCAGGCCGGCGTCGCGGAGGCTGTAGATGATGTCGACCAGGGCCTTGTTGTCGATGTGGGGAAGATGCGTGACGACCAGCGGCGTCGGAAAGACCGGCAACACCTTGAGATCAAGCGGCATGAAGGCTCCGCGGGGCGCGTTGGTCCGGGCAAGTATAACGACCCGGCAAAACAGACAAAAACGAAGCGGCCGCGTCCGTCTCGGAGCCGCGATCGTCCTGGGCGCAACGCCGGCTTATGCCCGCGTGATGCACACCACGCACGGCCGGGGCACGTCGCCGTCCTTGCCCGACGGGAAGTTCGACCCCAGGGGAACGGTTCGCTGCTGCGTGAACAGTGTCCCGTCGCGGGTCGCCAGGCGCATCGGTCGGGTGTCGGCGGCGGCGTTCTTCCGCGGCCCATAGGTTTCGCCCGGGTGTTGAACCGCCACGATCAAGGTCAGCCCGTCATCGGTGAACGTCGGCCCGGTCATCTCGCATTCCATCGGCCCGATCGCAAAGCAGTGGGGCAGACCCGCCCGCGGGCCGGCCGTCGGAATCATGAACAGTGCGTTGTTGCCGAAGACGCCCACGAAACCCGGCATGCCCGGCGCGGTCCTGTCGCCCTCGTCGCGGGTGACGGTGAAGTTGTGGGCGGGCGTCGTGATGTCACAGACCATCCACAGATTCGCCTGTGGATCGAACACCAGGTTGTCGGCACAGGCGAAGCCGCCGCCGCCGTCGGCCATCTCGCCCGAGGCGACAAACTTGCCCCATGTGAATGTCGTGGCCGCCGGGTCGTTGCCGTCTTCGGCAAGCCGATAGATCGCGCCATACTGCCGCGAGTTCTTGCCCGCCGAGTCGGGGAAGATCCGCACATCCGGGCTGCCGTCACCCGAGCCGGTCGAGTCGGTGAAGGCGATGTAGATGCTCGAATCGACGGGGTGCACTTCGATGTCCTCCGGCCGCGCGGTGGGCGTGCCGCCGACGGTGTTGGCCATCGCATATGCGTCGGTGACCAGCACCGCCTGCGCGTCGATTCCGTCGGCCGCACGCACCAGGTCGCCCAGCGTCATCTGGTCGAACGTCTTGCCCGAAAACGCCTCGACGCTCTTGATCCAGTCGGCCACCGTCATGTCGAACGCCCGCGCGCCCTCGAGCCCCACGGCCGCATGCCCGCCCGGGTTGTCGCCGTCGCGGCGCGGAAGCCACGCGTGTCGGCTCGCATAGTGGTCTACCTCGGGCGCACGAAGCGGCGTATCCGGGGCGAGCGCGATCCACCGCCCGGTGAAGTCGGCGTTAAACCGCGCCACATAGAGCGTCCCCTCGCGCAGCAGCAGCGAGTTGCCCGGGTCGCGAGGCGTGGTGCAGGGGCGCGACGACACAAACTTCCACACATGCCCCCCGCGCCGGTCGTCGCCCATGTAGCACGCGATCGGCTTGCCCGCATCGGCACGGACAGCCACGTTCTCATGGCGGAACCGGCCCATCGTCGTGTGCTTGGTCATCGTCCGGCCGACCGGATCGACTTCGACCACCCACCCATACTGCCGCCCGTCCAGCGGCGGCGTCAGGCCCGTGCCCAGCCCCTCAAACTCGAACGGCACCGGGTTCTTGCCGAATGCCGTGCCCTTGAATGTCCGGCTCGCTCCTGCGAGCGGCCGGCCGGAAGGATCGATAAACTCCTGCACCTGATCCTGAAAGTTCTCCTCACAGCTCAAAAACGTACCCCATGGCGTCGTCGCCCCCGAACAGTTGGAAAACGTGCCCCGCGGCATACCCAGCAGCGTCGCGGCCGGCCCGGTGAACTGCATCGCCGGTGACCCGTCGGCGGCCGACCCGGCCAGGTTGATCGACGACCCGCCGGCGATGCGAAAGTGACGCGGGCTCCGCTTCAGCGCCACAAACCGCCCGTCGCCCAGCCGGCGCACGTGAACAATCGACACGCCCAGGTCGCCCATGCCCAGTTCGCAGATGCGGCACAGCCCGCGGCCGAGTTCGTCGGAGCGCTGCGTTGGATCGGTCAGATCGCGCTCCACCTCGCCCAGCGGCTGGCCCGCCAGTGTCGTCAGCGAGGCGTCGTCGGTCACCATCACCCCATGCACATCGCGACACCCCGCCAGCCACGGGCGCGCGCTCACATATTCATGGTTGACCAGCAGGTAAAACTCGTCTGATGTGCCCGCGATCGGCACCAGCCCGGTGTAGTCGGCGTTGTATCCGAAGACGAACTCGCCATCGCCGGTGTCAAACCGGTCGCCCCACTGGGCGACCACGTCGCGGCGAAACCCCTCGGGCAGAACCAGGTCGTCCTTCACTTCATAGCTCGCCAGCCGATCGGCATCGGTCTCGGCCGAGCCGTCGTCGCCCGGGATCGGCAGCGGATAGCTCACGGGTTTCCACGACGGCGTGCCCAGCGCGTCGGCCCAGGCCTTGCCGGCCGCGGGGTTCGCCGCCTGCGGCACTTCGGCGATCAGCCGGTTACGCATCAGCGGCCCCATCACCCCCGAAGCCGCGATCGCGCCGACGCCGTATCCCACATACCGCAGAAACGCGCGTCGGCCGGCATCGGGCAGCGCCGCCTCGCCCTGGCGCGCATCACGCTTCACCCGCGCGGGGGCCGCATCGAGCGAAAGCGGGGGATTCTGCCGGACATCGCCTTTGACTGCCATGAAACACCTCTTTCCGTCAAACGCGTGCCGCTCACGGCGCCGCGAGAGTTTTGCTAATGGAACCTCACCGACCCACAGCCGCGCCGCCTCCCACCATGACGACTAATCGAGCCGCGCCCGATCGATCTGCGACCAATCGACCCGCGGCCCGGCGGGCTGCGCCAGTATAGGGCTGCCTCCCCTTCCAGTCGGCGGCCGCTTTTCTCACGTCGGCGGATTATCCGAAATTTAACACCGCCCGGCCCCTGCCCCGGGGCGCCGCGCTGTATCGGCGCGGCGCAAAGCCAATACAATCCCGAGGCTATGGTCACAACGCGCAAGCTCGGCATCGGATTGTTCGGCGGCAACGGACACCAGATTCAGTACCACCTCGTCGATCATCCTTTCGCCCGGCTCGTTGCGGTGGCGCAGTTGCCGCGCGAACGCCTGCCCGAGCCCCTGCGCGACGACCCCACGATCGCCCATTACAGCTCGCTCGACGAACTGCTCAAAGACGACCGCGTCGAATTGGTGAGCCTTTGTTCGCCCCGGCGGCGCGACCAGGCGGATCATGCCATCGCCTGCCTCGAGGCAGACCGCCACGTCTACGCCGAAAAGCCCGCCGCCATGACCGAGGCCGATCTCGACCGCATCCTCGCCGCCGCCCGCGATGCCGACCGGCGCTTTCATGAAATGTCGCCGACCGCGTTCGAACAGCCCTACCTCGCGGTCAGGCGGCTCATCGCCCGCGGCAGCATCGGGCAGGTGGTCCAGGTGAATGCGCAGAAGTCGTATCCGCTGGCGATCCATCGGCGTCCGCAGGACGAAAACATCGACGGAGGCCTGACCATGCAGGTCGGCATTCATGCCCTCCGCATGGTCGAGCAGGTCGCCGGTGTGAGGGTGAGCGATGCCCCCGGGGCGCTCTCGTGTTTCGAATCCACCCTGGGCAACCCGACCGACCAGGGCGGCCTGCGCACCGCTTCGACACTGATCGCCCGGCTCGACAACGGCGGCCTGGCGACCGTTGTCGCCAACTATCTCAATTCGCCGGTCTTCCCACGCTGGGGCAACGAAATGCTCCGCATCTTCGGCACGCAGGGGTTTGTCGAAATCACCGACGGCGGCCAGCACACCCGCTGGATGACCCTCGAAAAAGACCGCGGCGCCGTCGAAGTGCAGAGCCCGCCGATCCACTACCATGACCTGATCTTCGCCAGCCTGATGGGCGTCGGCGAAATGCCCCTCACCCTCGACGAAGAACTCCACCCCACCCGCATCGTGATCCGCGCCTCGGAGCAGGCGAAACAGCGGGCGTAATCGATCGCCCGGGTGTCGGCATCAGGCGGCGGCGCTGCGCGCGGTGGTGGAGGATGCGTAAGCCACAAACCGCTGGAGCGACGCCACCGCCACAGGCTGCAGCACGGCGCTGGTGTTGCCTGTCGTCGCCGACGAACCTTCGCCGATGATGTAGAGCGCGGGAATGGGTCGGCCCGTCGCCCGGCGTGCCTTCTCGATCTCGATCGGGTTAAACCCGGCGACATCCGTCCGCGGCGCCGACACCACCACCGCATCACACTCGGCCCACTCTTCTGACCGTGCGGGCATGCTCGACTTGGGCACGCAGCGCGACAGCCGCCGCAGCGCCACCTCGATCGGGTCAAGCGCCGCAACCACCGGCGGGCGGATATAGCTGATGCGCAGCTCGGGCGCGGGCGGCTCGGCCTCGGGGCCGCAGCCCAGCAGCGACGCCGTCGCCATCGTCTCCGACCGAATCTCGTTGGCGTTCAGCGCCACGTTGGGGATCGACATCGCACGCAGGTCGCCCGCCGATCGCCAGATCAGCGTGGCCTCAAAACTGTTGCACAGGCCCAGCGCGCAGGCGTACTCGTCGGCCAGGCGAATGCACCGCGCCTGCGCCGACAGATTGATCTCGGTGTTGAAGCTGCCGGCGTATTCGATGATCGGGTTGGCCATCATCGCCGGCACGGCCGCCGCGGTCAGCAGCGCCGAGGTGAGCTCGCCGTAGCTGACGCCGAAAACCTGCTTC
Organism: uncultured Tepidisphaeraceae bacterium; assembly: GCA_964493365.1. Classification (GTDB taxonomy): domain Bacteria; phylum Planctomycetota; class Phycisphaerae; order Tepidisphaerales; family Tepidisphaeraceae; genus CAZBOE01. The sequence continues at coordinate 24,070 of CAZBOE010000023.1, read as the reverse complement.
ACCAGCGTCGCCGGGTGACGCTGGCTCTGGTTGGCAAAATCGAGCAGCGCCTGGTATTCCGACGGATGTCGGTCGGCCAGCAGCATCTCCACGATGTCGTGCATCAGCCCCATCACCGCGACGGAGGCCGACGAGAGCTTGTCAGACCGCGGCGCGATCCGGCTGAGCACATTGGCTGACGCATGCGCGTGACGCCAGATCTGCCGTGCCTGGTCGAGGTCATAGCCGTCGACACGGTCACCGGCGGCGTCCTGCATCGACTGCGCCAGGTCCTTGATTTCAGAGGGCCCCAGCGACCGCACCGCCTCTTCCACCGAGCCCGCGGGCACGCCCTTCGCCCCGGCGGCCGCGAACACGCGCAGCGCGATCAGCGGGTCATTCCTGACGGCCGCAATGATCGGGCCCGGGCCCGCTTTCGCCTGCCCGCAGGCGTCGATCACATCCCGCGCCGTGTTGAGCGACGGCGCCGCCTTGTCAATCATCTCGATCATTCGCAGCGACAGGTCGCGCGGCAGCAGATTGGGCACGTCCTTGAGATCAATGTGCGCGCCGTCGCGGTCGTTGGGCTTGAAGGTCTCCTGCGGCTTGCGGGGCTTGGCCATATCCCCCAGCACCTTCTTCACGCGCTGCATCAGGGTGTCGACCGAAAACTGGCTCTTGAGCACATATTCACTGGCGCCGAGTTTTCGCGCGCGGATGACGTGGTCGCGGTCGGCCGAGCTCGTCAGCATGATCACCGCGACCCCCGACATGCCCTTGTCGTGCATGTGCTGGAGCACGCCCAGCCCGTCCATGCCGGGCATTTCGATATCCAGGATCACCAGGCTGTATTGCTCGATCGACAGCGCGCCGATCGCGGAGACGCCGTCGCCCACGCCGGTGGCGCGGAAGCCCCCGGCGCGGAGGGCGCCGGTGACGAGGTTCCGGCAGAACGGCACGTCATCAATGACGAGGATGTGCGGAGAATCGCTCATGAAAGGTCTCAGGCGGCCGTCGGCAGCGCCAGCTCCACTTCCCCGCTGATGACCTTGTTGAGATACGACATCGCCAGATCCACCGACTGGGCGAGTTTGTCCATTAGTGCCGCCGCCGCGTCAAAATCACATGCCGCCGCCGCCGTCTCGATCTCGTGCGCGGTTTCACGCACGCTCTCCGCGGCAATGTACGACGACGCCCCCTTGAGCGTGTGCGCCGTCCGGCGGAGCGTTTCCGCATCCCGCGAGGCAAGCGCCGCCGCGATCTTCGCGACATCGCTGCCCGCCTGCTTGTTGTATTCGGCCGCGAGAATCTTCAGGAAATCAAAATCACCCATGCACCGGTCGAGCAGCGCGGCGCTGTCTATCGGCGGGCGATCAGCCCGGTTGGTTGTGGTGGCGTTGGTCATGGCGGTCTCACTCTCCTTATCCGCTGCAGGGGCGGGTCGCGCCTCGCCGTCGGAATGAATCAGGCTCTGTTTCGATCGATTGGTCTTTTCGTCGGCGCCGCCCGCAGGCGCGCCGGCAGCGGGGATGTCGCCCAGCAGTCGCAGCAGCTTCGCGGGGTCGAGCGGCTTGCTGATGTAGCCGGTCATGCCCGCGGCATGGCAGGCCTCGCGGTCTTCCAGCGTCGCGTTGGCGGTCAGCGCGATGATCGGCAGCGGGTTCGCCGCGCCTCGACCAGGCAGATCACCGTCGCGCTCCATGGCGCGGATGTGCCGCGTCGCGGTCAGCCCGTCCATCACGGGCATCTGGCAGTCCATCAGCACCACGTCAAACACCTGCCCGCGCACCGCGGCCAGCGCCTGCTGCCCGTCCGACGCCACGACATAGTCGTGACCCGCGTTGCGCAGGAATCCGCCGGCGACGAGCTGATTGACCGAGTTGTCTTCCACCAGCAGCACGCGAAGCCGACGGTCGGCCGCCGCGTCGGTCGGCGCCGCGCTCGGCGTCACGTGGGGCAGCGCCATCCGGGCGGGCGGCAGCGGCAGCTCAAACCAGAACGTCGAGCCGACGCCCGGCTTGCTGTTGACGCCGATCGTGCCGCCCATCAGTTCGACCAGCCGCTTGCAGATCGCCAGGCCCAGCCCCGTGCCCCCGTATTGGCGCGTGGTTGACGAATCGACCTGCGAGAAGCTCTTGAACAGGCGATGCACACGCGACGGCTCGATGCCGATCCCCGTGTCGATCACCTCAAACCGCACCACCGTCGCCCCGTCGGCCGGCGCGCCCGGTGAGGTCGTCACCGCAAGGCGGACATGCCCCTGCGACGTGAACTTCACCGCGTTGTTGATCAGGTTGAGCAGGATCTGCCGCAGGCGGTCGCTGTCGCCGTGGACTGCCGCGGGAACGCCCGCGCTGATCTGGGTCTGCAGCAGCAGCCCGCGGTCGCTCGCCTGCGGTTCGAGCATCGCCGTCGCGGCGGTGCACAACTCGTGGAGGTCGAAATCGCCGTCGTGCAGCTCGAGCGCGCCGGCTTCGATCTTCGAGAAGTCGAGCACGTCGTTGATG
>CAZBOE010000023.1:13887-21571 GCA_964493365.1 uncultured Tepidisphaeraceae bacterium | reverse complement strand
CGTCCGCGCCAGGCGGACCAGCCGCCGCTGCTCGTCGTCGAGCCGCGTGGCCGCCAGCAGGCCGATCATGCCCGTCACGCCGTTGAGCGGCGTGCGGATCTCATGGCTCATCGCGGCGAGGAACTCGCTCTTGGCGCGGCTCGCCGCCTCGGCCGAGTCGCGCGCCGCGGCCAGTTCCTTCGCCTGCTCGCGCCGCTGGATCATGCCCCCGAGGTTGCCCGCGACCGCCTGAAGGATCGACACTTCCGCGTCTTCCCACCGTCGCCGACGCCGGCACTCGTCAAACCCCAGCACGCCCCGGAAGATCGACCCGACGAAAATCGGAACGATCAGGACCGACTTGATCCCCTGCGCCTCCAGCACGCCACGCTCACACGCCGGAAACGACGCCACATCGCCGCTGATCACGCCCCCGCGCGACAGCTCGTCGAACCAGCGCGTAAACGTCGGGTCCCACGGATAGTTCTGCAGGTCGGGGTTGTCGATCTGCGCAGCGGTGTCGTCCGAACACCACTCGTGCCGCTGGCTGATGCACCGCTTTCCGTTCAGGTCCAGGTGATTCTCGAAGAGATACACCCGGTTGACGTCGGCAGCCTCGCCGATCAGCCCCAGCGCCTCGTTGGTCGCGGCGTCGAAGTCGTTGCTGACCAGCAGCCGGTTGGTCGCCACCGCGACCGCCTCGAGCAGGCAATCCTTCCGGCGGACCTCCATCTCCGCCAGCCGCCTCTCGTGAATGTCCGAGATCGTGCCGCTGGCGCCGATCACATGCCCCGATGCGTCGCGGGTCAGCCGGGCGAAAATCTCTACCCACCGCGCGCCGCCTCCCCGGGTCAGGCAGCGCACCTCGTTGCGACAATGCTCGCGGCCCGTCGCGATCAGCTCGGCAAAGTTGCGCGAGCAGGCCGCACGGTCTTCATGCCAGATCGACTGGATAAACTCCGCCCCCAGCGATTCGGATACGCAAAACCCCGTCAGTTCCGTCCACGCGGCATTCAGAAACGTCCAGTGTCCCTGCGCGTCGGTCTGGAAGATCACTTCCTTCACATGGTCGACCACCGACCGATAGTTCGCCTCGCTGCGAGCCACCGCCTCCTGCGCCGTCTGCTGGTCGCGGGCGATCTGCTGCAGCCGCTTGAGCGTCCGGCGCAGCTCGATCAGCGCCACCACCTGTCGGCCCAGCGCTTCCAGCGCCACGGTCTGCTCGGGCGACAGTTTCCTGGGCGTGCGATCAATGACACACAGCGACCCCAGCGCCGCCCCGTCCGTGGTGATCAGCGGCACACCGGCGTAAAACCGGATATGGGGCGCCCCGGTCACCAGCGGGTTTTCCGCGAAGCGCGCGTCGGCCTTCGCGTCGGGCACTTCGAGGATCTGCTGCTGTGCGATGGTGTAGTGGCAGAACGCCACCTTCCGCTCGGTCTGCTCCGCCGTCAGCCCCACCTTGCTCTTAAACCACTGACGGTCTCGATCCACCAGGCTCACCAGCGCGATCGGGGTGCCGCAGATCTGTGACGCGATCACGGTCAGGTCGTCGAACGCCTGCTCCGGCGGCGTGTCGAGAATGTCCGCGTCGCGGAGCACCGCGAGACGAACGTCTTCAGTTTGCTCATGCGAATGCAACAAGAGCAACTCCCGTCGGGCCGGGTGTGGTGAACCTGTTTCCGGCTCAAGTGATGCCAGGGCTCCACACAAACGCGGGCATTGCGCTTGATCGGGGTGCTCAGGCACACCGCTTCAGGCCGCTATGCTTTGTTTCGACAGGGGAGCGAGCACGCTTAACCATGAGAGCCATCGCCACTTAGCGTGTAGAACCTATCGACGCATCACGATGTGTAATTTACTTCGCTGGCAATCAACCCCGTGATCCCGGGATATCGCCCGGGGCAACGTCGTCCAACGTGAAATTGGCGAAGTTAAAGGAATGATGCGCTGCCGACTCGGTTTCCGCGCCCGGCCGCGGGCGAAACGGAAGCGGGTGCTGTCGCGTGTTCCAGTCGGCCGCGGACCCGAACGAAGGCGTGCTCCGACCCGTCGAACCGGGATCGCCCCCGGCCCCCTGAGCAGACCCGTTGCTGCCGCCGACGTGCGCCACGTGGCTCCGACCTGGCGCTTTGCCGTCGGTGTTCGCGGTTTCGCAGGCTTGGGCGACGGCTCCATGGCCTCCGTTGCGCGGGCTGGTGCTGCAAGCCGGGGGCGAAGAGTCCCCCTGCCACTGCGCCATCTCATCGATCAGCTTGATCATGCGCATTGCGGCGTACTCCACATCCCCGAGAAACTCGTCCGATTCCTCCCGAGTCAGCGGGAGATCGAGGGCCGATACACACAGCTTGAGCGCATTCATGCACCCACGCATGTCGTGACGGATTTTGCTGGCGCGGTTTTCCATGGCGTGGGGCTTCCCGTCGGGACTCGGTGCTGGTCGGATGTTTAACCCCGCCGGGCGTCAGACGTTAACAGGGTCAATCCGTGCGGCGGCACAGCCGCGGCGCGACCCGAGCCGGACTGCACACCCTGTGCCGCCGGTACGGTCCGGCGGCCGGGTCTGTCAGGTCGTCCGGGCCGAACGGGTCAGGGCGAGCAGGATTTGACGAATGTTCAGGCGTGTATGGGACGCCCAGTCGTCGAGGGTCGGGCCCATTCCCTCGGGGGCGACGAGTGTCACCGGGTCGCCGACCCGGTCGGAGGGCTCGGTCGCCACAAAGGCCGACTGCATGCCGACCTCGATGAGTCGACTTGGCCGACCGTTGACGACACACGGTCCGGGCATGAGGCCGTGGGCATAGCCGCCGGGGATCACGCCGACATGGTCGGCGTTGAACCGTGAATAGCCGGCAGGTCGGGTGAGTCGGCGGACTTCGACCAGCGGCGCGGCGACGGTGACGGCATTGCGAAACAGCGCGATTCCGGGCCGCACCCCATCGAGGCACAGCGTGGTGTCCGCGGCCGACGCGGCGATGAGATCGGAGGCCGCGGCGTGCAGCATCAGCTTCGGACGCAGCGCCCCGACCGCCTCGACCAGCCGGGCGGGCTGATCGAGGTGCGACGCGTGGGTCATGGCCTGGTCGATGTGACCCGCCTCGATGGCCTGGGCAACGTGATCTGGATCACACCCGAGCCGTCCCATGCCGGTATCGACGGAGAGGATCGGCCGCGCCACGCGATAGACAGCGGCCTGTGCGGGGTCAACGACGATCGGGCGGACGCGGTGATGGGCAAAGGCCGGAGCGCCCGCCCCGTTTGAGGCCGAGGCCATCGCCATGATCGGACGCCCCAGGCGGGGCAGATCGGCCGCGATCGCTTCATCGAGCGAGAAGACATAAAACCCGTCGACCACATCGACCAGCGCCTGTGCGACGGCTTTGGCGCCCAGGCCGTAGGCGTCGGCTTTGACGACGGCGATGAGCGCAACTCCGGTCTGGGCCTTGATCTGCGCGGCATTGGCGGCCACCCTTGCGGTGTCGACGGTGACGCGAATGGTCCAGGGGATCGCCATAGGGCAGACATGATAGCGAGGTTGCCTGCCGCCCGGCGCGGCTTGAGCGGGGGGGCGACGACGGGTAGTCTCCACTGTTCTCGCCACCGGGCCGCGTGGCCCGGGCGAGGTTGTCTGTGTTTGGAGTGTTGTCATGCGTCACGTGATCTCCGCCCTGGTCATGAATGAACCGGGCGTGCTCTCACTGGTTTCCGGCCTGTTCAGCGCCCGCGGATTCAACATTGATTCGCTGGTCGTAGGCCGAACCGAAGACCCCGCCCTCTCGCGCATGACGATCGTCGTCAGCGCCGACGACAACACGCTCGAGCAGGTACGCAAGCAGTTGGCCAAGCTGGTGCCGGTGGTCAAGGTGCGCGATTTCGCCGACTCGGCATACATCGAGCGCGACCTCCTGCTGATCACGATCGCGGTCGGGGCCGACAAGCGCCGCGAGGTGGTCGACATGGTCGAGATGTTCCGCGGGCGGGTGGTCGACATCGCGCCCGATTCGGTCATGGTCGAGCTGACCGGGACCGAGGAAAAGCTCGAGGCGTTTGTGTCGATGGTGGCGCCATACGGCATCGAAGAGCTCGCCCGGACGGGTGTGATCGCGATGGCGCGGGGCGTTCAAAAGGCGCGTGACCGCGTGGCCGGCCCGACCACCAAGAAGCGCACGCGCAGCCTCGATGCCGCCCCGACGGCGGCGCTGCCGCCTTCGTAAGGCCCGGCACATCAGCTCAAAAAGAACCACGGGCCGCTCCTCAGAAGGGGCGGCCCTTTCTGTTGCGCCGCCGCATGCGGCCCGGTGGCGCGACATGGAGCGCCGATGCGGCAACGGGGTCTCGCCTGTATGCGCGGTGGCCCGGGTTGCCGGCCGGCGGCGCGTCGGATCATCTCGCCCCGGCGGCGTCGCGCCCGCGGCATCGCGTTGGCAACGGGTGAGCAACCGGAGCGCCGCGGTCGTACACTGGGTAACGATGGCGGTTCTGGCGCAGGACATTCTTTCGGCCGACGGGGCGATCGCGCGTCGGCTGGGCGATCGATACGAGCATCGTCCGCAGCAACTCGAACTGGCGGCGCAGGTCGAGCGCGCGCTGGCCGACGGGCGTCACCTCATCGCCGAGGCCGGCACGGGCACGGGCAAGTCGTTCGCCTACCTGCTTCCGGTCATCGAGTATGCGGTTCGAAAGAAAAAGCGGGTGGTGGTCTCGACGCACACGATCGCGCTGCAGGAGCAGCTGATCGAGAAAGACATTCCGCTGATCCGCAGCGTCTACCCCGACGAGTTCACCGCGGTGCTGGTCAAGGGGCGGGGCAACTACCTCTGCAAGCGGCGACTCCAGCAGGCGCGGGGGCGGCAGGGCATGCTCTTCGATCAGCCGGCGCAGCTCGAGAGCCTGTGGATGATCGAAGACTGGGCCGCCCGCACGACCGACGGCAGCCTGGCCGATCTGCCGACCATGCCCGAGCCGGGGGTGTGGGATCGCGTCGCGGCCGAACACGGCAACTGCCTGGGCAAGCGGTGTGAGTTTTACGAGAGCTGTTTCTGGCAGGCCGCCAAGCGGCGGATGCAGAGCGGCAACGTGCTGGTGGTCAACCACGCCCTGTTTTTCAGCGATCTGGCGCTGCGCATGGCGGGGGTCAACTACCTGCCCAAGTATGACGTGGTCGTGCTCGACGAGGCGCACACGGTCGAAGATGTGGCCGGCCAGCATTTCGGGCTCAAGCTCAGCGAGGCGTCGCTGCGGTACAACCTGCGGACGCTCTACGACCCGCGCCGGGGCCGCGGCATGCTCAGCGTGTATGGCTCCAATGCCAATCCGGCCATCAGCGACGTGATCGAGCTGTATTCGCTGGCCGACCTGTTTTTCGAGCGGTGTCTCGAGTGGCACGAGCAGCACGGCCGGGGGAGCGGGCGGGTGCGTGAGAAGGATTTCGTGCCCAACGGCCTTTCGCCCAAGCTGCGTGACCTGAGCCTTCACCTCAAGGCGATGCTGCCGGAGCTGCAGGAGCAGGAAATGACCGAGGTCAGCGCGATGGCGGCCAAGATCGGCGCGATGGCCGAGACGCTGCACGCGATCGTCGCGCAGACGATGGATGATGCGGTTTACTGGGTCGAGGCGTCGGGCAAGACGCCGAGCCGCGTGACGCTCAGCGCCGCCCCGATCAACGTGGCGACGGGCCTGAAACAAGCCCTGTTCGACCGGATGCACAGCGTGATCATGACCAGCGCCACCCTGTGCACGGGGGGCGGGGGGAGGGGCAATCAGCAACAGTCGGCAGCCAGGCGGGGCGGCAACGCGTCTGCACGTGGCGCGGGCGTCTCGCCCGCGTTTTCGCTCGATGCGGTTGTGAAACGCGAGGGGCGAAACCTGCCCCACTGGACAACTCCCGGCGGCATCTACTCGGTGACCTTCAGGCTGGCCGATTCGTTGCCTGCCGCGGTGATCGAGCGCTATCGCCTCGAGCGGGCCGGCATCATCGCCAATGCGCAGGCTCAGGGGCGCGAACCGACCGAGGTCGAGACCGATCGGCTCCGCGAGCTCTACTCGATGCTGATCGACAAGTCGCTCGATGACTGCGCGGGCGAGTGCGTGCTTCGGGAGCCGGAGGTCGGGCGGATTGTCGCCGATGCGCTGGATCACTTTGCCGACGACCGCTACACGCTGGTCGCATGGTGTGTGATGCCCAACCATGTCCATGTGGTGCTGCGTCCGCTTGATGGTTTTGCTCTCGATGCCATCGTTCACAGCTGGAAAAGCTTCACGGCTCACCGGATCAACGCGCTGCTCGGGCGAACCGGCAGCCTCTGGCAGGACGAGTATTATGACCATCTTGTCCGAGACATGAACGACCTGGAGCGTTGCGTGGGCTATGTCTGGACCAACGCTGAAGCCGCCGGGCTTGCGGAGGGTTATCTGCGAGGGAAGGTGGCCGAGCCGCTGTCGGTTGTGGCAGAGTCGCTGAACGTTTCATCGCCACAACGCGGGCGAGACGCCCGCGCCACGGTGGGTGAGCCGGATCGCGACGAGCCGCCACCGCCCCCCGACCCCGCCTTTGATTACATCCGTCGGCGGATCGGGGCGACCGATGCGGGGCGGGTGCGGACGCTTTGCGTGGGGTCGCCGTTTGATTACGCGGCGCAGGCGACGTTGTACATCGAGGCCGATCTGCCCGAGCCTTCGGACGACCGGCGTTTTGCGCCGCTGGCGGGGGAGCGGATCGTTCATTATCTCAGGCAGACGCGGGGCGGGGCGTTTGTGCTGTTCACCAGCTATCGGTCAATGGTCGACATGGCCAACCGGCTCAAGCCCCGGCTCGACGAGCTGGGGTTGCCGCTGCTGGTGCAGGGGCAGGGGGCGCCGCGGAAGGTGCTGCTCGAGCGGTTTCGCGACACCAGCGGCGCCGTGCTCTTCGGCACGGCCAGCTTCTGGCAGGGCATCGATGTCCGGGGCGAGGCGCTGCGCAACGTGATCATCGTCAAGCTGCCCTTCGCGGTGCCCGACGAACCGATCACCGAGGCCCGGCTCGAGGCGATCGAGCGATCGGGGGGCAACCCGTTCATGGAGTATTCGGTGCCCGAGGCGGTGATCAAGCTCAAGCAGGGATTCGGGCGGCTCATCCGCAGCCGCACCGACAAGGGCATCGTCGTGCTGCTGGACAGCCGCGTGCTGACCAAGCGATATGGCAAGGCGTTTCTCGAGTCGCTGCCGCCGGCGCGGCGGGTCATCGTCACCGAGCGCGATCACGCCGACGACGCGTTTTAACAGGCTGTCTCCACCGCCATGCACCGCGAAACACTGGGCAACAAGACCGGCTGGCTGATCTCGTCGGGCATCGTCGCGCTGGCGACGGCAGCGGTGATGTGGGTCGAGCTGACCGGAGGCGTGTCGGAGCCGACGGCGCTCTCGCGCGACCCGCTGGCGATGTCGGCCATCGTCATCCCCGCGCCCCCCGAGTCGGCGCTGCTTCTTGATCGGCCGGGCGCTGCGGCGCTGCCGACCGACGCGGCGCAGGCGGGCGAGCTCTATCGCCAGGCCATCGAGGCCTATCGCAAAAGCCCCAACCTGTACGACCGATTTCTCCTCTCCGGCACGGTCGGGCTGGGCGATGTCCGCGCGCTCGATGCGATGAAGCCGCTTGCCGAAGCGGCGACGATGCCGTCGGCGCGGCTGTTCGACACCGACGCCACCCGGGGCGACGTGGTGGGCT
>CAZBOE010000023.1:10440-13877 GCA_964493365.1 uncultured Tepidisphaeraceae bacterium | reverse complement strand
CCCGAACCGCCGCTGGTGGTGTTGGTGCGGCTGGGGCAGGTGGCGACGCGGGCGGGCGCGGTGCTCACGCGTGAGCGGCAGTTCGCGGCCGCCCGGTCTCACTACCGCGCGGCGCTGGGGCTGGGCTACAAGCTGGTCGGCGAGCGGCAGACGCTCGCCGAGCTGTCGGGCGGGCTGGGGCTGATGGTCATGGCGTCGTCGGGCCTGGCGCAACTGGCGATGGAAGAGGGCGATCTTGCGCCCCTGGCTGAGCTCGAGGCCTATGTGGCAACGCTCCGCGAGATCGACAACGCCCGCGTGAGGCCTGTGGCGGCGGCGGTCAACACGATCGACCCGCGGCGGATCCGCGAACACGCGGGCGATTTGTTCGTCTTCGCCCGCTCGAGCGAAGAGCGCGTGTGGCGCGTCGAGGCGACGCTGGCGCTCGGACGGCTGCGGTTCAACCAGCCGACCGCCGGCGACCGTCGCGGGGCCACGACACTGCTGAGCCGACTGGTCAACGATCCCGACCCGGCCGTCGCACTGGCCGCGAGAGAAGCGCTCGACCTGACCATCGAAGCCTATCGCCGGCTCGGGGGTTGATGCCGACGCGCCCCGGCGAGTTCTGGCGAGGCTGGGCGATGCGCGGCGGCGCGATTGACTGGAGCGACGATGCTGTGAAACCGCGGCCGCCCTTCGTCAGCGGGGGTCAGCCCATCATGCCGCCGGTGTGGGGGAGCAGGCCGCGGTAGAGGGCGATGGTGCGGGTGGTCTGCTGATCAAAGCTGAAGTGCTCGCGGACATGGCGGGCTGCGGTGTTGCCCATCTCGATGAGGCGGCGCGGGTTGCCCAGCAGCTCGACGGCGGTGGCGACAAACGCGTCACGGTCGATCGGGGTCGATCGGCCGGTGATGTTTTCGATGATCAGGCCCGCGGCGCCGCTGGTGGCGGTCCGCAGCACGGGCGTGCCCACCGACATCGCCTCGGCGGTGACGAGCGAAAACCCTTCGCGGCTGCTCGGCAGGAGGAGCAGGTCGGCCGCCTGATAGACGGGCAGCGGGTCGCGATGCCCCAGCAGGGTGACGCGGTCGGCCAGACCGAGCGACTCGATCTGCCGTCGCAGCGCCGCCTCGTGTGGCCCTTCGCCGGCAAGGAGGATGCGCAGCCTGGGCGATCGGTTGCCCCACGCCTGCGCGACCAGCGGAAGCCAGTCTTCGTTCTTGGGCACATCGAGCCGCCCGACATAGGCGGCCACACGGTCACCCGGAGCGATACCGAGCGCCGCGCGGGCGGCGGCGCGGTCTTGCGGCGTGGCGTGGGGAAAGCGCGACGGGTCGATGCCGTGGGGGATCAGCGTGATCCGCCGCGGATCGACTCGGGCGTCGTCGATGAGCCACCGCCGCGCCTCTTCGGAGGCGACATGGGTGTGGTCGCCGAAATCGCTGAAGGGCCTCCGCCACCACGAGAGCGAGAGGTGTGAGAGGTGAAGCGTGTAGAGGATGGGCGGAAACTTCCACCCGCCTGACGAGACGATCGTCCGCGTGGGGATGATGCGGTTGAGCAGCGATCCGCCGCCGGTCTGGAGACGTCGGGCGACGAGGGTGGGCCGGCGGTAGTGGGTGTGGAGGATGTCGACGCGGTGGGCCGACATGAATTGCCGCAGCGTGGTGGTGGCGCGGCGGAGCGCCATGACGTTGCCCTTGAGCGGGACATCGATCCACTCGAACGGCGCCCCTTCGAAAAGCCAGTGCCAGGCGCCGCGCTCGCCGGCGATGGTGATGCGGTGGCCTTGCAAGACCATCGCCGAGCCGAGGTCGAAGATGTAGCGAGAAAGCCCGCCCGCGTCAGACCCCGCGGTGAGGTGAAGAATGTGCAGCGGTCGGTCGGGCATTGTTGCCGAAGATACCCGCCCCGGCCCGCCGGTTCACCGTGCGCGGGCGGCGCGGGATTCGCCGCGGCCGGTGTCAGAGCGACTGCTCCGTCAGCCCGGCCTCGCCTTCGGGCCTGATCACGCGGCCCACGTCGTGCGTGACCATCACCGGGCGGGGGTCGCCCTGGGGTATGGCAAAGTGGACGCCGCGCAGCCGCAGGGTTTCGACGCGTCGCGCATAGAGGCCCCACGCGGGCAGACGCCGCGTGCCCAGCTTCGGGCGGCTCACGTCCGTGTCGGCCGATTCAGCCCGGGCGGTGGGGGCGAAATCGACATGCACGTCGCGCAGCGTCACTTCGCGGATCGGCGTCTCCGCCCAGCTCTCGAGGCAGATGCCCGATTCGGTCGTGCCCGTGGCGCTCAGCCGCTCGATGGTGATCTGGCCGGCGGTGTTGCCGGGCTTGGTGTAGAGGTTGAGCGGCGTCGCCACGCGGTGGGTGGTGATGTCGCTGATCAGCACGTCGTCGAGCGTGCCGTGCGTCTCGTCCCATGACCCGGGCTGAAGAAGGATCGCGGCCAGGGAGTTATGCCGGCCCTGGGTGATGTGGGGCTGTCGCCCGGGCCCGTAAAACAGGCACGAATGAACGATCAGGCTGCTCGCCGGCCCGATCAGGCGGATGCCGTTGCAGGCGCTGTTCACCTGGCAATGCGAGATCACCGTGTCCTGCCAATACCGCCCGGCGATCGCGTCGTCGCCGGTCTGGAAATCGCAGTGGGTGATGTGGATGTTCCGCGAGAGCCGCTCGGGCCTGCCGCGGATGTGTATGCCGTCCCACCCGCCGATAAAGCGGCAGTCGCGGATGTCGATGTCGGTGGTGTCTTCGGTGAACACCGCGTAGTTGGCCGAATCGATCACCGCGAGGTTTTCGATTCGCAGTCGGCTGCAATGGGCGGTGAGGATCGTGTGCGGCCCGCGCATCGCTTCTTCGCCGCGCGGGTTGAAGACCTTGTTGCCGTCGATGACGCCCGGGCCGGTGATGGCGATGTTGCTGGCCTCGTGGGCATAGATCAGCGCGTGGTGCCAGTCGCGGCCCATCTTGCTGCCCGGCAGCGTATAGCCGGTGTAAGCCGACAGGTCTTTGGTGCCCACCAGCCGCGCGCCGGACGCGAGGTGAAGCGTTGCGTTGCTCTGGAGGTGAATCGTCCCCGTCTCGTAGCGCCCCGCGGGCAGCACGGCCATGCCGCCCGCGCGGGCGGCGGCCTGGATCGCGCTGTTGATCGCGAGGGTGTTTCGTCTCACGGTCTCGGGCGGGCATTCGGGCCCGACGGGCACCGCGCCGAACTCGGCCGCCGATACATAAGCCATGGCACTCCCGTCAGTCGCTGATCGACGCCCGCTCAAGGCCACTCGTCGGGCCGCCGCGAGCGGCCGCGAATCCGCACGAATGGCAGCAGATACAAAAATCGGTGGGTTTGTGCAGTGATAAAGCGGTGCGGCCGCGTCATTCGCGGGGTGTGATCAGCGAATCATACTTCTCTTCGAGTTCGTCGATGGTCTGCTGGATCTGGTCGGCCGCCTCCTCGAGAC
>CAZBOE010000023.1:3084-10320 GCA_964493365.1 uncultured Tepidisphaeraceae bacterium | reverse complement strand
CTCGGCCGCCTCCGCCTTCGACGTCTCGGTCAGCCGATCGGCGTCTCCGGCGCGGCCTGCCCCGGCGGCTTGCTGCCCGGCCGCCGCCGGCGGGACCACTTCAAACGCCAGCCCCGCGCCGATGATGGCCTCCTGCACGGCGCCCAGCGCCCTGCGCGGTGCGCCCGATGCCGGTGAGAGCCGCACCGTCGTCGGCTGCCGGCGCTTGAGCGCCTCGAGTTGCTCGGCCAGTTCTGCCGGCGTCACCGGCTTGTTGTTGAGCGAGACTTGCCCGTCAGGTTTGACCTCGACCAGCGCCAGCCCCATCGGTCCTTCCGCCCCGGCCGCCTTGCCCGCGGGCGGGAGCTCGGCCGCGCCGGCGGGCTGAATCACCAGCGTCACCGGTGTGCCCCGCGCGGGCGCCACGTCGGTGTTGGTCTCCCACTGGAGCGTCTCGTTGGCGTCGGACGCCAGTTGCGGCGTGTCGATCACCGTGAGCTCGAAGTTGACCACGCTCACGATATAGCCCGTCACGTCCGCCGCGTAGGCGTTGCCCTCGAGCAGCTTTGAGCCGGCAAACACCCACGTCCGCGGGGGCATCTCGGCCTTCGAGCGGATGTCACGCATCATCCGGTATGCCGGCACACGCTTGACCTCGTCCCCGTCCTTCCATTCGACCCACATCTGCAGCGCCGGGCCCTCGGGCGGCAGCCACCGGTCGGATGCCTGCACGTATCGCACCGGCTTGCCCGGCACCAGCCCCAGCATCAGCAACCCCGTATGCACGTCCGACGGCCTGACCTTTGACCTCAGCACCGCCTCGTGATCCGGGCCCGCGACCGTCACTGCGAAGAACTCCAGCGCCGAATCGACCCCGATCATCTCCGCCTCGATGCGGAGGGTCCTGGCCTTGGCATCGATCGTCAGGAAGGGCAGCTGCGCCACCCCGTCCGGCTGCTTGGCCGGCGGCTGAGGCGGCTGCCCGCCCGGTGTCTGGGCGAACAGCGGCACCGCGGTTGTCGACATCAGCAGAACCACCAGGGCGGCAAATCGCTTGGCTGCGCTCATGAAACATGCCTCTTTGAGAATCTCGTTGAAAGTAACGCCGAACCGAGAAACCAACGCCCGCCCTTCGCAAGGTTGGCAACTGGCCCGGATACCGCCGGAGTCTAACATTCCCGCCCCAGACCCGGTAACCCGCGCTGTCGGTGCGCGCCGGGGTACCGCCCCGCACACCGGATAAGCCGCATTTTGTGCCCGATCATTGCTTGAACGGTTACACTGAAGCATTAACTTAAATCGTGACATGGACGCGCCCGCGGCCGCAGGAGGCGGCGCAGGCTGGTGTGCAGGCGGCAACCGGGCCCCGGTCGCGACGCAATCGCGACCCTTAACCCCGGCGGCAATGCCACTCGGTGCACCGGCGTGTGGCGCAACGAAATGTGGCACAGATCGTTCGAGGACTCGAGCAGGGCAGGCGACGGGTGACAGGGGCCCGTCGCGGCCACGCGGCCGTCAGGTTCGTCGGTCGAGCTTTTTGGTTTTTCGCTCAAACACGTGGATTGTTCGCCCTCGGTGACAGGCATCCGCCAGGGCAGGATGCCGCGAAACAGGCACGCCGGGCCTGCGCCGACTTCGCGCGAGGCGTCCTCGCGCGGGGCCGACAGACGCCCGGCACACGCTCGGTTTGTCGCCGAAACAGAGTACGTCTTCCGCAAGCACAATCGCTCGCATGCTGGTCAATCAACTGGAGAGTCTAACGGTGTCATCCTTGCGCACTACCGGTATCCCGTCGCATCGCTCCGTCCGCGGTCGTCGCGGCGTCTCCCCGAGCCGCAAGGCACCGGGCGTCGCGGTCAGCCGCGCCGTCGTCGAGACCCTCGACAAGCGCCTGCTGTTCTCCGCGGGCGAACTCGATCTGTCCTTCGCGGGCGTCGGCAAGCGCGTGGTCACGGTCGGTGGCGCCATCGAAGTGCCCGCGGCGGTCAGCGTCCTGCCGGGCGGGCAGGTGATCGTCACCGGCAGCGTCGATAACAACGTCTTTGTCGCCCGCCTGAGCGCCACCGGCGACCTCGACACCACCTTCGGACAGGCCGGCACGGGCATCGTCGTGCTCGACAACCATCCGGTCGAGACCGTGTTCGACGCGGTCGTCGATCCGCTCGGGCGGGTGATCTACTCGGTCTCGGGCAGCTCCGCCTATGTGGGCCGGCTCACCGCAGACGGGCTGGTCGATGCCGGCTTCGGCGCGGGCGGAACCAAGGCCCTGCAGTTCGTCACCAACCCCCTCGAGCGGCACATGGGCCTGACGCTGGCGAGCAACGGCGACATCCTCGTCGCCGGGCAGACGCTCGATCAGCAGTTCGGCGTCGCCCGCCTCGACGTCACCGGCAACCTCGTGACGATGTGGGGTGACGGCTCCGAACCGGGCATCGCCAAGTTCACCCTGGGGTCCAACGTCCAGGTGGCTCAGGACCTCATCGAGCTGCCCGACTCGCGGGTCGTCGTCAGCGGCATCAACTCGATCAACTCCGACGACAACATCATCGTCTATGCCCTCAACAGCGCCGGCTTCATCGAGACATCCTTCGGCAGCAACGGCGGCTACAACCTCTACAGCGACGGCCCCAACGACGGCGATTCGCGGCTGGTCTATCAGCCCATCTCCAACCGCGTGGTGCTCGGCTTCAACGGATCGAGCTTCGCCACGCTCTTTGGCATCAACCCCACCGACGGCGGGGCCGACGGCAGCTTCGTCCCCAACGGCATCGGCTCGGTCATCACGCTCAACTCGATGACCGTCGACTCGCTCGACCGCCTGCTGCTCGCGGGGGCCGGCTCGAGCAACCAGCACCGCGTCCAGCGGCTGCTTCCCGACGGCGGCATCGACTTCAACTTCAACCCCAACTCCTTCAACGCGACGGTTGACGTCTCCTACGAGGTCGGCACCATCCTCGCGACCGACCCGGCCACCGCGGTGGCCATCAACCCCGCCAACGACAGCATCCTGCTCGCCGGCCCGGCGCTGGGCGACTTTGGCATCGCCCGCCTCAGCGGGCTGACCACGCTCGACTTGTTCCCGTTCGCTAACTTCGGCCGCGGCATTCAGCCCAACACCCCGGCCTACACCTTCAACGTGCAGTATTTCGGGTCCGCCGCCACGCTCGACTCCACCACCATCGGAAACGACGACATCTCGATCATCGGCCCCGGTGGCGCGGTCTTCCCGGTGCAACTGGTCAACGCCAACAACAGCGGCAGCGTCGTCGACGCCACCTACGCCTTCTCCGCACCCGGCGGCCTCTTCGATGAAGCCGACGTCGGCGCCTACACCGTCCGCCTCAACCCCGGCGCCATCAGCAGCACCGACGGCTTCCCGTCGGAAGAAGAGGTGATCGGCATCCTCTTCATCAACACCGCCACGCCCCCGACGGGCGTCGGTTCGCCCGACGCCAGCTTCGGCACCGGCGGGATCGTTTTCGATGAGCTTCCCGCCACCCAGTTCGCCATCGCCAGCAACATCATCTCACTCGACGACGGCGGCTTCCTCGCCTTCGGCGATCTCTTCGGCTCCTCGCTCGGCGGCGACGACATCTTCGTCCGCAAGTACACCCCCTCGGGCGCGCTTGACAACCTCTTCGGCACCGGAGGCCAGGTCAGCTTCGAACTCGGCGACAGCGCCTTTGTCAACCAGGCGCTCCGACTGCCCGACGACCGCCTGCTCCTCGCCGGCGGCCTGGAGAATTTCGACGAGTCGGGCTCATCGACCACGCCGTTCGTCCTGGCGCTCCTGCCCGACGGCAGGCTCGACCCTGCCGTCAACGGCATCGGGCTCTTCCCGCCCCTGATCAGCGACGGCGAAGCAGTCGATATCGGCATGGACACCCAGGGGCTGATCTACGTCCTCACCGACACCCCCACCGGCCCCGTCGTCTCGCGATACACCGCCAACGGCGCCCTCGACGCCACCTTCGGCAACGGCGGCTCGATCATGCCCGGGCCGCTGGCAACCTATTCACCCAACTCGCTGCTGATCGCCCCCGACGGCAGCTTCTATATCGCAGGCGGAATCGACTCCTCGACCGTCAGCGATCACTTCGTCAGCCGCTTCACCCCCGCGGGCGCGCTCGATCCGATGTTCGGCGGCACCGGCGTCCTCACCAACGACCTGTTCATCGGGCAGGAAGGCGCCCACCTCCTGAACATCGACGAGAACGGCGTCATCACCGTCGTCTTCACCCAGGACGGTTCGGGCGGCTCCGACGGCGTGCTCGGCCGAATCGACCTCACCGGCAACCTCGTGGGCATGCTCGTGCAATCGCCGCTGGCCTTCCCCGACTCGACCGGCGACGGCGCGGTGCTGCCCAACGGGCAGTTCTACATCGGCGGCGGCCTCGACGACGGCAACGGCGTCCGCGCCGCCGTCGCCCGCTACAACAGCGATCTCACGCTCGACACCAGCTTTGCCCCCAACTCGCCCACGCCGGGCATCGCCGTGCTGCCCACGCCCATCGAGGCCGCGGTCGGCTCGCTGGACATCGACCCCCAGGGCCGCGTCGTCACCGCCACGCTGCTCAATTCACACTCCGGCTCGAGCACAAGCTCGTCGTTCCTGACCTTCAACCGCGTCGCCACAAGCGCGCTGGGCGCCGCCGATCTCAGGGTCGACTCGTTCGCCATTCCCGGCGTGACCTTCGCCCCGGGCGCGACGGTCTCGGGCGAGGTCTTTGCCTCCAACGTCGGTCAGACCGCTGCAGGCACCTTCGCCTACACGCTGGTCCTCTCGACCAACAACATCATCGGCGACGCCGACGATCTCGTCATCGGCGGCGGCGTCGCCGCCAACGGCATCCCCGCGACCACCCAGAACACCTCGATCGGCAATGTCGCCGGCGTGATCCCCACGACGACCGCCGCCGGCCAATACTTCTTCGGCATCGTCCTCGATCCGACCAACCAGGTGCCCGAGGGGGTTGAAACCGACAACAACGGCGTCTCCGCGACGCCCATCACCGTCACCGCCCCGACCGCGGTCGACCTGGTCGTTCAGCAGGTCAGCGTGCCGGTGACCACGGTCGCCGCCGGTCAGCGGCTCACCGTCAACGTCCGCATCGCCAACACCGGCACCGCGCCCGCCGGCGCGTCGAGGCTGCTGGTCTTCCTCTCGACCGACAGCGCGTCTTCCGTCGCCGACGACCCCAACTTCACCCTGGGCGAAGCCGACATCCCCGCCCTGGCGCCGGGCCAGGTGGTGAATATCCCCGTCACGCTCACGGTTCCCGCGGGCATCACCACCGGCGACTACTTCGTCGCGGCGCTGGCCGACAGCGAAGAACAGGTGGTCGAGAGCGAAGAGTTCATCAACAACATCGGCTTCACCACCAGCGGGCTGAGCGTCATCCCCGATGCCCCCATCAGCGGCGGCGGCAACAACGTCGGCGGCCTCGATCCCAACTTCGGCGACGGCGGCACCACCACCGTCAACGTCCAGGGCCCCGCCTTCTCCACCGCGGGCTCGGTCGTGCAGAGCGACGGGAAGCTCGTTGCCTTCGGCTTCACCAGCGTCGGCCAGCTCGTCGCCACCCGCTTCAACACCGACGGCTCGATCGACACCGCCTTCGGCAACGGCGGATCGATCTTCGTCGCCGTCGGCACCAGCGTCCTGCCCGCGAGCATGACCCTCGACAGCCAGGGCCGAATCCTCATCAGCGGCACCGTACTCAACACCGCGGGCACCAATGGCGATCTCGTGATCGCCCGGCTCACCTCCGGCGGCCAACTCGACAACTCATTCGGCAACGCCGGCATCACGCTGATCGACCTGCGCACGCTGCTGGCGCCCCAGCTCGAGCCGGTCATCGGACCCATCGGCGACACGCTCGACCTGCTGGGCGATGTCACCATCGCCCCCGACGGATCGCTGTTCCTCGCCGCCACCGTGTCGATCGCCGACTCCGACGACGACGGCATCCTTGTCCGCCTCTCGCCCGACGGCGTCCTCGACACCGCCTTCAACGCCGGGCTCGGGTTCGTCGCGGTCGATTTCTTCGAGGGCAATGACTCCATCAACGCCATCGCCTTCGACGACCGCGGCGGCATCCTCATCGCCGGCACCACCGGCGCACCCGACGGCACCTTCTCCTCCGGCTTCCTCGCCCGACTCAACCAGGACGGCACCACCGACACCCGCTTCGGGCGCGGCGGCGTCGCCACCGTCGACAGCAGCCTGCCCTTCAGTGGCTTCACCGGCATCTCGGTCTCGCCCAGCGGCAGGCAGATTGTCGTCGCGGGCTTTGCCGCCAGCGGCGAGGAAGATTCGGCGGGCTTCTCGTCAAACCTGCTGGTCGTCCGCTTCGATTCGCGAGGCCGGCTCGACCGCCGATTCGCCACCCGAGGCGTCTTCACCCAGGCCGCCCCGGGCGCGCCCATCGCAGCCATCAACAACGTCTTCGTGCTCGACGACGGCCGCGTGCTCTTCTCGGCACAGACCGCCGCATCGCTCACCGACGCCCTCCTGGGGAACCTCGGCGCCATCATCGGCCGCCTCGACGCCCGCGGCCGTCTCGACCCCACCTTCGACGGCGACGGCATCCTCGTGCTCTTTACCGCCAGCGGCTCGCTCACCACCACCGCCGTCGGCGACCTCACCGGCAACTTCAACAACTTCCTCTCCCGCACGCAGGGCATCGTCGCCATCACCCCCGGCGGCGGCATCCTCTCGCTGGCAACCCAGAGCAACCAGAACACCGGCGGCACCGACGTCACCGTCGCGTCGATCATCGCCGACGGCGTCGACCTGGTTCCCACCCTGTCCGGTCGAATCACCGATTCGATCGGCGGGCAGCGCAAGACCCTCCGCGTCACCCTCCGCAACAACGGATCGCAGGTCGCCAACGGCACGGTCGTCGTCCGCCTCGTGCTCTCGCCCGACTCGACGCTTTCCGCGGGCGATGCCACGGTCGTCGATGTGCCTGTCCGCGTCCGCCGCCTGGCACCCAACCGCACCACCCGCGCCACCCTTCGCTTCACCCTGCCCGAAGGCACTGTCGCCGACGGGCAGTACCAGATCCTGGCCAACGTCAACCCCGACGGCGCGTTTTCGGAGGTCGATCGCACCAACAACGCCGGCTCGCTGGGCACGATCTTCAACTTCGCCCAGGCCCGGACCGACCTCGCGGTGGAGTTCAACCGCCTGCCCGCGTCGTTCACGCCCGGCCGCCGCGCCGAAGTCCGCTTGCGCATCACCAACAACGGAAA
>CAZBOE010000023.1:2457-3068 GCA_964493365.1 uncultured Tepidisphaeraceae bacterium | reverse complement strand
GCCCGACGCTCGACCTGTTCCAGTCGGCCGACCAGGTCTTCGACGGCGCCACGATCGACGCGCTGCTCAGTTCGTCCAACCTGCGTCTGCGGCTCAGCCCCGGGCGATCGACCGTCGTGCGCCTGCGGTTTGTCGTCCCCACGACCGCGGGCGCGATCAACCCCTCGTTCGTCACCGCCCGCCTCGGCGGCGACCTCGGCAGCCTCGAAAGCAACAACGCCAACGACAACGTCTTCTCCGACACCGCCATCCCCGTCGCCTGACCGTCTTGGGCGCCTGAGCCGCGGCCGGCGTCGCGCCGGCGCGTTCGCCGGAGGCACTGTCACCGCAGAGGCCGCCGGTCTCAACTTCCCACGCCGGCCGCGCAGCGCTGCGCGGCCGGCGTCGTTTGACCGACACCCGTGTTGCCCACCCCATGCCGCGCCGCCTCAACATGCTTCCCCTCTTTATCACCCTCGTCGCCCTGACCGCGGCCGGCGGGGGCTTTTATTGGTATTGGTTCCACCGCCCCTATCACTTCGCCGAGGTCGACCGCGGCATCCTCTACCGCGACGGCAACCGCACCCTCCGCGAATTCCAGATCGCCCTGCGCAAGGGCAACATCAAGACCG
>CAZBOE010000023.1:0-2405 GCA_964493365.1 uncultured Tepidisphaeraceae bacterium | reverse complement strand
AGCAGCCCCGCGCCCTACCGCCTCTACAACATCGTCATCCCGCTGGGCGGCTGGCCGACCGCCGAGCAGATCGAGCAGTTCATCCGGCTCACGCAAGACCCCGCCCGACACCCCATCCTTGTCCACTGCGCCCAGGGCGTCCGGCGGACGGGCATGATGGTCGCCGCCTACCAGCAATCCATCCTCGGCTGGGACGACGCCCAGACCAAGGCCGCCATGCTCACCTTCGGCCACTCCCGCCGAACCGTCGGCGACCTCGAAAAATTCGTCGACGCCTACGACCCCGCCGAAAAGCGCCTCACCCAGACCTTCGAGCAGGGGAAGGAGTAGGGGAGCTTGAACGCAGTGCGGGCGGCGTTATTGTACAAATTGGTCGAATGGTGAAATAGGGTCTCGGGCTAGTTCACTTCCGTACAATAAGGCGTAAGCCGTGGATAAGGCGGAGTTTACAACCAGAATGCCCGGCACTTGGGCACGAAGCGCCGAAGGCCATGACACTTTCCTGCCAAACGTGCTCCCTCGATCGCTGCCGATTCAAGAAGATTTGCTGCCGCTGATGCACCGATCCTCTTTGGCGGTCGGCCGTCTCATCGGTGCCCTGCAGGAAGACGACGGGCTCAACACCGGATTATTGCTCCGTCCATTGCTTCAACGTGAGGCCACGCTGTCCAGTCGAATCGAAGGAACGGTAGCGGTCGAAGAAGACCTTGCCCTCTTTGCCGTTGAGCAGGCTGTAGAGAGTCGAATACCCGATGTTCGTGAGGTCGCCAATTATCTCGCCGCACTCGAGTGGGGTGTAGGCGAGGTGAAGAATCGATCCATCACTTCAAACTTGATTCGCCAACTGCACCAGCGGTTGCTGGATCAAGTCAGGGGAGAGGATCAGACGCCCGGGCAGTTCCGGCGCTGCCAGGTGTTGATCGGTTCGAACGGCCAAGTCCACGAGGCACGCTTCGTGCCACCACCGTGGCTCCACATTCCCGATCTGATCGACGATCTCGTAGCGTTCATGGGCGGGAGCGCGACGCTTCCACCGCTTATCCGAGCGGCGATGACGCACTATCAGTTCGAGACGATCCACCCGTTTCGCGACGGCAATGGCCGCGTCGGACGCCTGCTTATCGCACTACAGATCATGCGAGACCTCGAAATGCCGGTGCCCGCACTGCATATGAGCCCCTATTTCGAGCGCAACCGACGTGCCTACTACGACGGGCTGCTCGCATTGAGCCAAACCGGAAACTGGCTCCCCTGGATCACCTACTTCCTCAGCGGCATCGTCGATCAGGCCAACGACACGGTGAATCGCGTCGGCGCGCTGCGACGCCTGCGTGCCGAATACCGCGCGAAATTTCAGACAGCGCGGGGCTCGGCCTTGCTGCTCAAAGTGATCGATCTCCTGTTCACCCACCCCGGTATCGACGTTCGCTTCGCGGCCGGACAGCTTGGTGTCACCTACAACTCGGCGCAAAAACATGTGGAGCGGCTGGTGGATGCGGGCATTCTCGACGAGGTCACCGGCCGAGACCGCGGACGGGTCTATCTGGCCCGCGACATCATCCGAGTCGCCAGGGAGGCCGTCGCCTTGCCCGGTTGAGATGCCGCTCGCTTCACGCTTTTCAGCGCCTACGCTCCGCGTCGTCGATCGGCTACTATTTGTGTGCCATGGCATTCACCGAACCCGTCCTGACCAAGCGCATTCCCCTCGACCCGTCGCAGCGCAAGCTCCACTGGTATGACGATTACGTCGCCACCGGGGGGTATTCGGCTTTGCGCAAGGCGCTGTCGATGACGCCGGCCGACATCATCAAGACCGTCACCGACTCGGGTCTCCGCGGGCGAGGCGGGGCGGGGTTCTCGGCCGGGCAGAAGTGGTCGTTCATCCCCAAGGAAAAGAAGGGCCCGCATTACCTGTGCGTCAACGCCGACGAGTCCGAGCCCGGCACCTTCAAGGACCGCGTGCTGATGGAGGAGGATCCCTTCGCGCTGGTCGAGGCTAGGACCATCGCGGGCGTGACCGTCGGCGCGATGACCCGCCACGCGGAGGTCGCGGCTTCCGCGGAGGTGAAGAAGGCCATCCCGGCGCTCGCGGCGCTCGCCGGCGGCATCGGCGACCGCATGGTGCGCAACATGGGCACGCTGGGCGGCTCGGTGGCGAACAGCGACCCGGCCGCGGACTATCCCGCCGCGGTGCTGGGCCTGGGCGCAACGGTCGCCACCAACAGGCGGAAGATCGCCGCGGACGATTTCTTCAAGGGCATGTTCGAGACCGCGCTCGAGCCGGGCGAGATCATCACGGCGATCACCTTCCCCGTCCCCAAGCGCGCCGCGTACATGAAGTTCCGCAACCCGGCGTCGCGCTATGCGCTCGTGGGCGTGTTCGTCGCCGATGCGGCGGGCGGCCC
>CAZBOE010000022.1:33890-34948 GCA_964493365.1 uncultured Tepidisphaeraceae bacterium | reverse complement strand
ACGGCGACGCGGGCGTCGTCGGCCGCCACGCGGTCGATGATCCGGCCCTGGCCGATGAAGATCTTGCCGTTGTCCTTGAGCAGGTCGGCGCGCTCCATGCCCGGGCCGCGGGGCTTGGCGCCGACCATCAGCGCCCAGTTGACGTCCTTGAAGCCGACGCCCGGGTCGGAGGTCAGCACCATGCCCGCCAGCAGGGGGAAGGCGCAGTCGTCGAGTTCCATGGCCACGCCGTTAAGGGCGGCCATCGGCTTCTCGGCGGGCACTTCGATCATGTGCAGGATGACGGGCTGATCGGGTCCGAACATCGCGCCTGAGGCGATCCGGAACAGCAGGGCGTATCCGATCTGGCCGGCGGCGCCGGTCACGGCGACTCGAATGGGGGCTTTCATGACAAAAACCTGTTTCCTTTCCGGTCGGTCGCCGTTTCACCGGCGCTGCCAGGGGCAGCCGCCGGCGGGCGTCGGCGTCCTCCAATGGAAGCTCATGCCACGCCCACGACCGACCGGCGCGATTATGAGATGACGCCGAAAGGTTGCAAACCTTTGGCGGCTTTGGCGTACTATGCAAAACGTCGCACCCGAACGCCGCCACCCGGCTGGTGGTGTCGACCAGCCAACCCAACCATCGCCCGACCCCGGGCAGGAGAACACGTGAGCAGACCGATGATTCGTCGACCGTTGAACCGCATCGCCGCCCTGGCGGTCGTGCTGGCAGCCGCCTTCGGCGGGCGCGCCGCCGCACAGGAGCAACCGATTTCCCATGGGATTGCCCCCATCGAGTTCGAGCGTGAGACGCTCCCCAACGGGCTGCGGGTGATCTATGCCCCGATGCGCAATGCCCCGGTGGTGCACGTGCGGGTTCACTACCTGGTCGGCGCCCGCGACGAACGCCCTGACCGTCAGGGCTTTGCCCACATGTTCGAGCACATGATGTTCCGCGGGTCGGCCCACGTCGCCCCCGAGCAGCACATGAAGCTCATCGGCGCCAACGGCGGCAGCAGCAACGCATTCACCGCCTTCGATCAGAATTTTCAGCTCTTCTGGGTTGTGTGCCCCACA
>CAZBOE010000022.1:3935-33880 GCA_964493365.1 uncultured Tepidisphaeraceae bacterium | reverse complement strand
GATCAGACGGTCTACATCAACACCGTGCCGTCCAACCAGGTGCAGATGACGCTCTGGCTCGAAGCCGACCGCATGGCCTCGTTCAAGGTCAACGAGGAGATCTTCCGGACCGAGCGCAACGTCGTGGCCGAGGAGTGGCGGATCCGCCAGAACCGGCCTTACGGCAATTTGTTCGATGAGTTCAGCAAGCTGATGTTCACGACCCACAGCTACCGCTGGACCCCCATCGGCAACATGGATCACCTTCGCCAGGCGCAGGTGGGCGAGCTCCAGGAGTTTTACAACAAGTATTACCTGCCCAACAACGCGGTGCTGGTGGTCGCGGGCGACATCGATGTCGAGCAGACCCGCAAGTGGGTGAATGAATACTTCGGGTGGATCCCCGGCGGCCCGGAGGTCGAGCGAAACATCCCCGCCGAGCCCGAGCAGACCGAGCCGCGGCGCGGCGAAGTGAAGATGGCCGTGCAGTTGCCGGTGGTGATGATCGGCTTCCACGTGCCGGGCTACACCAGCCCCGACCACATCCCGCTGCAGCTTCTGTCGATGGTGATGGGGTCGGGCGGGTCGAGCCGCATCGACCGCGCGCTGGTCAACAACGAGCAGCCGCTGTGCACCGAGGCGGGCGCGTGGTCGTATCAGCGGCTCGATCCGAGCCTCTTCAACGTCAATGGCACCGTGCTGCAGGGCAAAGACCCTGCCGAGGTCGAAAAAGTCCTCCGCGGGATCATCACCGATGTGGTGGCTAACGGCGTGACACAGGAAGAGCTCGACAAGGCGAAGACCCAGTATCGCCGCCTGATGATCGAAGCGCGCAAAACCTGCACCGACGTGGCCGAGCAGCTTGGCGCCGAGGAACTCTTCGGCGGCGACGCCGCCCGGGTCAACGCCGAGTGGGCGCTGGTCGAGGCGACGACGATCGAAGACCTTCACCGCGTCGCCAAGACTTATCTCGATCTCAACCGTTCGACCACGATGGTGATCCTGCCCGACCCGCTGGGCGTCGCCGCCCGCGCCGCTGCGGCTCAGGAAGCCGCCAAGGTGTCGCAGATGGGCGAGGTGGCGCCGTCGACAAAGACGGTCGCGGCGCGCGACGTGACCTTCCCCCAGACCTACCCCACCGAGCCGCCGGTGGGCGAACAGGTGCTCAAGCCCAGCTTTGAGAAGGGCGTCGAGTCGGTGATCAACGGCGTGCGGGTGGTGGTGATCCCCGATCACCGCGTGCCGACCGTGTCGTGGTCGCTGGTGATGCGCCGCGGATCGCACGCGGTGTCGCCCGACAAGGACGGGCTGGCCGAACTGACCGCGTCGATGATGCGGCGCGGGTCGGCGGGCATCTCCTTCGCACAGCTCAACGAGGACCTCGAATCGCGCGGCATCTCGATCGGCGTCGCCGACGCGGGCGACGTCACCCGCGCCACCGGCTCGTGCACGAGCGACCAGCTCGACCACGCCATGACGCGGTTCGCACAGATGCTGCGCCAGCCCGACTTCCCCGCCGATGAGTTCGACAAGCTCAAGGCCGCCACGCTCAGCAACCTAGTTCAGTCGCGCGAGAACCCGCGCACGGTCGCAGAGCAGGAACTCGCGGCCGCCGTCTACGGCCCCCAGTCGCCACTGGGCCGGACGATGACGCCCCAGTCGGTCTCGGGCATCTCGCTCGACGACGTCAAGGCATATCACCGCGACACCTACTGTGTCGCCGACGGCGTGCTGGTCATGTCGGGCGACGTGACGGTCGAGCAGGGCAGGCAGCTCGCCTCCCGCCTGCTCGATGGCTGGGAGCCCGGGCCCAAGGTCGATCCCGTGACCTACGACTTCGCCCCCGCGCCGACCTCGCGCCGCGTCATCGTCATCGACCACCCCGGCGCGCGGCAGGCCGTGATCTGGATGGGGCTGCCCGCCTACACGATCCACTCCGACGACAAGTTCGGCGGCTCGCTGGTCGGGCAGATCCTCTCCGACGGCATCGATTCCCGCCTGGGGCGATATGTCCGGGCGCAAAAAGGCCTGACCTACGGCGCAGACGGCTTCTTCCGACCCAGCCGTGCCGGCGGCATGTTCGTCGGTATGACCGACACCAAGATCGAG
Source organism: uncultured Tepidisphaeraceae bacterium (assembly GCA_964493365.1). Lineage (GTDB taxonomy): Bacteria > Planctomycetota > Phycisphaerae > Tepidisphaerales > Tepidisphaeraceae > CAZBOE01. The sequence goes on along the minus strand of CAZBOE010000022.1, from coordinate 31,792 downwards.
TCGACCCTCGACACCATCAACGCCATGTTCAAAGTCTTCGGCGACATGCGGACCGCCGAGGTCGAGGCGTCGGAGCTCGCCGACGCCAAGACCCGCGTCACCGGGCGCATGCTGATGGGCATGCAGACGATCGAGCAGCAGGCCAGCTATCGCACCGAGGGCATCCTCAACGGCTATCCGATCGACTACTACGACGTCTATCCCGCCCGCATCGGGCAGGTGACCGCCGGCGAGGTGCGCGAGATCGCGGAGAAGTACATCGACCCCGATCGCTTCGTGATCGTGGTCGTGGCCCCCGCGGACGCCGTCAAGGAAGGGCTCTCGACGCTCGGCCCGGTCGAGGTTGTCCCGATGCCCAACCAGCGTGACAAGCAGGCGGCCATTCCCAACGCCGGCGAATTGATCCGATAGTCGCCGCCCGCCGCGGATCATGCGGCAGACATCAACGCCTCACCCCCGGCCGCGCGTGGAACCACCCACGCGCGGCCGACCTGTTTGCGCCAGCCCAAGGCCTCGCTCCGACCTCTCCTCGCCGCAGCGTGCGCCGCGACGGCCCCGATGGCGACAACGGCGGCAGGCGCCGGGTCACACGTTGGAACACACGTTGGGTCACGCGTTGCGTCACACGGTGGGTCACAAGTGGTGCCACACGTTGGGTCACAAGTGGGGTCGGGCACATGGCTGGAGTCGGGGTCGGGAGCGTGGCGCGCAGGGGCGGGACCGCGATGAAGGTGTAAGTGCCGCCGCCGCGGCGTAAAACAGCAGCCATGCGACGACAGCGCAGACCAACCTCGACCCGCAGGGCGACGCGGCGCGGCCCCGCGTCGTCTGTGCCCATGCCGCCGTTGCTGCGGCGATGGGTCATGGGCCCGTCGAGGTGGCTGATCGTCGTGCTGATCGCCGCCTGGCTGGTGTGGAAGATCGCCCCGTCCGACCGGCGGACCGATCCGCCTGCCACCGGCGGCGCGCCGGCGTCGCTCGACAACCCGGGCGTCATCCGCATCGCTACATGGAACATCCGTCAGTTCGGCGACAACAGCCGCGCCGATATCGCGATGATCGCCCGGATCATCCTCGAGAGCGGTTTCGACCTCGTCGCCATTCAGGAGATCAAGGGAACGGGCGAATCCGTCGACCGCCTGCTGGTGGCGCTGGGCCCGCCCTGGCGGTCGACCCGTCTCTCGCCCGTGACCGGCAACAACCAGCGGTTCGCCTTCGTCTACCGCGGCGACCGGCTCAGCGAACTGGGGCGGCCGCGCTTCGTCGGGCCGCCCGAGGTCGAACCGCCATCGCTGGGCGTCTTCGACCGCCTGCCGTATGTCGCCAGCTTCAAGGCGGGCAATTTCGACTTCACGCTGGTCAACGTGCACCTCTTCTACAGCGACGTCTCGCGCCGCCGGGCCGAGGCCAACGCCTTGGCGAGCCTGGCCCGCTTGATGGTCGAAACGGGCTCGCACCACGACCCCCGCGAGCGCGACCTCATCCTGCTGGGCGACTTCAACGAAGAGGGCGGACGTCGCACCAACCTCCCCGCGCTCACCGCCGGCGGGTGGCTTGCGGTGATCGACAGCCCCACCAACCTCACGTCGCGCGAGATCTACGACAACATCATCCTCAGCCCGCGCACCGCCGGCGAGTACACCGGAAACGACGGCGTCGTCTTCTTCGACGAACTGTGGCTCGGTAATGACGACGACCTCGCCCGAGAACGCGTGAGCGATCACCGCCCCGCATGGGCCGAGTTCTCGACACGCGGCCCTGACGACGACTGAGCGGCGCGACGCGAAGCGTGCCGCGCCGTTTGTGATGCCGCTTGTGCGCCCGCCGGCATGCACGATGCCGCGCTAATCAGCCTGCGCCCTTTGGCGATGTGCCTCGTCGTGCCGCGGCGGCCGAGGTCGCGCCACGGCTCCGTGCGGTGGCTTCATGCGTCGATTCACACCACGTCGCCGGTCAATCGGCAGCCCACAGCAGGATGTTGGACACCATCCGCTGGGCCACGTCAGGGGCATAGCCAATGACGTCGTCGTGGGGATAGCCGACGAGCCCGCCGCTGAGGTCTTCGGTCGACAGGATCGCCACGAGTCGCCCGTGGACGCTCAGCCCCTTGAGCATCGGCTCGGCCAATCGCGAGCCGGCGCGGTCGAGCGCCGCGGTGCGGTAGGCCACGAGGCGCATCGGTTGGCCGTCGGGGCCCGTGTAGGCGGGGTGGTCTCGGCGCAGCGGTTCGAAGCGCGAGTCGGGATACAGCCGCCTCATCTCCCGTTCGAAGCTTGCCGCGGCCGCGAAATCGCCGCCGGCGGCGTCGAACAGCAGCGTGCCCCCGGCATCGAGATATCGCTTGAGTTCATCCCGCTCGGCGTCGCTGAGCGCGAATCCCGCGGTCGCGGTCATGTGCGCCAGCGTGTAATCGCGACCCAGCGCCCCGCTGGGTGCCCAGGCCCCGTTCGGGTTGTCGTCGCCTGTCGGGGCAGACAGGGGCACGACGTCGGTATCGAGCGAAGCGACGCGTGCGTTGTGAAGCCGGGCGGCCAGCTGATCCCAGCCCGCGGGCTCGGGGTTCCAGTTGGCCGCGAACTTCACCCGTGCCACGCGCATCTGAATTGTCGGCGGCGGCAGGCGCGAGTCGATCTGCGTCGCCCAGTGCTGCCCACGCAGGCGGAACCCGCCCCGGCCTGAGACATACAGCAGCGTGTTGGCAAAGAGCCCGAAGTGCGGGTCGCGCGGGTTGTTGAGCCCGCCGTTGGCATACCACTCCCAAGGCAGATCGCCCGAGGGCGAGAGCAGGATCAGCTCGCGCACGCCGTTGCTCAGCCCGCGCATCGGCGTCTTCTGCGGGTCGGCGGGGAAGTTTGCCGTATACACCGAGTGATCGGCGGGAAGGTCGCGAAACGCGTACTGCGGATACATCCGTGCCGCCAGCGCCGTGATGCCCTGCTCAAACGCGTCGCCGCTTCCCTCGGCGGCCGCGAAGAGCAGCCCGCCTTCGTCGATGAACTGCTTGATCCGGGCCACCGCCTCGTCGTCGAGCGCCGGTGCTTCGTTCGAGGCGATATACAGGATCGGCGCTTCGCGATATTCCCAGTCGGCGGCGCCCACCGGCAGCACCTGCCAGTTGACGTGACGCTCGAACTGCCGCCGGCACCACCTCACCAGCGCCGACGTGTCACGCGTGCGGTTGTTCCATCGGCCGTCGAATTGAAGCTTCTGCACCACCACCGGCGCACCGCCCCTTGCCAGAAACAGCAGGCCATAGCTCGTGTCGACGATGCGCCCGCCCGAGCCGTTCCAGCTTCCATCGGGCGCCTGCGTGGCCACCAGGAATCGCGCCCCCAGGTCGAACCAGCGGTGCGGGCCGAACCGTGTCAGCCCGCTGGCTTCGCCCACGCGCTCGAAGCCGAAGAGCATGTAGTGCACCCATGTGCCGTCGCGAAATCCGTCGAGCCGGCGGCGGTTGTCGGGATCGGTGTTGGCCTCGAGCGCCGCCAGCAGCGACACGTCTCGCCCGCTGTTGGCGTCGACCAGGAAATGCTGATCGATCCACGTGACCGCCTTCGCCAGAGCCTCGGCGGGCCTGGCTCGCGTGGTGTTGATCGTCCGACCGGTGCGGAGGTTGTCCTGTGTCACATAAAGCGTCGCCACACCGGCCGCGGTCATCGACGCATAGCTGTCCTTGTCGCCCGGGCGATAGCCAAAGCCGCCGTCGTCGTTTTGAGAGGCCAGCCACGCCTGCTCGACCCGCATCCAATACGACTGCGGCACTTCGATGCCCGCGTCCGCGGCATACCAGACCCCCAGCACGCCGTACTGGCTGTTGGAAAGGTCGCCCATTTCGAGGCCCGGCTTGTGCGGCAGGTAGCCATACAGACCACGCATCGGCCCGGTCTGGATCATGCCGGTGATCAGCGTGCGGAAAGAGTGGAGGTCGCCGCGCAGGTGCGTCTTGCGGACCGACTCGGGTATCTGCGAATAGACGGCGGCGCGCAGGGCGACGGCATAGGTGCCCTGAAACTCCTGCTTCTTGAGGAAGTCGATCGCCTTCTTCATCACCGGCGACTGGTGAGACTCGCCCGCCGCCAGCAGCGCCAGGGCCACCAGCGCGGTCTGTCCATTTTCGTTGGAGTGAAACTCGTTGCCGCCCCACGACCCGTCAGGCCTCTGCTGCGCCTTGAGATAGGCCGCGGCGCGGCTGATCGAGTAATCGACGTGGGCGCGCAGCGCGTCGCGCTGGTCGGCCGCCCCGGCGGCCGGCGCCTGGGCGCAAGCCGTGCCGAGCCAGAACAACACGACCAAACATGCCGGCCAGGTCGCCCGGGTCAGCGGTGAGCGTAGCGGGACATGAGCCATCGCCTTCATCCTAAGCCGTGTACAGCCCAACACCCCGTTATATCGCCTGCCCGCCGTTAAAGCAGAGAACATTTTGTCCTGCGAAACGCGTGATCCCAGCCGACCGGACCATGCGCGTGCTCTCGGGCGGCATGATTCATCGCCGAGTTATTCTCCGCCGACGTGATCAACCCCACCACCGTCACGATGACCAATCTCACCGTCATTCCCGAGCCGTCGTCGGCGGAGATTCGGGCGGCAGCGTCGCCGGCGATGCATCGTCATCGACGGACGTGAGATGGAAGTAGTCCATCACATCGAGCGATACGCGGCGCGCCGGCGATTCATTCGTCGGCAAGTCGCTTGACGCGGGCGACGGCGGGGCGGCATCGCCTTCCAAGGCTCTCGCGTCAGGCTCTAACGGACCGGCAACGGCGCCGGGCTGCGCCAGCTTCATCTTCGAGCCGAGCTTTCGCTTCGTCCGCGGCGGCCGGCGTCCGCTGGCGACATCCTGTTCGAGCGTCGCCTTTCGCCTCAGCAGGTGATGATACTGCTGCGCGAAGCGGTGCGACTCGTCGCGCACATACTGCAGCAGCTTGAGCGCCGGATTGTTGCGCGCCATGCGGATCGGCTCGCTGTCGCCCTGGGTGTAGACTAGCTCTTCTTTCTTGGCCAGCGAGATCACCATGGGCGGCTGGACGTCCATGGTCTTGAAGACATCCATGGCCGCGTTGAGCTGTCCGATGCCGCCGTCGATGAGGATGACGTTGGGGTAGAGCTCCTGGTTGGCGCCGGCGTCCCGGTAGCGGCGCGAGACCACCTCCTGAATGGAGAGGAAGTCGTTGTTCCCCTGGCCGTGCTTGATCTTGTAGCGCCGGTATTCGTCCTTGAATGGGCTGCCGTCGATGAAGCAGACCTTTGAGCCGACCATTTCCCCGCCCTGGAGGTGGGCGATGTCGATGCCCTCGATGATCCTGGGGGGATCGGCCAGGCCCAGCACCTCCTGAAGCTTGAGCATGCCGTCGGCCGGGTTTTCGATGAAGGCCTCGGGCTGCCAATACTCCTGCTCGCCGCTCTTGGCGCGGGCGCCGATGGCGGTCAGGGCCTTGATCTCGTCACGCAGTCGCGCAGCCTTCTCGAAGTTGAGCGCCTTGCTCGCGGCCAGCATGTCTCGCTCGAGCTGCTGGAGCACCTCTTTCTTCCCGCCAGAGAGGAACCGAATCAGCTTGCCGATGTCTTCGCGGTATTGCTCCTTGCTGATCTTGGCGGCACACGGCGCGGTGCACTGCTTGATCGGGTGGAGCAGGCACGGGCGGAAAAACCGCCGCTTGTCGTCGGCGTCGTCGATCTCGAGATAACACGTGCGGAAGCGAAACGCCTTCTGCAGCATCGTCAGCGCTTCCTTTAGCGCGTAGACGCTGGTGAAGGGACCGTAGAGCTTGACGCCGTTCGACCGTGGCTGGCGCGTGATGTAGACGCCGGGGAAATCCTCGTCGGTCGTGATCATCAGGTAGGGATAGGTCTTGTCGTCCAGCAGGCGGGCGTTGTAACGGGGCTGGATGTCCTTGATCAGCCGATTTTCCGCCAGCAGCGCCTCGACCTCCGTCTCGGTCTGCAGGATGTCAAAATCGTCGACCTCGTCGAGCAGGCCGAGCTTTTTGAACTCGAGCTTGGTGGAGGGGACGAAATAGCTGCCCACGCGGTCGCGCAGGGAGGCTGACTTGCCGACGTAGATCACCCGCCCCGCGGCGTCTTTCATCAGGTAGACGCCGGGCGCCTTGGGCAAGGCGCGGGCCTTCTCGTTGAGGCGTGTAATGCGATCGGTTCGGCCTTCCATGGTCGTCGGTCGTCGTGTGCCGCGCTTCGGGCGGGAACACGATTATTGGAGCGTACCGCGTCAATGACCAGCAGGCGCCGCCGGGTGATGCCGTGTGACGCCGCGTGACGCCGCGCGGCCGAAGTCCCCCAGATTGCCATCGGCCCCGTGCGCCCGCGCCCGGTGCTGCACCGGGCCGGCGCAGTCGCATCGGGCATAAGTGGTGGAGCCTGCTAACCTTGCCCAAGCCGCCATGCGGCGTTTGCGCGGCTCGAACTCATCCTTAATCGTTTGGCCGCGAAACGCACGCAAAACGCAAGCAAATTGATCGCGCGGAATTCATCTCACCTTCGCCGAAGGCAAAAGAAGCGTGGCTAGCCTCCCGATCGAATTATTGCGGCATCAGGGCCGCATAGCTTTTAAGGAAAGAGGGAGAGCAATGCAGGTGAACTTTCTGAACATGATGACCGGGACGGCCCTGCTGGGTCTCTCTGTTTCAGCAGCCCACGCGGGCGTCGTGGTGTCGTTCGAAGTCGGCGGGCAGACCTACACCCCCGCGCTGGTCGCCACGACCCCCGGCACGATCACCGACCCGGTGACCGGCTGGTCTGGTCCCGCGACCGACGCCTTCGTGCCCACGACCTGGAGCCCCGTCGTCGATGGCCTGGTCGCCACCGTCGCGATGGACGAACTGGCGGTCAACTCTGACCCGTTCGTGCTCGGCGCGTTCTCGTTCGTCAACCCGACCGCGGTGCCGCAGGTCTTCACCGTCACCCAGACCGTGATCCTGCCTGTCCCGATCATCGGCGGCACGCTCTACGGCGGGTCGATCGGCATCACGCTGACCGACGGCGGCAACGGCGTCGCCAGCGTCTCGACCAGCGGCGGCATCGCCGCCTATCAGGGCAAGATCGACGGCGTCACGCAGCTCGAGCTGTTCAGCGACCCGTTCACCTTCGCCCCGGTGCTTTTCCCGGGCGGGTCGGCCACCACGTCGACCTTTGCCGGCCTGAGCGCCTTCGGCCCGACCCTGGTCGGTCCTGACGCCCTGGCCAGTATCTCCATCACGCACCGCGTGGTGGTGTCGGCGAGGGACGCTGTGGGAATCACCAGCTTCTTCGTCGTCGAGCCGATCCCCGAGCCCGGTGCGCTGGGCCTGCTCGTCCCCGCGGCGCTGACGATGCTCCGCCGTCGCCGGTAAGGCGATCCCGCGGGTAAAGCAGCAGACTGATAGCCGCTCGGGCGATCGCCTGCGACAAGTCGGAACAAGCTCAGAGACGCCTCCTTACCGGGGGGCGTCTCTTTTTTTTGCTGTTTGTTAAGCCGCTTGGGGTGATGTAAGTGGTTTACCGGATAATGTTTGCGATCGATCGATGCCGGCGGCGAGACAGCCAGCCGGTGGTTTCGTAAAGCTTGAGTTAGCTTTCTGCAAAGATTGCGCGTGACTTCGCCGATGGACTCGATACCTTAGTGGCCTGTGAAGCATGGCAGGCAGATTGTGCGCCTGTCAGGGATCGAGTGAAGGACAGGAGAGAGACATGCGGAATCTGACAATTATCGCGGCCGGTGTCGTTGCGCTCGCGGCGAGCGGCTCGGCTCACGCTGCGGCGCTGCTGGTTGACTTCAAGCCCGTCCCGTCGCCCTCGGGCATTCCCGAGCTCCGCTGGTCGGGCGGGGCGCTCGAAGAGGCCTTCGGTGCTGTCGGCGACGGCGGCTTCGCGACCGCGGGCGGCCTGCAGATCGAGACGCCGTTCAACCTTTCGCTTCCCGGTGATCCGGTGGTGGGGCCCTATGCCGGCGGATGGGCGCCGTCGGGCTCGGGATCGACGCTGTTCTACGACGTCACGCTCAATCTGACCGACATCTCATCGGCCGGCCCGGCGCTGACGGTGCCCCTGGGTGGCGGCATGACCCACCTGTTCCAGTTCCTCACCGAGGGTGAGTTTGAACTGCTCAGCTACGATCCCGCTGGCGTCGACGGCCCGGTGCTGCTGCTCGCCGGCACGATTGCCGACGCCAACATCAACGGCCGGGTCGGCGTCAACTCCGCCGATTTCAAGGCCTTCAACGTCACCTACACCGACGGCATCATTTACGACGCGCTGGCGTCGGCCATTGGCGCGGTCGGCCCGATCAGCCTGGGCGAGGCGTCGATCTCGCTGCTGCCGCTGACGGGCGTCGGCACGTCAGCGAGCACGACGGTGGGCCTCTCGGGCGGCCAGCTTCGCCCGTTTGATGCGAGCATCACGGGGCAGTTCTCGACGCCGATCATCCCCGAGCCGTCGGCCGCCGCGCTGCTCGCGGGGGTGCCCGCCTTTGCGATGCTCCGTCGCGTGCGCCGCGCTTGAGTCGCGACGCCTGATCAAGCTTCTTCCTCTTCGCGTTTGTTTGAGAGACGAACAGACCGGCCCTGTCGGGGCCGGTCTTTTTCTTTGCCCGTGCCGGTGCGCTCAAGGTGTGCGGCGGTGTGGTTGCAGCGTGGGTCACTTCCCGATCCGATAAAAAGTCGTTCTACCGGGCTGAAGGGGGCATGTGGTATGCTCTTCGCCTAGCGGAAGCCAACCGCCCAACCGATGCCGTGCACAGGGATTGTGCCGGTTCACTGCAGTCGCAGGGTCCATGGGCCGAAAACCTAAGCAGCGTGATGACAAGACGTCGCTGCGCGCACCCTGGCTGTCGAGGATCGACGGCCGCGACTGTGGGAATTTGCCCCAGAAAACGGAAGACGCATGCCCCGTGATATTCCCGTCGGCAATGGCCGGCTTCTGATTACGTTCGATCATCAGTATCAGATCCGTGATCTGTATTTCCCCCATGTGGGTCAGGAGAATCACGCCGGCGCGGGCCCGTGCCGGTTCGGGGTCTTCAGCGACATCCCCGGTCCGGGCGGCACGCCGAGCGACCGCGGGCGGCTGTTCTGGTCGTCGGAGGGGTGGACGATCCGTCAGCGGTATCTCAAGGACACGCTGACCACCAGTGTCACGCTCGACCACGAGCAGCTCCGCCTGGCGATGAACTGCAATGACGCGGTCGACTTTCACCGCAACATCATGGTGCGGAAGATCCGCGTGAAGAACCTGGCCGACCATGAGCGGCTGGTGCGGATCATCCACCACCACGACTTCAACATGTTGGGGACGAAGATCGGCGATACCGCCTATTACGATCCCGACCTCAAGTCGCTGGTTCACTACCGCGGGAAGCGCTATATCGCTATCACGTTTTTCAGCGCTGGCGAGCAGCGGATCGACGAATACGCCACCGGCACCAGCGGCTTCCACGGCGCCGAGGGCACGTGGCGCGATGCCGAAGACGGACACCTTCAGGGCAATCCGATCGCGCAGGGCGCGGTCGACTCGACGATCGCCCACCATGTGAAGGTCGACAGCCACGGCGAGGCGACCGTTCACATGGCGCTCATCACGGCCGAGAGCCGCGAAGAACTGCTCGAGCTGCACAAGTGGCTGGTGAAGATGGGCCCGCAGACGGTGGTGGACCGTACGACCAACTACTGGCGTCTCTGGGCGGGCGGCACCAACATCAATTTCGGCAACCTGCCGCCCAAGGTGGTCGACCTGTTCAAGCGGTCGCTGCTGGTGGTGCGGACGCAGATCGACAACGGCGGGGCGATCATCGCCGCCAACGACTCCGACTATCTCCAGTTTTCGCGAGACACCTACAGCTATATGTGGCCGCGCGACGGAGCGCTGGTGGCCGACGCGCTCGACCTCGCGGGGTTCCCTGATATCGCGCGAAGCTTCTACCTGTTCTGCCGCGACGTGCTGACCGAAGAGGGCTACTTCTATCACAAGTACAACCCCGACGGTTCGCCCGCGTCGAGCTGGCACCCGTGGGTGATGAAGCCCACCCAGGAGGATGAAACCACGCTGGTCGGCTGGGCGCTGTGGCGACACTACTACCGCTATCGCGACATAGAGTTCATCCGGCCGCTGTGGGTTGATGTCGTGCAGAAGGCGGCCGACTTCATGGTCAAATACCGCGACCCGCGCACGGGCCTGCCGCTGCCCAGCTACGACCTGTGGGAAGAGCGGTGGGGCGTTCACGCCTTCACCGTGGCGACGGTCTATGCCGGACTCAAGGCGGCGCGCAACTTCGCCGTCGCGTTCGGCGACCGGCAGAAGGCCGAGGTCTACAACCAGGCGGCCGAGGAAGTGCGCGCCGGCGCCGAGAAATACCTGTGGAGCGACAAGCTCGGGCGGTTCGTCCGCCGGCTGGTGCCCAAGAACGACCCGACCCCGCCCGACGCGCCCGACTATGCAGAGAGCGGGCCGCTCTCCGACCCGGCGCTTGCCGGCGGCGACGGCTACCCCGCGGCGGCGGGCGACATCTACGAGGTCGACGAAGTGCTCGATGCCTCGCTCTGGGCGATCTACAAATTCCACCTCTTTGAGGTGGACGACCCGCGCGTCGAGGCGACGATGAAGGCGGTCAACCAGAAGCTGTGGGTCAAGACGCCCGTCGGCGGCGTGGCGCGGTATGAGAACGACTACTACCACCGCGTGAGCAACGACATCGCCGCGGTGCCGGGCAACCCGTGGTTCATCTGCACGCTCTGGCTCGCCGACTATTTCATCGGCCGCGCCAAGAGCACGGCCGAGCTCAAGCTGGCGCTGCCGATCTTCGAATGGACAGCCGGTCACGCGCTCGAGAGCGGTGTGCTGGCGGAGCAGGTCAACCCCTACACCAACGAGCCGCTGTCGGTCAGCCCGCTGACCTGGAGCCACGCGACGGTGGTGAGCACGTGCGTGAAGTACCTCGAAAAGCTCGAGGCCCTGCAGACCTGCGGAAGCTGCTCGCAGCCGATGTTCCGCCTGAGGCGACGCGGGCTGGTCGAACTGCACGGCCACGTGAGCTTCAACCGCTTTGACGCCGAATTCACCGACACCGAGACGCCTGCCACCACCGCCTCGCTCGCCACCTTCGACCGGGTCGACCCCAAGACCGCCCGCAAGGTGGCCGTGCGCCTCGCGATCGACACGCGCGACTGCATCGGCTGCGAGGTGTGCGTGGCCCACTGCGATAAAGAGGTGCTCCGCAGCGTCGACGGCAAGGCACAGGTCGATGTCAGCCGCGTCAACGACTGCGACCTCGACGGCCACTGCGTCACCGTCTGCCCGACCGACGTGGTGACGCTGACGATCGAAGGCGCCGCCGCCACATCAGGCGACGATCGGATGCCCGCGACCGTCTCGGCGTGATCGGTCGGCCGGAGGCCTGTTGAGACGAGCCTTGCCTCGTCGAGCGTCGCCCGTGCAATAGGCAGCGACACGCGAGCCGGATAACCTGTCACCGACGAAAACGACACCGATCAGATGATCCGAGTGGAGGCGGTGATGGCAGCATCGGCTGCACGGGCGCGGGCGGATGCGGTCGAAACCTTCGTGCGGAGCTTTGCGCACACGCGGTCGATGAACCGGCCGGCGGAGGTGGTGCGGGTGGGGAAGATGTGGGTCGTGCGCGATGTCGAGCGCAGCGGCAGGGGGGTCAGGAGCGAGGAACTCATCGTCGACTCGCCCGAACCGGCCGAGGCGGCGCGGTTGGTCAGCGATTACCTCACTCACAAGCAGTATCGGCTCGTGGTGTTTCGCGATGTCGATTCGGATGTGGCGGCGGTTCGGGCGGCCTATCGAGCGCTGGGATATCGGCCGCGGTTGACCGAAACGCTGTTCGTGCGCGAGCAGCCGGGGCCGCCCCGGATGCCGCAGACCGCCGCGGCCACGGTCAGGCGTGTGACCGACGCCGCCATGGCCGAGCGCGTCCGCAAAGCTGCCAGGCGAAAAATGCTCGATGCCGACGACCTGTCGGCGGCGCGCCCGCGCGTTCGGCTCTATGCGGCGACGATCGACGACAAGCCGGTCTCCTGGTGCCGATGCATCCACATGGCGCGCGGCGCGGGGTATGTCGCCGATGTGTACACGACGCCCGAGTGGCGGCGGCGGGGCGTGGCGACAGCGGTCATGACGCGGATGCTCATCGATGACAACCAAGCCGGTGCCCGGCGGAGCGTGCTGATCGCCTCGACCGCCGGCGCGATGCTTTATCCTCACCTGGGATATGAGCGGGTGGCGCTGCTCGAGGTGTTTACGCCGCTGCGATAGTCAGGGCGGCGGTCAGGCCGTCACCAGCGACTGCTCGCTCAGCTTCGCCTCGCGCTCGGCTTCGGCCTGGGCGAGCTTGCGGTCCATCTCTTCCTTGAGCGGCACCACCACCCGCAGGATTTCGCTGAGCACGCGGATCTGGCTCATCATCGCATCGACGCGGAAGACCAGGTCCTTGGGATAGTGATCGAGCAGCGGGCGCGTCTCGCGCTCGAAGCGATCGAGGCGCGTGCGGATCACTTCGTCGTTGGCGTCGTCGAAGCGGTTTTCCTTGAGCGCCCGGCGGCGCAGACGCTCGACCATCTTGTTCGGGTCGGCGCAGTGGAGGTGGATGATCTTGATGACCTCGATCGTGTCATCGAGCAGCTCCGCCTGGCGGACCGTCCGCGGAAGCCCGTCGAGCACGATGATCTGGTTCTCAGGGTGAAACTGATTGATCATCTCCGTGCCCTGGATGAAGTTCTTCCAGACCTTCATCGTGACCTCATCGGGCACGAGCTGTCCCTTGGCGGCATATTGCCAGAAGACGCGGCCGATCTCCGACTGCAGATCGAGCGAACGGAAGATATCGCCCGTGGCGGAGTGGAAGAATCCCGGGATGTGCCCGAGGATCTTGCCCTGGGTTCCCTTGCCCGAGCCGGGCGAGCCGAATAGCAGGATGGTCTTATACCGCATTGCAGGAATTGTCGGCATTCCGGCGGCGGATGTCGACAACTTCCGCGCCGGGGGAACGGGCTTTTTTGCCCGGTGCGTCAGTTTTTGCCGCCCGACACGCCGGCCGCTCGGGGGTTATCGGGCGTGACCGGCCGGCGGGGCTAATCCGGCTCGCCCAGGTAGGCTTCGATCACCTTCGGGTCATTCTGCACCTGTGCCGGCGGGCCGACAGCGATGGTCTCGCCATGATCGAGCACGGTGATCCGCTCGCACAGGTTCATCACGAGCTTCATGTCGTGTTCGATCAGCCAGATGCCGACACCGAAGCGGTCGCGGATCGACCGGATCAGGCGGGTGAGGTCGAGCTTTTCCTGCGGATTCATGCCGGCGGCCGGCTCGTCGAGGCAGAGGATTTTGGGGCGGGTCGCCAGGGCGCGGGCGATTTCGAGGCGGCGCTGGTCGCCATAGGCGAGGCTGCCCGCACGGGCGCCCGACAGGTGGGCCAGGCCCAGCGTCTCGAGCAGCTCCATGCCCTGGGCATAGAACTGGCGGCGGTCTCGCAGGTAGGCCGGCGAGTGAAGCAGGGCGCCCAGCAGGGTGTGACGCCGGTAGCGATTGAGGCCGGAGATGACGTTATCCAGCACGGTGAGTGAGCCGAACAGGCGGATGTTCTGAAACGTGCGAGCGATGCCCAGGTGGTTGATCGTCGATGCCGACCGTCCGGCGATGGGCCGTCCGCCCAGGGCGATGTCGCCCTCGCTGGGGCAGTAGACGCCTGTGACGGTGTTAAACGCCGTCGTCTTGCCCGCGCCGTTTGGGCCGATCAGTCCGACGAGTTCGCCCGGGTCGAGCGAAAACGAAAACCCCGACAGCGCCGTGAGTCCGCCGAACCGCACACTGATGTTGTCGACCTGCAACAGGGGCATGGGTGAGGAATCAGTAAAGCAGAGCGGGTGTGTATTCCAGCGCCATCGCAGCCGGGCACGCCGGCGAAGCGGGTCTGGCGATCGGGCGCAGCCGAGTCTGTCCGAACCGGGCGTGGCCGCACTTTCGCAGTTGTTGACCGTGGTGTTTGTGCACGCCTACTGCGCTTTCCCTCTCCGCTGGCCGCGGACGATCATGGCGATGATCAGCACGAGTGCGAAGATCACCAGCCGATACTGGTTGATCTTTTCGCCGGCGGTGGTGAGCCACGCGGGGCTGCCGGCGGGAAGCCAGTTGCCCAGGCTCTGCAGCACCGGCTCGATAAAGGTCAGCAGCACGGCCGCGACGACCGCGCCCGGCACGCTGCCCAGCCCGCCCAGGGTGACCATGACCACCAGCTCGACCGAGCGCTGGAAATCGAACTGCGCGACGTTGAGATACTGCTCGGTGTGGGCGAAGACCGCGCCGGCCATCCCCGCCAGCGCGGCGCCGATGACAAACGCCACCACCTTGGCCCCGGCGGTGTTGATGCCGACCGCGGCGGCGGCCAGCTCGTCTTCGCGGACACACTGGAGTGACCGCCCGATCGGCGAATGCTGCAGCCGCCAGACGGCGACAATGGTGACCAGCGCCAGCCCATAGACCCAGGCGAAGCTATACGCCGACGCGATGCCCAGTTCGGGGTCGGCGGTGGCCGAATAGGCGGGAATGCCCGCCAGCCCGGTGGCGCCGCCAAGCTCGGGCGTGTTGTAGATCGCGACGGCGATGATCTGCGCGAAGCCGAGCGTGGCGATGGCGAGGTAGTCGCCGCGCAGGCGGAGCGTCGGCAGCCCGATGACCAGCCCGGCAAAGGCCGCCATCGCGCCGCCCCCGACGATGGCGGCGAGGAAGATGATCGGCTTGAGCGACCACGCGGGCAGCGTCTGGGCCAGCCAGAGCGCCGTTTCGCCGTGGCCGAAGGTCATCACGCGGGAGAACGCCGCACCGACGCCCGATGCCGCCTGCAGGCGCAGCCAGGTGGCGCCCAGGTTGGTTTCCAGCGTCACCAGGTCGGCGATGACCCACAGCGCCACGACCGCCACGATGATCTGCGGCAGGCGCGGGTGCAGCCGCCGGGCCAGGCTGACCAGCCGCCACACCGCGATGGCCGCCCCCGACAGCAGGGCGACGACCAGCGCCAGCGCCGAGAGATAGACGATCACGCCCAGCGGGTTGGTCCAGTCGAGCGGATCACCATAGGGGTCGTTGAGGATGCGTCCGTGGGTGAGCGTGGCATAGCCGGCGACATAGGCCCCGACCGCCATGAACGCGGCATGTCCAAGCGAAAACTGACCGGCGATGCCGTTGATGAGCTGGAGGCTGACCGACAGGGTGATGTTGAGGCCCGCGAGGATGAGAATGCGTGCCCAGAGGGAGTTGAAGGCGTCGGGGTTTTCGACCCACCAGCCCAGCGGCACCATGGCCGCGATCACCGCGACGACCCACAGGTTGCTGACCAGCGTGTAGAGCCAGGGGTTGATGCGCCGCGCCGCGGGTGAGACGGGCTCGTCGCTGGCCGCCGTGCCACCGGCGCTGCCGGCGCTGCCGGCCTGGTGAGGCAGCCCCGACGGACCGGGATTGTCATCCGTCCCCGGCGGATGGGGCTCGAGCGATGTCCCGGCGGCAGGGCGGTTGTGAGGGTTCATGCCTTCTCGACCACGTTCTGGCCAAACAGCCCCGTCGGACGAATCAGCAGCACCCCGATCAGGATGACAAACGCCACGCCCTCTTTGTACTGGCTTCCCTGCTCGATGTAACCCTGAACCATCGCCTCGGTCAGGCCCAGCAGCAACCCGCCTGCGACCGCCCCGGGGATGTTGCCGATGCCGCCCAGCACGGCCGCCACAAAGGCCTTGAGGCCCATCATCACGCCCATCAGCGGCTCGACCTTGGGCGACCGCAGCGCGATCAGCACCCCCGCGGCGGCCGCGAGCATGCTGCCGATGACAAAGGTGAGGCTGACGATGCGGTTGATGTTGATGCCCATGAGCGACGACGTGTCGAACCGAAACGACACCGCCCGCAGCGCCAGGCCCGTTCGCGTATGGAGCACGAGGTGTCGCAGCAGCAGCATGAGCACGAGCGTCACCACGATGATCAGCGCATCGACCTTGTCGATCGACACCTGGTCATTGAAGAACCGCACGAGAACGGGGTTTTCCTCGACCCCGGGGATCAGCTTGGGGAAGGTTTCGGGGGTGGCGCCGAAGACCGCCTGTCCGCCGAACGAGAGAAACATCGACACGCCGATGGCGGTGATGAGCGATTCGATGCGCGGGCGATGCCGCATCGGCCGGTAAGCCAGCAGCTCAATGAGAAACCCGACGATCGCGCAGATCAGCATCGACGAGACAAGCACCGCCAGAAAGCCGAACCACGACGGGTGAGAAACGCCCTGTGCATCGACGATGCCATACCACGAGGCGAGATAGACGCCCATCATCGCGCCGATCATGTAGACCTCGCCGTGGGCGAAGTTGATCAGCCGCAGCACCCCATACACCATCGTGTATCCGACCGCGATCAGCGCATAGATCGCGCCGATCGATAGGCCGTTGATGAGTTGCTGCAGGAATAGGGCCATTTAAAAACCAACCGCGCGAGAAGCGATGCGTGAAACAGTGCCGACGCCTAACCCGAAAGACGCTCGGGCGATCGGCCGCCAGCAGGTGAAAAAGCGAGCCAGGGCAGAAACGCGACAGGGCGACGCACACGCCGGTCTTGCTGGCCCCGGCGGCCGCATGCTCAGCTTGGGGCCACGCCTGCTTACCATCCGCACGTCGGCAAGCCTCGACTATATCGGGTGATTACGGATCGACCGTCGAGACATAAACAAACCGGCCGCCCTCGATCTTGAGCACCACCGCCGATTTCCGTGCGTTGCGATCGGCGTCGATCGTGATCTTGCCCGAAGCCGCGGGGAAGTCTTTGGTCTCTGCCAGGGCGTTGCGGATGGCGGCGCCGCGGGTCGAGCCGGCGCGGTTGATGGCGTCGGCCATGACCAGCATGGCGTCGTAGCCGAGGATCGCCATGGCATCGGGGGTCCGGCCGTCGTAGCGGGCGCGGTAAGCCTCGACAAACGTCTTCACCTCGGGTCGCTCGTCGTCCGCCGAGTAGTGGTTGGAGAAGAAGCAGCCGTTGACCGCGTCGCCGCCGAGCTCGGTGGTCTTGGATGAGTCCCATCCGTCGCCGCCCATGAGCGGGACGGTGATCCCCAGCCCGCGGGCCTGCCGGGCGATCAGGCCGATCTCGGTGTAATACCCCGGCACATACACCGCGTCAGGGTTGGCTGCCTTGATCTTGGTGAGCTGCGCCTTGAAATCGATATCGCCTTCGCCGTAGCTCTCGTCGGCCACGATCTCGCCGCCATTGGCCTTGACCGCTTCCATGAAAAACTGCCGCAGGCCGACCGAGTAGTCGTTTTTGACGTCGTAGAGAATCGCCATCCGCCTGGCCTTGGGGCCCTTGGGGTCGTTCATGGCGAAGTTGGCCATCACCGTTCCCTGAAACGGGTCGATGAAGCACGAGCGGAAGATGTAATTGCCGACCTGCGTGACTTTCGGATTGGTCGACGCGGGCGAGAGCATCGGGATGCGGGCGCGCTGCGCGATCGGCGCGGCCGCCAGCGATCGGCTGCTGGCCACCTCGCCGATCAGGGCCACGACTTTGTCCTGTGAGATCAGCTTGGTGACCGCGGTCACAGCTTCTTCGGGGCGGCTCTGGGTGTCTTCGGTGACAATCTTCACGGGCCTGCCCAGCACCCCGCCCGCGGCGTTGATCTGCTCGGCCGCCAGGCGAATGCCCTCGTCGGTGCTGATGCCGAAGGTTGCGGTGCTGCCGGTCATCGAGCCGTAATGACCGATCAAGATCGGCTCCTGTGCCCGGGCGGTCTGCCCGGTCCCCGCGCCCAGCCCGACAGCCACCGCCGCCGCACAAACCACCCCGCAGATCCCGGCGAAAAACTGTTTGATCATGCGCGTCCTCGTGTGTGTGAGATTCCCATTGCACGTTGTACCGGAATCAGCGGTGAGAGAGAAGCAGAGAGACAGATGGTGGAGGGTGGGGCAGCAGGAAATGTGGGCACTGGGCTGCGGGCAGCACGCAGCTGGCAGCGGGCAGGCGAAAGCAGGAAGGGCGGAGCAGGTGTGGGGTGGTCATCGCTGACGCATGCGCCGCGTAATGCTGGCGACACTCGTCCGCTGCGCCCGACGCGAGGCGCTTCGCCCGGCGCTCACTCCTCGCGGCTAGTTTCTCCGCGCTTTTGGCATTTGGCGATCAGCAACTGTCTGCCGACCACGGCCGACCGCGCGCTGCCGATTGCCCACGGCCGACTGCCGACCGCCCACTGCCCCCTGCCGGCTGCCCACTATCCCCCTCACGGCTTCTGCTTCCAGCCGTCCACATGCTTGAGCCATTCGCCCGACGCGGCTCGTTCGAAATTGCGCTTGGCGTTGCGCTCGGCCACCACTTCGGGCGTGGTCTTTTCCTGCCGGGCGAGTTCTTCATACAGCGTGCGGCGGTCGGCGTTCTCCTGCCCGATCAGCGTCTGCTGATCCTTGGTCACTTCCGTCCGCACCTCGACATAGCCCAGGTATGTCTCGCCGGCCTTGCCCGCACGCTTGATCTCCAGCAGCGCGGGATAACGCTCCTGAAACCGCCGGCGCAACTCCCCGAGATCGGCGGCCAGCGTCGTCGCAGCCTGCCCCGCTGCGAGCAGACTCATCGCCGCCAGCCCCGGCCCAGCCAACAGGGTTGAGCCGATCACGCAGGCCGACACCGTCGTTGTCATCCAGTTTCGCTTGTTGGTCATGGGTTTCTCCGGGATGGGCTTCATGGGCGTGCTTACATTCCCGACGTGGGCTGGGTGGTGGAAGGGGCGCGATACTGCTCTTCGAAAGCGAAGAAGTCGTCGAGCTGCCGGTCAACGCGGATGTTGACATCGACGCTGATGTAGATGGGCTTGATCTCGATCGGGTCGACCGTCACCCGCGCGCGGGGCGTGCAGCCTCCGGCCGCGACTCCCAGTGTCAGGAGTGTCGCGCCGGCCGCGATGAAGCTGGCGATGGGTGTCAGGGATCGTCGTGCGTTCATGGGGTTGTTCCTTCGAACTGCGTCTTGAGGCGGTCTTGTGCCTCGCCGACAGACAGCCAGACATTGAGCGCTTCCTCGATGCCGCTCACATTGAGCGTGAGATCGATCGGCTGCCCCCCGGACTGCGGCGAGCCCTTGCCGACCACCCTCACGGCGGCACTCGACACGCCGTTCTGTTTCCTCAGTGTGACGCGCAGGACGTCAAAGCGGAAATCGCGCAGCGCCCCGAGCGCCCGTTGGCGCACCTGGGCAATCGCGTCGCCGCCGCCCGCGCCGCCGCCAGCGCCACCGCCCAGTGCGGCTTCGATGGTCGGCGAAACCGTCGCCCTGGCATCCGGCCCCAGCCGCAGCACGCCCGCCGCTCCAGGCTCGGCATAGACATAGCCCGCGCCGGTCAGTTCTACACGCGGCCACGCCACGCGCACCGGGATCTGCCCGACCAGCAGCCCCTCTCCCGAAGCATTGGCGTCGCCCGCGGTTTCGCTCAGCACGGTCTTGAGCTGGAGGTTGGTTGCATTGACCACGACGCTGGTTTGGCCCGTGGTCGGCTCGACGCGAAAGCCGCGCGCCGCCATCTGCCCGCCCGCCCAGCCGAACAGCGCCTGCTCGACAAACACCGTCCCCTCGCGCTCCACCCGAAAGCGCACATCGCCGTCGCTGACGTTGAGCCGGCCCATGCGCGCCGCACTGACCGCCACCGTCTGCCCGCCGGACGTCTCGACCGGCCACACCTGTCGCAGCGTCACTTCTCCGGCAATGCCCGACAGCGATGCGTCATATTGCGTGCTCGCCAGCGCGCCGTCTTCGATCTTCATCCAGGCCCAGTCGATCCACTGGTTGCCGTCGTAGTAGAAGCGGCTGTCGGCGGTGAACGTGCCCGACACCGAGATCTCACCCACCGCGGGCAGCACCCGCCGAAGCGCCTCGGGGTCGTCGAGCGTAAAACGCGGCACCCACACCGACGCGCCGGCGGTCACGACCGGGCCGGTCGTGTCGACCCACCCGCCCGAGCGGATCACGCCTTCCTCCACCACCGGCCAATCGACCGCCGCCGCGAGCTTTCCGCGCTGCAGCGCGATCGTGCCTGTAAACCCGGGCATCTTCACATCGCGAAAGGTGATCTGATCGCAGCGGATCGAGCCCTCGTCGGCGGTCTGCTCCGACGACAGCGGGGCGTCGATCGCCAGGTCGGCCAGCGTCAGCTCCGCTTGCGGGGCGGCAATATCGACATCGCCCAGCATGAGCCGCCCTGAGAACGTCCCATCGAGCGGGCTGCCCTGCGCGACGAGGGACACCACACCCACGCTGACCGACGCGCCCTGCGCTGTGAGCATGAAGGGTGATGCCGTGTCGAGTCGGCCGGCGAGCGTGAGCGCGGCGCCGTCATACACCGCGAGCGGCTGCCCGTCGGTCGCGCTCAGATCAAGCCGCGTCGGGCCCAGCGACAGGCCGCCGCCGGCGAGCGAATCCGCCTCTGCGTAGGCCTCACCAGCGAAAGTCGCCCGGGCTTGAGAAAGGTTGCCGCTGATCACAAGAGGTAAGACACCCGACACGCCCGTCAGTTGGATGCCGCCCGCCGCGATCGTGTCGGCCTGGGCAAGCAGGCTGACCCGCAGGTTGTCGATCGAGGGCGCCTGGGCAGCGGCATCGGGCGGTGCGCCCGACGCCGAGGCCAACGCCGGCATCGGCACATTCAGCCTGCCCGACAACCCCGCCTGCAAACGCAGGCCCCGCTCGTCTGTCTCTACCCCGGGCAGGGCGATGCCCTGTGCCCAGAGCTCGCTGCCCTCCAGCAGATCGACGCCGCCCGCCGAGGGCTGGGCGACGAGCGTCACCCCGAGCCTATCCACCGCGGCACCGCTCTTGAGACGGATGTCTTGTGCGACAAATCCCACGCGCTGCGCCGGCGACCCGTCGGCCTGTCCGCCGGCGATCGACCAGTTGCCCTCGCGGCCAACCAGCGTGAGCGGCGCATCGACGTCGATGGTCACGCCGCCCGTCGAACCGATGGCCGGGATGACACTCGGAGCCATGCCCGCCACGGCCTGCGGCAGCCTGCCTTGTGCCACAACCCGGGCGGTCATCTCGCCGTCGGCGAACGACGTGGCGATCAGCGCCCGCGGCACGCGAGCGCTGGCCGCGATCCGAAGCGGCGCGAGCGCCGCGGCTCTCTGCATCGGCGCTGCCGCGTTGATGACGCTCGGCGCTGCGGTCGGCGCGGCTTTCGGCGCTGCGGCGGCGGTCGCTTCCTGCCCCTGCGAGCGAAGTTCCTCCACGCGCACCTCGGCCTCGATCATCTCGTTGCCGATCAGCGACACCACGCCACCGAGATCGAACGCGCCCACCGCCGTTTCAACCCGGGCCCGCTCGAGCCGGGCGACCGCCTCGTCCACCATCATGCCCACGCCGCCGGCCGACCACTTCACGACACCGCCATCCAACTCGCCCGCCAGCCCCGACACCGCGACCACGCCGACAAGCTGCTCGACGCGGCCTTCGGTGCTCCACCGCATGACATCATCGCTCGACACGGTCGAGTGAATGACCGCGTTCACCGCCCCATCGACCCAGGGCGGCGGGCCGGCCGACCCGCGGGCCACATGCAGCAGCGGCAGCAGTCGAGCGGATGTGTCGAGTGTGATCGTGGCGACACCATCCAGCCCCAGTGTCGCGTCGGCCGCGATGGTCAATCCGTCGCCGCGCACGGTGAGTGTCGCTGCGCGGCCCTGCGCGCTGGTGGTCAGAGCGGCGTCGCATGTGAACTGGTGGCGTTGATCACCGTGCCGCACATGCAATGCGCTGCGGCTGAGTGTGAGATCGGGCAGCGTGCGCACCGTCGCACGCCAGTCTTCGCCCGAACCGCCGGCGAGCGCGACGCCCTCGACCGTCACGCTGCCGTCATCGTTCACCCGAAGGCCGGTCCGCAGCCCGTCGACGATCAGCCGCCTGATCTCGCCCGACGCCACGCCGGCGGGCGAATACCACGCCTCGACGCGCGACGCCGTAAGTGTTCGATCCGCCGACGCGAGATCGACGATCACCACCCGCGTGGCCGACACATCGACGACGTCGAACTTTGCATCATGAATCCCCAGCCCCGCAAGCTGCCCCTTCACCACCGACCGCACCACCGCCGGCCCGGCCCAGTGCCGTGCAACGACCAGCGCAACGGCAGCAACGCCCACCACCACGCCGACCCAGACCACAGTCCGCCAGAGCCACCGCTTCATCCGCACCAGCATAAACGAAGAAGGCGGCCGCCGGAGCGACCGCCTGTTGGTCTTCGAGATCGGGTGTCGATCGGCCGTTGCCCCGCATCAGTCGGCGGCGATCGGAAAGAGGTCGACCAACACACCCGGCGGCCGGTATGCCATCACCTGGTGACCAACGTGGCCGTCAAAGTAGAGGGCCTTGACCGCGTAGTTTTCAAAGGCAGGGAAGGTCGCCCCGTTGAAGAAGGCCAGCGGCTTGGACCGACCGCGGTATCGATGCGGGTGCACACGCTGCTCGACCGGGATGGTCGACGCGGGCCCGCTGTTGAGGCCCGTGTTCTGCGGCCAGCGCTGGAAGTTGTCACGAACCCAGTAAAACGTATCCGCGCCGTCGCCGTCGGCGCCGGGCTTGAATGCCTTCGAAACCGAGCCGGTGCGCTTGGCGCGGTTGGCCGAGGTGTGACGCCCGCTCAGTCGGTTCCACTCATAGGTGTTGCCGAAGGCCTGCATGTATTCGGGCGCATTGGGGCAGATCCAGACCGACTTCTCCGGGGCTGCGGCCATCGCAGTGCCGGCAGGGCCCAGCGGATCGCCCTCCGGGCGGACGTCGCGCGTCGAGCGGGCAGTCGTGCGGATGTATTTCAGCTGGTGATACAGTGCCGGCAGCCCCTTGTTCTCCTCCGCGGTCGACGACACGAACGACGCCCAGGGGAACGGCTGATCGACGCCGATGTAACCTGCGCCGCGCCGGAAGCTGCCGGTGCCGAGGTCGGACGAGTTAGGGTAGTAATCCCGGTTGTCCTGGGCGTACATCTGCGTCGCCGAGTTGATCTGGGAAAGATTGCTCGTGCACAGCGTGTCGTTCGCCTGCTGCCTGACCTTGCGCAGCGCCGGCAGCAGCATCGAGATCAACACCGCAATAATCCCGATCACCACCAGCAATTCGACGAGTGTGAAGCCCCGCGTGCGTGCGGCAGGGCGGCCCCAATCCGTGTTGGTGCAGAGAGCGTTCATCATGTTCATCAGCACTGGGTCTGTGGACTACTCTGGCAGACCTGCCGAACCGGTTGGTGTGCACCTGCTCACGCATCTGGGCGGGCTCAGGAGCAATGCAGCGCGGTGGTCGTTCGACAAATCTGGCGCGGTCGAGAACAATACCCAGCCAAACGAGTGACTTCCACACCATTTACAAATGAGATGCGGTCTCATAGCCGCTCGCCCGGGGTCCGGCCGGTTGCGGCGGTCGCTGCGCTGGTCGTGCTCGGTTTGATCGCCTACTGGCCTATCTTTTCGGCCGGATTTATCTGGGACGACGACAGCTACGTCACCGCCAATCCCAACCTCGAGTCGCTCGCCGGACTGATCGCCATCTGGCGCGAACCCATCAGCTTGCCCCAATACTATCCCCTGACCCACACCACCTTCTGGGTCGAGCGACAGCTCTTCGGCCGGTCAGCGCTGCCGCACCACGTCACCAACCTCAGCCTCCACCTGATCTCGGGCCTTTTACTATGGCAGTTGCTTGTTCGCCTCAAGGTCGCCGGCGCCCTGCTGGCGGCGGCGCTGTTCGTCGCTCATCCCATCCAGGTTGAGAGCGTGGCCTGGGTCACCGAGCGCAAGAACACCCTTTCGACCGTGCTCGCGCTGGCGGCGCTGGTGGTTTACCTTCGCACGTTTCCGATTGATCGGCCGACCGCGTGCGATGCCGCGCCCGTAGACGCCCCGCGCCGGCCGCGGCCATGGCTGGGGTATGCAGCGACTCTGTTGCTCTATCTGCTCGCGCTGGGCGGCAAGACCACGGTATCGGCCCTGCCCGCCGCTATTCTCGTTTTGACCTGGTGGCGGACCGGCCGCGTCCCGCTCCGCCGGTGGGTGCACATGCTGCCCATGCTGGCGATCGGTGCGGCCGCGGGGCTCTACACGGGGTATCTCGAGCGCACGCATGTCGGCGCCGCGGGGCCCGAGTGGGCGTTTTCGGTGCCGCAGCGGGTGCTTATCGCCGGGCGGGCGGTCTGGTTTTATGCGGCGCAGTTCGTCATGCCGGTGGAGCAGGTGTTTTTCTACCCGCGGTGGAATGTGCCGTCGGGTTGGACATGGCAGTGGGCATTCCCCCTCGCGGCGGCGGGTGCAATCGCGGCGCTTTTTGCGATGCGAGGCCGCATCGGCCGCGGCCCGGCCGCCGGGGCGGCGCTGTTCGTCGGGCTGCTGTTTCCGGCGCTGGGCTTTGTCGACGTCTATCCAATGCGCTACAGCTTCGTGGCCGACCACTTTGCTTATCTTGCCACCTTGCCCGCGTCAGCGATGGCGGCCGCGGGCTTGATGCTGCTGTGGCGTCGCGCGGCGTGGGCTGCCCGGCATCGCGATGATGGGCCAGAAGTTGATGAGCACCGAGATGATCAGCAAAGCGTTGCTCAGCAAAGGGTCGATCGGCCACCAGTCGATCATCCACAAACGGCCGGCATCGCGCTGGCCGGCCTTGTGATCTGCGGCGTCGTCGTGGTGTCGGCGGCATGGCTGGCTCACCGCCATGCCCGCACGTTTCACAGCCTCGAGACCCTCTGGGCAGCCACCACGCAAGCCAACCCCGGTGCATGGGCCGCCTGGCACAACTGGGCAACGCTTCGTCTCGATGCCGGCGACCTGTCCGAAGCCCGGCGAATGATCGACCGGGCGCTGAAGTTCAAGCCCGACGACGTCAACGTGCTGATGACCTCGGCAGACATTGCGGAGCGTCAAGGCGATCTCGGCCGGGCGCAGCGCGAACTTCGCCAGGCGGTCGAGGTGGTGCGCGGCGCGATGGCGGCGCATCGGGGCTACCGGCCACCCGACGCGGCGCCGTGGCTACGTCTGGCGGCGTTTCTCGAGCGGCAGGGCCAGACGATCGCGGCGACCGATCTCTACCGTGAGGCGGTCGACCGCGTGCGCGGGCATCGCCCCAGCATGCTCGCGGCGGCGTCGAGACTTGCCGCCGCGGGCGACGGTCGGGCCGCCGAGGCGCTGTGGCTCGAGGTGATCGACTCCGAGGCGTTTGCCGACCGCGAGTCGGTTTATGCGGGAGAGGTGAACTATGCCAATCACCTCGCCCGCACGGGTCGGCACGATCGTGCGGTCGAGTTGTATCAGCGTGCCCTGTCGAAGCGGCCGGATGATCGGCGGGTGAGGCTGATGCTGGCAATGTCTTTCATGTCTGCCGGAAAGCTCGGAAACGCCGAAGCCGCGCTGGCGGCGGCAGGCGATCTCATCCGCACCGACGCCGACGCCGCCAACCTGCAGGGCGTCTTGCTGGCACAGCGCGGCGACGTGGCCGGCGCGACGAAATGGTTTGATGTTGCGCTGTCTAGCGCACCCAACCACGTCGCGGCAAACGATAATCTTCACAAGGCGCGGGCGATTCATAGTGATTGAGACAATGTCTC
Source organism: uncultured Tepidisphaeraceae bacterium (assembly GCA_964493365.1). GTDB lineage: Bacteria > Planctomycetota > Phycisphaerae > Tepidisphaerales > Tepidisphaeraceae > CAZBOE01. The sequence goes on along the minus strand of CAZBOE010000022.1, from coordinate 6,195 downwards.
ATTAGAGCCAATCTTAAATGTTAGTTAATACGCTTGCCGCCCCCGGGGGAGCGGGGTAGTGTCCGATGACCAACCCCGCCGGTCATGCCGACATGGCCGTGACATGCGTCATTATCAATATGAGCGGCGGCGTGTTCCGTGGCACGGTTTTGCTGCGCTGCCGGTCACGCGATTAGCCGTTGTTTCGCGGCCGCCCGGGTGACTGGCTCTGCCCAGGCGCTTGCCGCCGAGACAACGATCTCCTCGGCACGCCAACGCGGCGTGCGGTTTTCAAAGACGGGCTGTTCGAGACGGTCCTAATGAAAGTGGCCTTGCGAGACGGGCCTTTCGAGACGGGCCTTTCGAGGTGGGCCGGCTTCGTGGCCCGTCAACGCGTCGGATGCGAGTTTGCTGACTCACCAGTGGGAGAGAAGCGAATGCTGACATGGATGAAAGCGATCGCTGTGCTGGCCATCAGCGCGATCATCGCACCGTTCGCGGCGGCGCAAACAACAGTTGTCCAATGGAATTTTAACAGCACCACCCCCGACGCGACGGTGTCGACCGGCACGCTGTCGCCCAGTGTCGACAACGCGGTCGGCTTGCCCGTGGTGCAGCCCGTCGGCGGGATCGGACCTTCTGGCTTCGGTTTCTTCGTCGCGGCCGACTCGGGCCGGGTCGGCGGCGCGTCGTCAGACCCTGCCGACAACACCGACGACTCCGCCCTCGCGGGGCAGTCGTTTCCCGCCCAGGGCACCGCCTCGGGCACCGCGGGTTTCGCGTGGTCGGTCGATACCACCGGTTACACCGATCTGATCGTCCGCTACGACCAGCGTTCGCTCAACACGACGTCGAGACATTGGCAGTTCCAGTACTCGGTCGACGGAGTTACCTTCCTCCCATGGGGCACCTACGCCACGATCAACGGCACTGCGCCCCTTGACCCCGCTACCATCTCCTACTGGAACACCTTCGAGTGGGATATGAGCGGTATCGCCGAGTTGAACGACAACCCGCTGGCTGCTTTCCGCGTGGTGGCGGTTTTCGCCCCTGGCCAGTCGGTTTACACCGCCGCGGGCCCGATGCAGTCGTATTCGCAAAATGGCCAGCTTCGCCTCGACTACATCACGGTATCGGGCACGCCGTTGACGCCCGCGTTCGTCGAAGGCGACGCGGACAGCGACGGCGATGTCGACTTTGACGACCTGGGCATCCTGCTGGGTAACTACGACCTGGCCGGCCTGCCCGCCTTCACCGGTGGCGACTCGGACGGCGACGGCGACGTCGATTTCGATGACCTGGGCCTGCTGCTGGGTAACTACGGCTTTGGCGTGCTGCCGGCGGCGCTGGATAGTGCGTCGATCGATGTCGCCCACGCCCGGATCGAGGCCGCCGGCATCACCGCCGCCGTGCCCGAGCCGTCGTCGGCGGCGTGTGTGGTGTGCCTGGCAGGCGTGCTCGTGTCCCGCCGGTTGAGACTGGCTTGAGTGGCTTTCGAATATTGACCGTTTGGTATCACGTGATTCTCTAACCTGAGGTGTCGACTTGAAGACGTTCGTTGCAGTGATCGTTGGGTTGATGATGGCGATGTCAGGCCTGGCAGTCGCCCAGGGCGAAGTGCTTGTTCGCTGGGACTTCAACAGCATTGTCCCCGATGCGGCCACCCTCACGGGCAACGCCGATCCCTCGGAGAACAACACCGGGTCGACCGCGACCTTCGAGGGCATCAACGGCACAACCTACCGTTTCAGCACGGCCAACGACGGCTCCAACGGCGGCGCGTCGATCGACCCGGCTGACAACGCCGACGATTCGTCGGCCCTGAGCGAGTTCTATGCGGCCCAGGGCACCGGGTCGGGCACCCGGGGTGTGCAGTGGTCGGTCAGCACCGAAGGCTACGAGGACATCATCGTCAGCTGGGACCAGCGCACGCAGAACTTCGGCTCGCGCTTCTGGTCGTTCCAGTACTCGACCGACGGCGTCAGCTTCACCGACTTTGCCACCTACGAGACCACCAACCCGCTCCGCCCCGTCGGCCAGCCCGGGTTCTACTGGTTTCCCCAGACCTACGACCTGTCCGCCATCACCGCGCTGGATGACCAGCCCGAGGTTTTCTTCCGGGCCGTGGCGATCTTCCAGCCCGGGACCACGTCTTACGTGACCGCGGGACCCAGCGGCAGCTACAACGCGTCGACGGGCTTTTCCAAGTTCGACTACATCACGGTTTCGGGCACGCCGTTGACGCCCGCGTTCGTCGAAGGCGACGCGGACAGCGACGGCG
>CAZBOE010000022.1:0-3835 GCA_964493365.1 uncultured Tepidisphaeraceae bacterium | reverse complement strand
GCGACTCGGACGGCGACGGCGACGTCGATTTCGATGACCTGGGCCTGCTGCTGGGCAACTACGGCTTTGGCGTGCTGCCGACGGCGCTCGACGCCGCGATGGCGCAGCTCGATGCCTCGGGCGTGACCGCGAGCGTTCCAGAGCCGTCGTTCGCGGGTGCAGCCGGCCTGATGGGTCTGGCGCTGCTGCGCCGGTCAAGGCGATAGGCATTCGCCGACGGGCGCTGCATGCCGGTCGCGAGACCGGGCAGCGGGCGCTCGTCAGCGGCGACCCTCGCAGCACCGACGATCGGGCTCGAGCGGTCGTGTTTGGGCGGGCGGCTTGGCATGTCTTGCACGCCCGCAAAGCCGCCCCGCGGAATCGTCTGCGGGTGTGGCCGGAGAATTTACAACGTGAACTGCCGACGACGGGGCGGTCTTGACCGACTTTGCCCAATGGAGCGTCTCGGCGTCTTTAGATTCCGCCACTTCGGCGGAAGAAAGGTTTGGGAGCAAATGCATCGTCATTACACCATCGCCGCGACGGCGATTCTCACGGCCGCGGCTTCGGTCGCGTCGGCCGCCACGGCCAAGAAGATCATCATCGAGGGTGAGACTCTCGACGGCCTGGCGCTGCCCACCGTGATCCGCGTCGTGACCAACCCCGCGGGCGGCTATGCCGTGCTTACTCGCACCTCAGATAACGTCGACCGTCTGTTCGGCACGGCTGCGCCGACCGGAACGCCCGCGACTCTCCTGACGGAGACGGACCTCGGGGCCGCGGCGATTTCGTCGTTCTTCGGGCTCGATAACGCCGGTGTCTTCTCAACGCACGCCGGCAATGGTTCGGCCCACTACTCGGGCACGACCTCCAACGCCGCGACCGGCGGTGCCATCCCGGGCTCGCCCCTGTTCTTCGGCAACACGCTCGCCAGCTTCGCCTCGGGCAGCGATACCCTGTTCGTCGCCAACACCCGCACCACCTCGGGGGGGGCCAACAGCGGCTCGGCGATTCTCGCAGGCCTGTCGCCGACGATCGTCCTCAAGAGCGGCGACGCCACCGGTGACGGTCCGATCTCGAGCATCTCCAATGCCTTCTCCTTCCAGACCAAGGCGTCGGCCAACGGCACCGTGATCACCACCGCCCGCGTCGGCGCAACGAACACCGAGACGCTGCTGATCGGCGGCTCGGCCGTCACCACCGGCGGCACCGTGATCAAGAGCGGCGCGTCGGCCGCCAACGCGGGTGCCGCAGGCCGCAACTTCAGCCTGTTCACCAACTTCGACCTGAATGACGCCGGTGACTACGCCCTTGCCGGCCGGTTCGACGGCGACAGCACCAGCGACGGCTATGTGCTGGTCAACGGCTCGGTCGTCCTGCAGGAAGGTCAGTCGATCGGTGGCGGCCTGAGCATCACCGGCAACCCGACCTCGGTCGTGGTCAACGAGCAGGGCGACTATGTCGCCGCCTGGGCGGTCAGCGACGGCGTCAGCTCGTTCGACGCCCTGTTCGTCAACGGCGAGCTGTTCTACAAGGCAGGCGACGCGGTCGACCTCGACGGAAACGGCACCGCCGACACGACCTTCGCTTCGTTCCAGTTCAGCCTGCCCATCGACATCGGCCCCGCCGACTCGCTCGGCCGGTTCAACATCTTCTTCACCGGCCGCGCCGCATCGACCGGCACGAACGACGGCGCTTTCGTCATCGCCGTCCCCGAGCCTTCGATGGCGATCCTTCCGATGGCCGGCGCCCTGGCGCTGCTGCGTCGGCGTCGCTGAGGTCGAGCGCGGGAGCCTGACAGATTTAGTGCGGCCGGCATCCTGCCCGCCGCATCACTGATCGGGAGAGGAGATCGGTAACCGGCGTGGGCGCAAGCTCACGCCGGTTCTTTTTTGCGCCTGCGGTGGCCTTACCCGCCGGCCACCGGCGCGGAATCGCCTCGCCCGCACGTGGGTTTCCTCGCCGACGTCAGGACCTCTCCTGAGCGGCGAGGGCGGGCGGTTTCGGGCCCTGCAATGTATTCACGAATAATCTGCGGCAAGCTTATCCATTTTAACTGCTGCACGTGCGAATTGTGCTGGATGTGCTGCGAACGCGGTTTCAGAGAGCCGTGTTTATGACGACTTAACCAGAAAGTGACTGAAATTAAACGGACATCGCCCGGGCGGGGGCTAGTTTATTCACGAACACAACGCCAGATCAGCGCTCTGGGCTAACACGTCTTCTTCAATCAGGAGTGGAACATGCAGCGTTCGTCTATCGTCATTTCGCTCGCCGTCGCGGCGGTGGTTGCGGGTAGTCAGGATCTCGGGGCCGCCCCGCTGATCAAGCAGCTTGCCCGTGAGGGCACGACCTTGTACCCCGATGGCAAGACCATCGGCACGATCTCCCGCGTGGTGGTCAACGCCGACAACGGCTACGCCATCCACAGCGGCACCACCGACAACCCGTCGATCGACCGGTTTTTCGGCTCGATCACCCGTGGCGGCCCGGCGAGCGTTCTCCTGAGCGAAACCGACCTGGGCTCCACCAGCTTCAGCAACCTCGCGGGTTACACCAGCAGCGGCACGGTGGCGACCAGCGCGTTCTTCCCCGCCCGCGCCTTTGCCGGCACGACCCAGGTGACCACGCCCGGGACGGCCATTCCGTCGAGCACGCGGTTTTACGGCAGCGTCACGGCATCACTGGCGTCGGCGAGCGATCCCTACTGGGTCGTCGGCACCCGCTCGACATCAACCGGAACCGATAACGCCGCGATGATCATCAAGGGCCTGTCGGCCACGCGGGTGCTCGCCAGCGGCGATGCAGTGACCGGCGAAGGCTTCATCCGCAGCGGCACGTCGATCTTCTCGACCAACACCGCGGTGTCGAACGACGGAGACTTCCTGATCACCGCCGCCGCGATCACGGCCAGCGCCGCCGCCACGACCGGCGGCACCAGCACGGTGCTGATCAACGGCCAGACGGTGTCGAGCCCGGGCGGCGTCGTGCTCAAGTCGGGCGCGTCGACGGCGACCTGGGGCCTGTCCGGCCGGACGTTCTTCAACTTCGGCGCGCTGTCGGTCAACAACGACGGTGAGTATGCCGTGACCGGGCAGCTCAACAACCTTGGCGTGTCGAGCTCGTATGTCGCGGTGAACGGCGCGGTCACGCTGTTCGGCGAGCAACTGCTGGCGCCGGGCGTGTACTTCAACGGCGCGAGCTTTGTCACCATCAACGACAACGGCGACTACGTCGTCTCGGGTTCGGTGCGTGATTCGATCGACCCGAACGACGATACGCCGATCATCGACTCGGCGCTGTTCTTCAATGGCGAACTGCTGATCAAGGTGGGCGACGCGGTCGACACCGACGGCGACGGATTTGGCGACACCACCCTCAGCTCGATCAACGGGCCGCTGGGCGCGGTCGGCTTCACCGACACCGACCCGCTGAGCGGCAAGGCACAGATCTACTTCATCGGCCGCGTGCCGGGCGACACCTCGACCACCGAGCGGCTGTTTGTGATCAGCGTGCCCGAGCCGTCGGCGGCGATCCTCCCCATGGCCGGGGCTGCGGCGCTGCTGCGCCGGCGTCGGGCCTGATGAACGGATGATCGCCGACATTTTCACCGGTCTCCACCAACCTGACGGCCGCCGCATGTGCTCCCCTTCGCGGCGGCCGTCTCTTTTTTGTCTCGGGCTGCGGGGTAGTGGACAGCGGGCCTGATTGCCGCCAGACTTTCGCGGCCCGATGCCCTTATCCCACCTTCCAGCCTGGCTGCCGGTGATCCTTCTGCTGGGCGCGGTGGTCTGCCTGACCGCGTCGGCGCTGGGGCTGCGCCTGCTCGCCGCCGCGGGCGGTGTGCTGTCGCAGG
>CAZBOE010000021.1:9761-35606 GCA_964493365.1 uncultured Tepidisphaeraceae bacterium | reverse complement strand
CCGCTGTCGCACCCGCGGTGCCCGAGCCGACCGCGGCCGGGATCCTCGTGCCCGCGGCGGCGATGCTGATGGCCCGGCGCCGCAGGGCCTGAGCGATCGGCCGAGACACAGCTTGTTCCTCCGCCCACTCTCTCCCCCAGAGAGGAGAAGAGTGACGGGCCCCGGGGTGTGACAGCCCCGGGGCCTTGTTGTTTTGAGCGTTGTCGGAGTGAGCGCGCGGAATGACCGGCGCAATGACCGGCCGAATGACCGGCTACGTGTCGGCACACGGGCTGCGCGGCGAGCCTGCATGTCGGATGGGCGATGTAGCGAGCTCGAGTCTAGCGGCCCTCAACGACGATCTGGCCCTCACGCTCGACGGTGAAGCGGGTGCGGGAGCCGTCCTTACGGAACCGAACGGTGTCGGTCTGGCCGCCGATCGTGATCGTGACGGTCTGCTGGTCGACGTTAATCTCCGGCCACGGCTCGCCGGCCCGCATCGGGATGAGCAGGACGCGGAACGCCGCCTGCTCGCCGCGCCGATTGACGCTCAGCCGGCTGTAGCCGACCGGGTTGCCCTTGCGGTCGGGCGGACCCCACAACGTCTCGACCGCGGTCACCGCGAGTGACGGGTCACCCGAATCGAACGGCGATACCGGCACCACGACCACAAGCGGATCGCCATCGTCTGGCATGATCGCCTTGGCGGGTTGGTCGGCGCTTAGCGCGACGGTCGCGGCAGATCGGTCGAAGGACAGCACGGCCGCCCCCTGCGGCGCCCCATCGACATCGGCCTTCCAGACTCCCGGGCCCAACATCGCCGTCCACTGATAGAGCCGGGTCTGGGCGTCTTTCTTCACGTCGTCGACAACGATGGCGTAGGGGTGATTGCCGCGGATCAGCCCCACGCTGCGATAGGCAAACTCGACCGTGTTAAACGGAGCGCGGCTCGCGGCAAGTGGATTAGAGAATGTGTAGCTCGGCCACCACGGCCGCATCTTGTATCGGCCGGTGCCCTGGTAAAGGGCGACAATGTCGCCAGCGGGCTCGAGTTCCCAGCGATTCGTGTCGGCGTCGGTCGGCCACTCCTGCGGCGGCTGGGTCGTCCATCGATAGCTGTAGGCATAGGTCAGGTCGGCCGCGGCGCTGGCACCGCTTTGCTGCAGGTTGGCTCCGAGGTAGTGCGCGCGGGATGGAAACTGCCCGGGCTGGCTCTCGCCATCGATGATGACCTGGTTGTGGTACTTGCCCCGATACTCCATGTAAAAAGGCGACTCCGTCACCCAGTTAACGCCCAGCGCCGAGAACTGGAACATCCCGGCATCGGAGTGGTGGTGTCCGGCGCCCATGTAGTGATTGGGACGCACGTGAAGATTCAGCCATGTCGCCTGCGGTGTCGAATCCGAGCCGCTGCTGAACATCCCCTGAGCCTGCGACGTCCAGTCGAGCGGGAGGTTGAGCGATTGCCGATCCGTGGTCTGCCAGTCGTTGTCGTATAGCACGGTGCGCACGAACCCCGGATAGCTCACGCTGGGCAGGCGCAGCCTGTGCGTCCCCTTGGGGGCTTCGAGTTTTGCCCGGTATGCCGCCGCATCGAACTCCGCGAGAGCGACGCCCGCGCGCGGCTCCCATGGTTGGCGCAGCGGGGGCGCTTCGCCGGGGGCGCCAAGGGTCAGGAGGTAATCGGCGCAGCGGTCTTGCGGATAAAACGCGCGGATCAGGTTGACGGCCTGGTCGCTCAGCGCCGCCCCCGAGAACGACCCGCTCGACACCGTGAGCTCGCCGTTGGGCATCGTGCACTGAACCTGCGCCTCGAGCATCTTTCTCAGGTGTGGATGACCCCACAGGTTTTCGCCCCGCCGCGCCAGCGCCGCCATCGATAACAGCTGAAACTGAAGCCCCCCGCCGCTCTTGCCGTTGGACTCCCACATCTGGCCGCTGCGGTCGATGCCGAAATCGAGAAAAGCCCGGATCGTGCGCCGGTTTTGCTCGTAGCCTTCTTGGTCAAAGCCCTCGAGCCCTTCGATCGCGCACAGGGCGAGGAAATGGGGCAGATCCCATGTGCACCAGTTGACGTCACGAAATCGGACGGGGCCGTCTGCGCCGTAGGGCCGGCGTCCATAGGTCGCCTTGGCGATGATGCGGCGCATGTCGTCTTTCTCCGCATCGGTCATCCACTTGCCGGCGAAGTCGAGCGAGAGGCCGAGGTTCATGTGGGCGACCACGCCGTGCATGCCGCGCCAATGTGTTTCGCCCCCGTTGCCGTGAAAGGCCGCGGTTTGTCCGTTGGGTCGGACCGCAGAGCCGCCGAATTCGCTGTCGCTGTATTGATTCCACTCGTCGACCAGCCGCTCGCGAAGCCGGTAGTAGTTCGCAACCGCGGCCGCGACCTGCCGGCCGCGCTGGTCGTCGTCGTTGACAAGACACCACAGCGCCATGGCCGTCAGGCATTCCGGAATGTAGGCAACGTGCGTGCTGAAGATCCCCGGCTTTTGCCCGGCAAACAGGTGAGGAACGGCGCTGGGCAGCATGCCGGGCGTGTCATCGATCCACTCGAGCCCCTCGAGGTCTCCGCTGGCGAGCTTGAGAAACACAGCGCCGTCGGATGTCGATGGGTCCCACCACGACTGGCGGAACAACACCTCCTGCTCGATCAGCGACATCTGCCCATACTTCGACTCCCTGATCCTCCGGGCGATCTCCGGAACATCCTGCGGCGAAAACAACACCCGCGGATAGACACCCGGCGCCGGCACCGACGAACCCAGGCGTGAGCGGTCGAAACCGGTCAGATCGAACTCCGAATCAGGAACGCCCGGACTGATGATCTCCGGCCCTTCGAGCATGGCCAGCTGTTCGGGCGTCACCTTCACGTGATCGGTCCACGCGCCCTGCCTGCGGAGAATGGGAATCCACCGTGTGGCGATGCCCGGAGCCGCAAACTTGTCGGGCGTGTCGAAGAGTGTCACCAGTGAATCGAGATGGGCTTCGGTCACCCCGGCGAGAGTGACCGTGCCATCGCCCAGCGTCACCAGCCCTGTCGGATGATGGTTGATCGACTTGCCCGCCGCTCGGGCGAGGTCATCGATGCTGACATAGGCCGCGCCATCCACGACCTTTCGCGCAATGCCGGCGGGAAGCCGGGCGCCTGCGTCACGGGCGAACGAATAGACCCACTTATCGGTGAGATACTCGGGCGCCGGCGAAACCGGGGCCGCGCGCGGCGTCAGAACGACTGGCGCAAAGTCCTCCGGCACATAGACCACGCCATCCACGACCACCGCCTCACCGGAGAGCAGGCGTTGAGAGTCGAGCCGGGTGCGGTGGCCGAAGACGTATGCGTACCGGCTGCCAGGGAAGAGTGCGATGCAATCCCTGATGCGCTCGAGCGCCATCCGCCGGGCCGATCGCGTGTAGGGGAGTCCCTGGTCTTGCGCAGGCATCTCCAGACCGGCCGAATCGACAAGTGATGGCGACTGAGCACGAGCAAGCTGGGTTGACATGACGGCGCTGGTGGAAGCCGCGGCCACGCACAGGGCGAGCAGCGCGCGCACGCGCGGGCGGCGAAGGGCGATGCGGTCAGCGTGCTGGGTCATCGGTCACTCCGATCCGGTTTGGCAGACACGGGGGAAGCGACGTATCCCGGAGGGATCTCGTTGCTTCGCATCGGCGTCACGGGGCGCGCCACCTCCGCAAGCTGCCGCGTGACGGATTTCGCGGTCCGCTCGACCGTCACATCGGTCTTCCCGGACTGAGCCGGTGTGAATGTGACTCGATCGCTCTGCCCCGCCCACTCGACCGAAAGAGCCTGCCGCCCGTCGGCCCACGTGGTTTTGGGCAAGGGATCACCCTGGCGGTGGGCAAACAGCATGACGCGGAAATCCGGCGATGCCGACTCTGCCGGAATCACAAGACGCCGCGAGACGCCCTTGCGATTGACGTCGGTCGCGAGATAAGCCATGCCCGCCGAGCTCTCGGCCATCTTGTTCTGATACGACAACACTCTCACCAGCAAGACGGGCTCACCGGCTCTGACCGCTCCCGTCTCGTCGAGTGAGCCGCTGCCGGCCAACACCACGTCGAACGACTGAGCCATGGGCGCGTCGGCCTGCCGTGGCAGACGGATATCGACAAGCTGAACATCCGCCTCGAGATTGAGCGTCCAGTGATAGCGGTTCGGCTTGTCGTCGCCGGCGATGTCATCGACAACAAGCACGTAAGGGTGCCTGCCCCTGATCAGGCCGGCTGTACGAAACGCCTTTTCCACCGGGCGGTTGGGCGAAACGCAATACATATCGACGCGATCCGGCGGCCTCACCCACGAGGGCGAGAGGTACAGCGGCCTGTCAAACTCAGGCCAGGGCTGTTTCTCGAAGCAGAAGTCGTTGAACGACAGGTTGAGCGGAACGGTGCCGGCGGGAAGCTTGACCCGGCCGGCCTCGACATCCGACTTCGCGTTCTCGAGCCGGCGCACGTTCCAGTCCCACGCGAACTTCGCATCGCCGACCATGAATGTCGCGTCGGCGTTGTCGACAAAATCGACAACCCGACCGGGGGCGTAGGTGGTCTGCGCCGCGCCGTCGATCGTCACGATGCTCTGGTGGATCGACTCTTCCCGCCAGGTGTTGACCGACACCCATGGACGCCCTTCGCCGACGACGACGATGCCGTTGCGATCGCTATACGGGTGGCCGCCGCTGGCGCCGCGCGTGTGCATGGCGAGCACCGTCGCATCCGGCGACCAGTCAGACCGAGCGATCATCAGGCCGCGATCTGCGGCGAAGTAGCTCAGGCCCAGGCCGAGTTTCGAGGGGTCGTCGTTGGCCTGATCGAAATCGGTCGCGAAGATGGCATAGAAGAGAACGTGGTTCCAGTAGCTGCCGCCCGGGTTGTTCGGCACGCGCTGATATTCATCGCCGACGCTTTGTCGATACACCCAGTCGATCACCCTGTCGTCTGGGAACATGTATTTGAGCCCCAGCGTGTCGATGGGCAGGATGGCGCCGACGCCGCCGAGCAGGTCGTATTTGAGGAACGGCCCGTCGCCAAAAGCATTTCGCCCTGACTGACACGGCATCACGCTGTGCGGCAGAAAGCGCGTGGCATAGGCGCGAAGGTGGGGGTGGCCGACGAGGCTGGGCTCGCGCCGCATCGACAGCGCGATGATGCCATCCATGCCTAGCTGGTCCTTGGCCTCACCCTCGACAAACGCGCCTGACGAGAACACGCCATAGGTGAGGAAATTGCGCCAGCCCCGGTAGATGCCGTCGACCTTCCATGGGTTGAAGCCCGCCTCGCCCTCGATCGACAGCACCTGGATCAGCCAGTAGCTGAAGCTTGCCCAGTTCGATCGCGTTGCCGTGGCCTCGGTGAATGTGCCGTAATTGTCGGCCGCCCACGTCGTCGCGGCCAGCTCGTCGAGGATCAGCGCGCGGTCGCTCGCGTCCATCTGCGGGGCGGCAAAATCGTAGACGAATGCCAGATGGTGTCCGCCGACGGGCTGGGTGAGCGTTCGTTTGTCGGCAGGTTTCTTCGCAAGCTCGGCCTCGCGCTTGGCCTGCTCGATGCGGACAGCGGTCACGGTGGCCCGCCCCAGGCGCCGCGCGGCCGCTTCGTCGTTCTCAATCCAGCACCGAAAGGCCTCGAGCGGCAACACCGGCCAGAGCTTTTCGGGCGTCGCCGACATGTCGCCCTCGATCAGCCTCGCATACATGCGATTGGCCGGGTTCCACGGGCTGTCGGCGTCCTTCCAGTAAAGCAGGGGCACGCGGCCATGTGTCCCACGAAAGCGACCGTTGTAGCGGTCGGGCTTGGCGTAATCGGCCTGTTCGTCGTAGGTGCCGCGGAGCGCCTCCGACCAGGAAAGGATGTTCTTCCAGACTTCCTGCCCGCACCGCGTCTCGCGCAGGCGAAGCGCGATATCGTCTCGATCCGTCGGCGTGCAGAGGATTCGCGGGTGCACGCCGGGCGCCGGAGCGGGATTGAGTGTCCGCACGCCGGTCATGTCAAACGAGATCGGCCGACTCCCGAAATCCGCCACCGGCACCTGGCCCCATGTGAGTTCGACCCCCGGCGTCGCCGAGTAAGAGACGACCGGCTTGCCCGCGAAATGCGCGCGATCGGCGTCGAATCGCTCCTGCTGGCCAAACACACCCCCCGCGGCAAAGAGCACGACCCCGCCGGCCAACATCCGCATGACACGCGTTGCAGTAATCAAAGGCCACCTCCGATAGGGTCGAGACGCTCTCCCCGCGCGGTTCATTCGATCGGGCCCACGGCGCGCGGGGGCTCGCCCTGACGGGCCGCATCCCCACGGTTGTCGTTCCTGTCTGACGGGGCACTTCCCGCCGTGACATCCGGCTGCCGGCGCGCAACGCTGACGCGCGTGCGGCCGTCAGCCCCGGGCACGAAACCGACCGTGTCCGTCACGCCTCCGATCGTCACCGTCAGGCTCTGGCTCTGCTCATCCCAGGTCGTCTCGGGCAGCGCGTCTCCTTGCCGGTGCGGAAACAGCAGCACGCGAAACTCGGGCGTCGCCGATCGGCTGGGCACCACCAATCGCCGGTCTCTGCCAAAAGATCGCCCGGCGGCGGAGTTGGTGTCGCGTTTTTCGAATGTTTCGAGCCGGATCGAAGGCAGACCGGGCAGCGTCGCTTCCCCGCCCGGCGGCTCCGCACGATTCAACACCCTCACCAGCAGTTGCCGCTCACCCTTCCGCGGTCTCACCATGCCCTGCGCATCGCGGGGCGCGCCGGCATCGCACAAGACGACATCCTCGCCCGAGAGCGAAGCGACGTCGGTATCCGTCCCCGTCATCATCTGCCACTCATACAGCCTCACGCGATCGTCTTTCTGAATGTCATCGACGATCACCGCATAGGGCACCGGCGAGCGCACGAAAACCACCGTCCGGTATGCCCGCTCGACAGGGTTGAACGCATACCGCACCGGCCAGCCATCCTCATCCCACAAGCGCGGACCGCCGGCGATGTTGTGATAGCCCTCCCAGAACGCCTTCACCGAAGGACGGTCATCGGGTTCGCCCGCCCTGCCGTGCTGTTGCTGAAAGCGGGCGGCCTGCGCCGCGTACTCGGCCCAACGCGGAAACCCGAACCGGGGTGACGTCGACAGGTCGTCGGCCAGGATCGACTTGGGCCAGAACCAGTCGTATGCCGCCTTGGCGTCGATCGCGGCGATCACCGCCCAGCCGGCGTCGTCCATGCCCAGCCAGCGTCCCGGGCCCGGCCAATATCCCTGGCCGAGTCCGTCGATCATGACCACGCTGTGATGGCGCGATTCGATCGACCTGAAGCTCTCGATCGACCAGGCGCGCCCCAGGGCTGAGAACGTGAAGTTCCCGCGGTCCGCGTGCTCGTGGCTGGCCCCGACCGAGTCGATCCTGCACTCGAACTGCATGGCCGCGTCATCGGCATTCCAGCCGCTGCGGACATTGAGCGAACCGCGGACCGCGTCGAACAACGTCAGCCCCAGCGACAGGTCGTTCGCGGTCGCGGGGCGTGCGCTCCAGTGGGCTTCGTCATCGGCTGTCGGGCACCAGATGAGCGGCTCGATGATGTGATAGCGGCCCTCCAGCGCCTTGCCGCCGGCCTCGGCCTGCATGTTGTCCCACAACACCTGCACGCGCGGATCGCGTGGGAAGTGATATCGCCACATCGCCATCGTCCAGACCGCGGGGCCCCGGTCGCCGCCGTCGCCGTGGCTCTGCCAGCGACCGCCGTACGGCTCCATGCTGTGCAGATACCAGTCGAGCATCGCCAGGTGGTGCTGATGCGTGAGCAGGACATCACCCCGGCGCGACGCCGCGACGATGAACGGAGCGCCCCACACCAAGCCAAACTGCGTATACCCCACCGCTTCCGTCGAAGCGCCGGCCGGCGAGATGCCATAGGTGAGGTAATCGCGCGCGATCTCGACCCCGAGGCGGTAGACGCGCGGGTCGTATCCCTCTTCGCCCTCGATGGCGAGCGCCAGCGTCGGCTGGCTGAGCGCGCACATGACCCAGTTCCAGTTTCGGAAGTGGTGCGGCAGCCTCGCCCCCATCCACAGACGCCCGCCCGTCACCTTGGCGATCACGCGCCGGACCGTCGCCCGCTCCGCGTCGGTCATGTCGTTGTAGGCAAAGTCATAGGCATAGCCCAGCAGATGTTCGCCGACCACGGTCTTGAGATTGTGGGTGTCGAGCCAACTGCCTTGCTGCGGATCAGGGAGCTTGGCGCGCCACACATCATCGCTCAGGGGAAGGCGGCTCAGGCGGTCAACCGCCGGCTCGACCATCTTCGCATAGCCTGCGATCGCGGCCGCCACTTTGCGACCGCGCGTGCGGTCCTCCGACACCATGGCGTCGAAGGCCTCCATGGCCAGGCCGTAAAGCAGCCCCGGCTGGTAATGCCCGTCGGGGTGCGACGGTTTGGGGAATGTGTCGAGCACCGCCAGCGCGGCGTCGGTGTCGCCGGCCGCGAGAGCGCCGTAGACCTGGTTTTCCCAGGTCCCCTCGCGAAGCAGTGTCGCGCCGGTGCGGATGCGCAGGGCCGACATCATCGCCCGCCCGGTCGCAGTCTCGCCCAGCCGCTGGCGCAGGCCGGGCAAGTCAGCAGGGCTGAGCAGGATTCTCGGGTGAACGCCCGGCGGAGGCGGCTCGGTCAAACGCCCCGGCTGGAGGCGCGCGTGGTCATACGCCACATCGACCCGCGGACTGGGCGGATAGGGATACTCGCCGTTCAAGACCTGGTCAGCCGATAGCTCACCCGGCAAGTGTGGCAAGACACCTGCCTGTTGAGCCAACAGGCACGCCGGCGCGAGACAAACCAGCAAGATGATCGCCAATACCGCTGTGCCGAAAGATGGACCCATGCCGGCTTCCTCGCGTTGGACATGACTGGCGCAGCCGCCGCGTTTGCGGGGCAGGCGCGGGCAACCGGGCCTGCCAGACCGGGGCGCCCGAGCTCAATTCTGCTGCCGAACTCGAAGTGCGAAATGCGATTTCCCGCGCGAGCCGGTTAAGCCGCCATGGGAAACTGTGGGAAATATTATCGAATTCAGCACACACTGTCTAGCCAAATTTCCATGACATCCATCTTTTTAGCGACATATGGAAACTTTTTCGGCGGGAAAGTCAGGATTTATTTGACATTTTTACATCATGCGATAGCTTCCTTGGTGGTTGGCGGTCGGGTCGATCCGTGCGTCTGCCCGGTGTTTCCGGGGCGTCTTTGGCTGATATTGTTCGGGGTATGGCCGTGTCGATCATTCAGCTTGCCAATGTCGCGGGTGTATCCAAGTCGACGGTCTCTCGTGTCTTGAACGACGACCCGCGGGTCTCCCCGGGCGCGGTGCATGCGGTGCGGTCGGCGGTGCTTCAGCTCGGCTACACCCGACCGGCGCGTCTCGGGCGACCGCGGCGCGGGGAATCGGGCGTCCGCAAGGGCGTCATCGCGATGCTCCTGCCCGACTCAAACCCGGCGGCCCTCAAGACCGTGCTGTCGGGCCGGCTGCTCCACGGCATGGAGCAGGTCCTGAGGCGGCGCGGGATCAACCTGATGGTGACGGGCCTGCCTGAAGACGGCTCGATGCCCGCCTGCATCCGCCAGGACGTTGTCGATGGCGTGATCATGCGCGGCCTGTCGTTCGGGCCCGCCCGCGATGCCCTCTTTGAAGGCCTGAGCCACCTTCGGTGCATCTACCTGTTCGAGCCCAAGGGGCCCGTTCCGCCGCACTGGGATGTCGTGCTCGAAGACAACGACGCCATTGCCGCGATGGCCGCGGGATATCTGGGTCGACGCCAGCCCCGCCGCGTGTTGTGCATCAATCGCATACCCGACCATCCTTCGCTGCGACGCCGCGCCCATACATTTGAGACGCTGATGGCCGGGTCGACGGCTCATGTCGAGGTAATCCAGTCGGCGCAGCCGACGAGCGAGATCCTCGACGGCCCGCTGCAGGCGGCCGGTGGTCTCTTCGACGCGGTGTTCGTCACCGGCGGCGACGACATGGTGGTTGAGGTCTATCGCGCCCTTCGCGACACCGGGCACCATGTCGGCTCGCAGTGCGCCTTCGTCTGCTGCTACAACGACCCGGCGCGGCTTGCCACGCTCGACCCGTCGCTTCCCAACATCGATATCCAGCCTGAAGCCATCGGCCGCGCCGCCGCGGAGATGCTGCTCTGGCGACTGGCCAACCCCAATGCCGAACAGCGCCGCCTCTCGGTGGGCCCGCGGCTGGTCGAGGTTGAGGCCTGAACGAGTCACGTAGCCGCGGTCGCAAACCGCGTCATGTCAGAGCGCATTTCGTCTGTCGCACAGTAGCGCGGCCCCTCGCCGGGTCTGCGCAGGGTTGATCGCATTTGCTGCGGTGAGCGATCGACGCTCGAAAGAGTTCACGTCTGCCGGAGAGAAACCTATGACGACCGATCACGCCCGGCGGGCTCACCGCCCGACCGCAGCCCGTCTGTCTCTGCCCTGTCGGCCGCAACCGCGCCGACGTGCGGCGGCAGGCTGGCGCCATCAACGGCATGCCGTCGCGGCCGCGTGCGGGGCGCCGGTCGAGTGCCTTGAGCCTCGTCGACTCATGGCCGCCAGCACAGTCGACCTGGGGCTCCAGTTTCAGGCGCCGTTTCCCGAGGCCGTCGCGTGGTCAGCTCCGGCTTCGACCCTTTCGGCCAACCGCGTCATCCCCCTGCCCTCGGGAAACACCGCGGCCGTCACGCTCAGCGGCTCATCGCTCGTGTGGTTTGATAACAGTGTCCGGCAGATCGTCGAGAGCGACATGAACCTGCTCTACCGTGATGGCGTCTCAAACGCCGGCGACATCATGATCGCCTTCACGGGGCTGGCGCCCGGCACCTACTCGCTCACGCTCTTCAGCATCGACTACACCACGGCGGGCTCGGCAGGTTCGCCGTGGGAATCGACCTTCGATGTCCGCGTCACCGACGCGACGCGCGTCGCGCTGACCACGGTGCTGGCTGATCAGCACACCGCCACGCGTCACTCCGTGGCCTCGGCGCAGTTGCCGGCCGTTGTGTTCTCGCCCAACGCGCTGGGGGCCGCGACCATCCAGCTTGCCCGTCAAGGCGGCACGGGCGATGTCATGGTCAACGGCTTCATCCTGGATGACGGGTTTGCGGTCATCGACACCGCGCCGCCTTCGGCGACTCCACCCACCTGGCTCACGCCGCCGGCGATCGTGCAGGCGGGGGTCGCGGGCGTGAAGATGGCGGCCGCCGCCCTCTCTGACACATCGGGGATCGAATACTACTTCGAGAGCATCGCCGATCCGTCGCGCAACTCGGGGTGGATCGCCTCGCCTTCGTGGGTTGATCTCGGGCTCGATCCGTCGAGCCAGCACCAGTATCGCTTCAGGGCCCGCGACCTTTCCGATAATCAGAACCAAACCCCATGGTCAACCATCGCGGGCGTGACGACCGCGGCGAGCAATTCATTCAACGGGTTTTCCACCGCGCAAATCGGCACGCGTCAGCCCGACTTCGATTTCGACGGAGCCCGCGTCGCGCCGCTGGCTCCGCCGGTAGGCGAACACCCCCGCGTGTGGACCTCCAACGCCGAGCGCCCCGAACTCCGCAACCGCCTGGCCACCACGCGCTCCGGGCAGGAGGTGATGGCGACGATCTCCGCATACAACCGCCTCACCGACGCGGCCAGCTACGGATTCGGCTCGTCGGTCGAGTTTGACCGCAACGCGCCATACGCCCTCGATGCATGGGGCACGCCGCGCATCAACAACCACGGCTACTACTTCGCACCCGCCCCGTTTTACGAAGCCCTGGTCACCTGGAACGGCACGGGCAACCCGCTGCCGTTCAACACCAACGGCACATACGACGCCAGCACCCGCACACGCCTGGCAAGCCAGATGACCATGATGGCGTTCGAAGCGTGGCTCTACCAGGGACAGGCCGAATACGACGCCCGCAGGCAGAACGTCGCCACGGCGCTGGCCAACTGGGCGACCCTTGTCGTCAACGATCCGCTCACCAACTCGAGCAACGAGGACATCTTCGGCGGCGTTCACTCGGCCATCACCTACGACTTCGTCTACGACCTGCTGTCGCCCGCACAGCGCGACACCGTCCGCACGACCATCCGCAAAGTCACCTGGACGTTGAGCCAGAACTATGGCGTTGATGTCGCTCCATACGCCACGACCAGCAACTGGACGACGCTCAACTACTTCGCGCCGCTGTCGATGATGGCGGTCGAAGGCGAGCCCGGCTCGACCGATGCTGCGGCGTACATCAACGAATATGCGCGGGTCTATTACAACTTCCTCACCTATGGCTGGTATGAGACCGGCGCGCCCAACGAAGGGCTCGGCAAAAACTATCAGATGATCAGCGCGATGGATGCGTTCGCCCGCCGCGGACACTATCTGCTGGGGCATGAGAACGTCCGCGCCTATGTCACCGAGTATCTGCCGCAGACCATGCAGCCCTTCGGAAACGCCTTCCAGGAGTATGACGACTGGGGCGGCAGCGGCCGCGTCGCTGCGACGGGCGGTTACAAGTTCGCCCCCGAAGACGCGGTGGGCGGCAAGTATCTCTTCCCAGACGAGCCGGCCGCCGACTTTGTGTTGCAGAATTACATGGGCGTCTCGGGCCTGGCCAACCCTTACGCGGCCTACACCTATTCAAACCCGATCGGGCAGAAGCCCTTTACCCCCAATTCCTACAACAACTCGCTTATACCCGCCGCGATCCAGGCGGCCGACTTTGACGCCGCAAACCTCTCCGCCGAGGCGTGGGAGGCCGCGAACGCGCTGGCAAACGCGGGCAACCTGACGTTCGTCGAGCCCGACCGCGGACTGGTCAACACGCGGAGCGACTTTTCTCAAGATGCCGTTTCGCTGTTTTTCTCGGCCCGGCAGGATCTGGGCGGGCATACCCATGCCGACCGCAACAACTTCAACCTGTCCGCCGACGGGCGTCTCTGGGCCATCTACCGCACCGAGAGCAGCTCGAGGGGCCCTTCGGGCAATGTGCTTTCCGAGAGCGAGTTCCACAACGTCATTCTGATCGACGGCGAAGGGATGGGCGTCAACTCAAAGGTCGTCGCCAAACAGCCTGCCAAGGTCGTTTCGGTCATCGACACGCCGGCCGCCACCTTCACGGCAGCCGACGCGAAGTATGCCTACGACTGGACATGGCAGACCCACACCTCGGGCGGCATCTCGCCCGGGCCCGACGAGCTGCCCGTGCTCGAAACGCTCAATGACTTCCGCATGACCCCGTCCGCAGAGCCGTGGTATGACGAGCCGCTCTACTACCGCCCCTGGTGGAACGGCGACGGCCTGGGCGAGAACTTCACCAAGACGCGATTCAACCCCGTTCTGTCGGCCTATCGCACCGCAGGACTCGTGCGCGGCGACAGCCCCTACACGCTCATTGTCGACGACTATCGCAAGGACAACTCGGTTCACAACTACAAGTGGCTGATGCAAGTCCCGGATGATGTCGTCGTCGAGTCGACGGTGGTTGATCCGAATCCGGCCGCTTTCCGCAACGACGTCATCCTTGCCGAGACCGGCGGCAACCGACGCCTTCTCGTCCGTGTTATCGCGGCCGATGGGCTGGTCAATCCCTCAGCGCCCGCAGCGATCGAGAACTACCTCGATCCGCGTTACGAGACCAGCACGTGGAAACGCCTTGTCATCGAGGCGAACGCCGTCGCCCCCGGATTCAAGGTCATGCTCTTTCCCTTCACCGTTGGCGAGACACTGCCGACCACGAGCATCGCCCCCGGATCGACACCGCAGGCGGGCGGGTTCACCAATTCGATCGGCGGGCAGGTCGATGCGGTCACCTATGCGATGGGCGCAGACGGCCGAACGCGCGTCTCGCTCACACAAAACGCAGCGCCCGCCGCGATCGATGCCCCCGACGCCGCGCCATCGGCGCCGGCAGCGCTGAGCGCCGTCGCCGTTTCGCAGACGCGGGCCCAGCTCAACTGGATCGACCTCTCGGACAACGAAGAACGCTTCGTGATCGAGCGGTCGACCGATGGCGTCAATTTCGCGGCCGTCGATTCCGTGCTGGCCAATGTCACCAGCTACCTCGATCTGAACCTCACCGCCGGCGTGAAGTATTACTACAGGGTGGCTGCCGTTAACGAGCTTGCGTCAGCCCCGTCCAACGTCGCCTCGACCACGGCATGGCCGGGCGGCGCCGTCCGCATTCAGGCCGACGGCGAGCGCTACACACAAGACTTCGCCACCCTCAACTCGGCCACCGTCAACGGTAAGAACTGGTCGGGCGATGCCTGGCTGCCCGGCTGGTCGCTCACCCGATCGACCGCGAACACCTTCGGATACGACGCGGGCTCATCGGGCACGACCCGCCCATACAGCGTCGGGCCCGCGACGACGACAACCGTCAACCCCAACGATCGCGCCCTGGGAGGCATCCCCACCTCAAACGGAAACCAGGCGCAGGGTGTGTTGTTTGTCAACTCGACCGGCCAGACGCTGAGCCGAGTCGATATCGCCTATGTTGTCGAGCACTGGCGTCGCAACACCAACGCCTCGTCGATGAAGTTTTACTACAAGCTCCAGAGCACCAGCCCTGTCTTCGATCTCAACTCGACCGCCGGGTGGACGACCGTTTCTTCGCTCGACTTCAGCGCCCCCACCGGAAGCGCCGCCTCGCTCGACGGCAACGCGCCGGCCAACCGCGCATCGCGCTCGACAACCCTGAACATCACCATCCCTGCCGGCCATTACCTTTACCTCGGCTGGCGCATCACGGGCGGCGGAACATCGAGCAACGCCAACCTCGCGATCGACGATCTCGCGGTCACGTTTGTCACCAACCCGACCGTATCCATCCCGCCGGTCTCACCGACGCCGCGGACCTCTCCGGTCGAGAGCACCCCGATCGTCTTCAGCGAGAACATCACCGGCTTCACGATGGATGATCTGGTCCTGTCAAAGGACGGAGGCCCCAACCTGCTCACCGGCGCGCAGTCGCTCTCAACGCTCGACGGCAAGACCTTCACGCTCGCCGGGCTCGCCGACATCACCGCCGCGTCAGGCGACTACACCCTCACCCTCACCGCCGCCGGCGCCGGGATCAGCGATCTATCGGGCAACCCGCTGCTGCTAGGGGCGCAGGTCGCCTGGCAGACCGCGGCCGACCCGATCACGGTTGAGGCCTTCTCGCACTCGCCGCTCGGCGATGTCGAGCAGGTGACGCTGGTGTTCTCCCATGACCCGGGCTCGAGCCTCGCCGCGGGAGACCTCGCGCTTTACTCGGGCGCGCAAGCTGTTTTGGCAGACGTCGAGCTGATCTCCTATCAACCTGAAACCCGCACCGCGGTGTTCCACCTCTCAGGCGAGGGCGGCTCTGCCCTGGTTGACGGAGACTATCACATCGTCATGTCGGCCGGCTCTTTGTCGGCCGGCGGTTCGATGATGGAAGCCAACTATGTCAGCCCGACTTTCTTCCGCCTCGCCGGCGATATCGACCGCGACCGCTCGACCGGCTTTGACGATCTGGGCGTGCTTCTCGGGCAGTATGGCTCGACGAATGCCGGCTGGATCGACGGCGACCTCAATGGCGACGGCCGTGTCGACTTCGACGACCTGGGCATTCTGCTGGGCGCCTATGGCGGTCAACTGCCTGCCGCTGCCCCGCTCGAAGCGGCCTTCGCCGCCGCGGTGACGGCAGGCGCTGTTGATCCGGCCCCGGCACCAACCTCAGGCCCGCCCGCTGAAGCCGACCTCACAAGCCGCGCCGCCCCGCTTTCGACGGCGAGCCGACCGCTCTATCGGCCGCTGGTGGCGATCGGCCCCGCACAAGTCGTAACGTCCGCCCGAGCGGGCTTCGTCGGACCGATTCCCGATGACTCGATTCTTCACCCTTACACAGATCATCAGCTTGCCCGACACGATCGCGCCGCCGCGCTCTTCTCGAGCTCGCCCACCACCGATCGCGTGAGCAGCGGGATCATCGATTGACTCTGCCGCGATGGTGTTCTCCGCCCCCGCCCGGCGGCGGTGGCGCGAGGCCCTGTCGACCAGCGCCGATGAACGCCGCCGACATGTCGGTTGCCGCGCAAGAAGGCGTGCGTCACCCCGACCCCACCCTCGCCCCTGGCGCGACGACGGCACTCGGCCCATGCCTCGCCGCAGCCATCGGCGAGCGGTTCGTGTGTGGCCGTCTTGTAAAGCCGTCTTGTGTCGCCGTCGTTTGCGACTGTCGTGGACGACGATCAGGCGACCGCAACCGCGGGCGATGATTTCAGCGGCTCGTCCCTGCTCCGACCGAGCGTGAAGACGGTCAGCCCCTCGAGCGACGCCGAAGGCCGGCCGGTGAACAGGCTCACCGCATATCCGACGACGATACACGCCAGCGTTGCCGACGGCCCCAGCAGTGTCCAGTGCATGCCCGAGTGCTCGGCCCAGAGTGTCCAGACCACGCTCGCCACCGCGCCGCAGATCGCGCCGACGCCGTTGGCCCGGGTCGTGAACATGCCCAGCGTATATACCCCGACGAAGCCGCCGCCCAGCAGCGCCGCGATACGGTTCCACGATTCGAACATTGAGCGGATGTCGTATGTCGCCATCAGCAGCGCCACGCCGATGCCGATCGCGCCGACGAGAAACGAAACGCCCTTCATCAGGATCAGCCGGCGGCTGTCGCTGGCGCCGGGGAAGAACCTCTTGTAAAAGTCTTCCGACACCAGCGTGGCGACGCTGTTCATGCTGCTGGACATGGTCGACATCGAGGCCGCGAAAATCGCCGACACCAGCAGCCCGGCGAGCCCCGCGGGCATCGCCTGCACGAGAAACAGCGGGACGATCTGGTCGTTCGCCATCCCCGGATCCAGATCACCCGGCCGTGCCCTGAAGTAGTGGAAGAGCGACAAGCCCACGGACGTGACGATGACCGCGATGGTCACGCCCAGCGCACAGGTCATGTATTGCATGCGCCGCACATCCTTGAGCGGCGTCGCAAACACCCGCTGCACCATCGGCTGATCGCCTGCAAACCCGGTCGCGCCCAGCGTCACGCCCAGCAGGCTGATCCATATCGCAGGCACGGTCCAGTCCCAGGTCGCGAGGAACGGCGTGAACTTGTCGTAGGTCAGGCTGGTCTGCCAGATCTCCGTCACGCCGCCCGGAACCGCCCACAGCGCGATCCCGATCATCAGCAGCGGGCCGATCAGCATCAGCACACCCTGCGCGACATCGGTCCAGATGACGGCTTCGAAGCCGCCCACCGCGGTGTATGCGGTCGTCAGCACGCCCATGAGCAGAATGCTGGCATAGACGCTCAGCCCGGTCGTCGCGGAGACCGCCAGCGACGGCAGCAGCAGCACCACCGACATGCGCCCGAAGGTCTGCAGCGCGATGGCCTGCCCGCTCCCGAGCATGCGCAGCGTCGGGTTGAAGCGACGCTCGAGGTATTCGTAGGTCGAGGTCAGCTCGAGGCGGCGCATCATCGGCATCAGCACGTGCGCCTGCAGAATCACCAGCGGAATCGTCAGCACCACCGGCGTCAGGAAAACCAGGCTCGACGTGTAAGCCATCACCGGGATCGCCATCAGGCTGATGGCGCTGGTCCCCGTCGCATACATGCTGAACGCGCCCGCCCACCAGACGACATTCCGGTTGCCCAGCGAGAACTCCTCCGAGCTCTTCTGCCGCGAGGCGAAGTAGACCCCGATCGCAGCCATGCCCGCGAAATACAGGGTGATCGTGAGATAGTCCTGCCACGACAGCGAGCGCGCCCGGCGAAGCAGCGCCACCTCGGCGACCGCCCGTTGTTCACCATCCGCATCGACACCCCCCACCACCACCGCACGCTTATCGAGCCCGAGCACGCGCCCACCCTTCACCCCTGCCGGCGGGCCCACGGTCGCCCAGGTGTCGGTCACCGCATGAAACGCCAGCAGCGGCATCTCGGCCTCTTCGCCGGCATCGCCCGGGCCCACGCCGCCCATCACCAGCGAATGCGCCTGCCCGCTCTGAAACGCGCCGCCGCCCCGCACAGCCATCGGCATATCGCTCCGCCTCACCCAGCCGCGGCGCATCGTCCCGTCGACCGGGCGAGGCAGGTAAGACCATGCTTCGGTCGTCTGCGCCCAGCTTCCGTCGGCGAGTCGGACACGCCCACCGAAGACGTGAACCTGCCCGAAGCTGGCCGTCACGATCGCGCCGTAGCGTCCGGTGCCGCGCGCGCTAGCGATGCTCGCCGGCGTTTCCGGCAGCGGCGGCAACTCTTCCCAACCGCCCTGACCGCCCGCATCCATGCGCCAGAGCCGGCTGCTGGCCGAGCCGTCGGGCAGCCGCCCGCCGAACACGTAGACCTTGCCCCCCACCTCAACCGCCCCCGCCTGCGCCACGGCCATCGGCAAGGGCGCGACCGCCCGAATCACCAGTCTTTCCCCCGTCCATGTGACGACCCGCACGTTGTCAGTCGGCACGCCGCCAATCTCGCCGCCGATGCACCAGATCTCATCGCCCACTTGTGCCACCGCCCCCCAGCGGGCTTGCACGGTGCGCGTGTCGATGGTCGGGGCATCGACCGACTTGTTGTCCCCCAAACTGGCATTGACCGGCCGGGCATCGACTGACGGGGTATTCGCCAAAGGGGCATTCGCCGAGCGCGAATCCGCCGACCGCGCAAGGTCGGTCGGCCCATCTTCGGCCCGTGCATCACCGGCTTGGGCATCGGCATCGCCCGAAAGCGTGCGCCACGCGCTTCGCCTCGCTTCGTCGGCCGACAGCGCAGGCAGGACGGCGGCCTCTCCCACCACCACGATCGATCCACCCGACCGTCCGACAAACGCGCCATCCACACCCCAGGGCATCGCCGGCCAGTCGCGCGTGATCTTGAGCGCGGGCGCCGCGGGGCTCGCGGCATCGTCGCTCGTTGTCCGGGGCAGCGGCTCCGACGCAACGGCGGGCGCTGTCGCGGTCGCGTCGCCCTGCGCAGCCGATGCCGAGTCGCCCAGCGCAGCCGACGCCGCCGTTGTCGTGGTCCCTGCGTCGGGCGATCGGTCTTCGGCAAGCGAAAGTGAAGCGGACAGGGCCGCGACGAACAGCAGAACTGCGCCGAGCCGAAGCGCCGCCCGCGCCCCGCCCCAGCGCGCAACGCTCAGCCACGACATCCATCGTTGCACACCCATAGCGACCCTCCGACACAGCCCAGCAAATGACGTGAAAATTACTGAAAATTAACTTACACCGCGACCGCCCGCGGGTCAACGAACCACAGTTGTCGATCCTCACTTTCGATCGCTCTTTTTCGAGGGAAATGGTCATGAAACATCCCACGATGTTACAAAAGCCGCCCGCCTGCGACGACCCTTCCGCCGGCAGCACGACCACCGCATCGTGAAGCCCCGGCGGCCGCCGGCCGCGCACGGGCCCCCGACAACACGTTGCACCTCCAAACCGGTCGGCAGATCGACGCGCGCATGCCGCCCTCACCCGCCATCGGCTGACCAGGCGGCTGGTGGTCGGGCGGCTGGTGGTCGGGCGGCTGGTGGTCGGGCGTTGGGGGGTTCGGGCGAGCGCGGTGTCCGCTATCTCACTCGCAGGTCGTCTTCGCCGAGCCCCCTGCCCGACTCGCCCGACGTCAAGACGCCCGGCGCGAACGAAAGCCGGATCACCAGCGTCTCGTGGGCCAGCTTGTCGACCGGCAGATCAACCAGCCGCAGCACACGGCGCTGCTCGAGATGCTCGCTGGGCGGCATATCGACCACACACCGCACGGCCGAGCCGTCATTGAGCAGCACCGCCTCACGCGGCTCGGCCGATAGCGGCGCGAGTTTGACGCCGGTCGTGAGCGGCTCGCGCCAGAGGTGAACATAGAGCACGTCCCCGCGACGGGTGAGCAGGACGTTGCGGTTCGTCGTCAGCGCCGATGCGGGCGATGCGTCAAACGATTCGGCCACCGCGCGATACCACCTGCCCACGGCCTTCACCCGCGCCGCCGCCTCGGGGGGGATCAGGCCCTGTTCGTCGGGGCCGACATTGAGCAGGTAGTTGGCGCCTCGCGCCAGATACTTGTCGACGCTACGGATGAGGTGCCGCGGCGTGTAGTAATCCTCTCCCACGCGGAAGCCCCAGCTCTCGATGCCGACCGACTGACAGGCTTCGGTTCGCCGCTCGAAGGCCAGCGAGGCCGCATCGGGTGATTCGTCGTAATCGCGCTCGGGCGTGCCGAAATCGCCGGCGTCGAATCCGCGGTTGTTGATGACCGCCGCCGGCTGCAGTTGTCGGATCATCTCACTCACCGACGGATCGACATGCCCCGGCACGTTCATGTCCCACCAGATTCCCCCGATCGTGCCGTAGTTCGTGCACAGTTCTCTAACCTGCGACTTGAGGTAGTCCATGTATGCCGCCCAGTCGGGGCGGTGGTCAGGCTGCGGCGGAAGCTCGTGATGACGCCCCTGGTTGGGGTAGGCCGGGTGATGCCAGTCGGCGACCGAGTAGTAGAGCACCAGCGGCAACCCGCGCTTCCGACACGCCTCGGCGAGCAAGCCCACGATGTCTTTCCCATAGGGCGTGCGGGTGATCTTGTATTGGGTGAACGCGCTGTCCCACAGACAGAAGCCGTCGTGGTGTTTGGTTGTCAGACACAGATAGCGCATGCCCGCTTCCTGCGCCAGGTCAAGCCACTGGTTGGGATCAAAACGGGCCGGGTTCCATGACATCGACCGCGCTTCATAGGCCTTGCGATCCACCCGCCTGCGCCACAGTTCCTGCTCGTGCCAGGCGCCCATCGCATAAGGCCCCCAATGCAGGAACAGCCCGAATCGAGATCGTGTCCACCAATCACGGTCATCGCCGAATGCATGGGTCGCCGGTGAAGCTGTCATGCAGACAGTGTGACGCACAACCGTGCAATTGTCCACACGCCAATCGATTGCACTCGCGTCGGAGGCTCTGCCCGACGGGCATGCCGCACGCGATATCGACGCAGACTGGTTCTCGATCAGGCAGATCAGCGCTTCGCGCCACATCCACCCGGCCACACCCCGCGTGACCCGGCGCAGGGGCGTGTATCGCGGCTTTCCGCTCTCATGACACGGTGGCCGACGTGACAGACGACTGCGGCGTCGGAGCCCGGTTGCGAGCGCCGCGGAATGACCCGGGTGTCTTGCCCAGCTTCTCGCGGAACACCGCGCTCATGTACGACGTGCTGCCGAATCCCGCCCGCACCGCCACGATCTTGATCGGCAGATCCGTCTCCGACAGAAGTTGCACCGCCGTGTTCAGGCGGATTCGGAGGATCTCGCTGTTGATTGTTCGACCGACGATCTTGCGAAACCGGCGCTCCAGCACGCTGCGCGACACGGGCACATGGCCGACCACGTCTTCGACATTGATGTCGCCACAGGCGTGATCGCGAATGAAACGAAGCGCCGACGCCACCATCGCGTCCTCGACGGCGAGGATGTCGGTCGACGCCCGCGCAAACACGCCGGCCGGCTCCACCCAGACCGTGTCGGTCGGCGCCGCTTCGCCGTTCATCATGCGATCGAGCACCGCCGCGGCCATGTATCCGCGGAGATCGTCGTTGATGATCACGCTGCTGAGCGAGGGATAGGCGATGCGGCAGATCGGCTCATCGTTATCCGCGCCGATCACCGCGATCTGCTCGGGCACGACAATGTTGTTGCGCAGACACGCCTCGAGAAGCTGCTGCGCCAGCAGGTCGGTGCTGCACATGACCCCTGCCGGCCGGGGAAGCTCCGCCAGCCACGCCCCAAGATCATGCTGCTGTTTCTCCCAGACCTCCGGCCCGCCAATTCCGCTGCGCGGATGGGGTATCTCCTTGACATGGCATGACATGCCCGCTTCCATCACCCGCCTCGCAAACGCCTCACAGCGCCGGGTCGACCAGGCATGCTCGGGATACTCGACAAACCCGAAGTGCCTGAATCCGCGGTCAAGCAGGTGCTCGGCGCCCAGTCGGCCGACCGAGGCGTCGTTGGTTCGGATCAGCGGCACGCCCTCGCGACGGTGAATGCCGATCAGATCGACGACGGGAATGTCATGGTGCTGAAGCAGATCGACCTCCGCGTCGGTCACCGCGGCGATCACGCCGTCGCCTCCCCAGGCGCTCAACCACTGCCCAAGCGATTTGTCGGCCGCGAAGGGCTTGAGGTAGATCGCCCACGGGTCATGTTCGCGGATGTATCGGGCGACGCCGTTGATCATCAACCGGCGCGGAACGACCTGTGTCTCGATGATCAGCGCGACGCGACGCGGTCGTTTGATGGGCAAGGCTCCACCCTCAGGCGAGTAGTCATCGGGCGACTCATCGTTGAACCCCCCGACCGGATTGGAAAAGTATCGTCTGCCGCGGTCAAGTCAAACCGCCGTAAACACCGGCCGGCCCTGCGTCGCGATGGCTCGGGGCAGTGACGCAATCCCGCAACGCAATGACTGGATAAGAGGTCGCACGCCATGCGCATCAGGAGCATCACCTCCCCGTCGAAATCGGCGACGGCTGGCGATGCTCACCATGTGCCGGGCGCCGCAAACCGGAAGCAGTCGATATCCGCATGCCCGGCCAGCGCGTCGCTCCGTCCTGCGCCCGCACTCGCCCGGCAGACCAGCCCCACCTTGGCCCCGATCCACTGCCCCTCTGTTGCGGCAAAGGTTCGGCTCAGCCATGTCACCGGCTCGCCCGCGCCCGCGGCATAGCCAAACCGGCAGACACCCCCGTCGGCCATCTCGACCAGCAGCACCGCAGCACCGCCGACGCCGCCCACGCTCACCACCTCCTGGTTGTCGACGATCAGCTTGAGCGTCTCGACAGATCCCTCTCCCATCGCCGATCGGTCCAGCATCAGCGCCGCGTGGGTCTTGCCCGTCACGATCAGGCCCGCCTGTCCGATCAGCCCTTGCCCAAGCTCGACATGCGCCATCGCCGCAAACGCACGGGCCGGAAGCTTTTGGAGCAGCAGGCTCGGCGTCGTCCCCAGGTCATCCAGCGCCGGCAGCGCCTTGAGGCGCAGCCACCCCTTCCGCGCGGTCAGCGAACACCAGTCATCGTCATGATTCGCGTGCCACTGCCACTGCAGGCCCAGCGCCGGGCCGTCAAACTCGTCGCTCGTGGCCGGCGTCTGGGGCGCCGCGCCCTTCACCGGCATGTCATATCGCAGCACCGGCTTGCCCACGCCCTTGTCATCCTGATCCACCCCCATGAGCGGCCACCCGTCTTCCCACCGCACCGGCTGGGTGTGCACGATCCGCCCATACACCCCCGCGTCCTGAAAATGCACAAACCACCACCGCCCGTCGGGCGCATCGACCATCGCGCCCTGGTGCGGGCCGTTGACCGGGGTGTCGCGCTGCGCCAGCACGACCTTCTCTTCGTAAGGGCCGTAAACATGCCGCGATCGCAGGATCAGCTGCCACCCCGTCGCCACTCCGCCCGCCGGGGCGGACAGGTAGTAGTAATCGCCAAGCTTGTGAAACTTCGGCCCCTCCAGCGTCGGATGACGCTCGGGCTCATGAAACACGATCTGCCCCTCGCCGATCAGCCGCCTGCCGTCCGGCGACATCGGCGACACCCGCAGGCGGTCTTTGATCCCGGCGCGCGACCGCGCATAGGCATAAGCGAGATAGGCCGAACCGTCGTCATCCCAAAGCGGACACGGGTCGATCAGACCCTTGCCCTCCTGCAGCAGGTGCGGCCTAGACCACGTCGCGGCCGGATGGTCGGCCGTCGTCACATAGATCCCCTCGTCGGGCATGGGGAAGAAAATCCAGAACTTTCCATCATGCTTGCGGATCGACGGCGCCCACACGCCGCACCCGGGCTGCACGCGCGCATAGCGCTCGTGTGGCAGGTTCTTCACCGCATGATTGATCAGCCGCCAGTTGACCAGGTCTCTCGAATGCAGAATCGGCAGGCCCGGCGTATCGGTGAAGCTCGACGCCGTCATGAAATAGTCATCGCCGTCGCGGATGACATCGGGGTCTGAATAGTCCGCACACACCACCGGGTTGCGATACGTGCCGTCGCGCTGGTCGGACATCCACGGATAAACCGGTGTCACCATGTGCTCTTTCAAATTAGTGCCCTCTGATGTGCCGGCTCTCGCCGCGCCGCATCGCAGGCCGATGCGGCAGGCCATGCCGATCAAAATCCGATGCTCGCGCCGCCATCCACCGGCAGCACAACGCCCGTCACGAAACGCGCCGCGGGCGACGACAGATACACCGCCGCGTGTCCGATGTCGTGTGGCATGCCAAAGCCGCCCATCGGCGTGCGCGCCAGGATCTTCGCCTTGCGGGCCGGGTCGCCGTCGAGCGCCTGGCGCAGCATCGGCGTCTCGATCCAGCCCGGCGCGATCGCATTCACCCTCACGCCCCGCCCCGACACCTCGGCCGCCAGCGAGCGAACCATGCCCAGGTAAGCCGACTTGGCCGCCGAGTAGGCGACCACATTCGGCAGACCCATGAATGACGCCATCGACGCGGTGAACAGCACAACGCCCCTGCCCCGCGCCAGCATCGTCGGCAGGGTGATCTTCGTCAGGTTGTGCGCCGCCAGCACATGTGTCCGCAGCACCGACTCAAACTCGTCGACCCCAGTCTGGTCGGCCGGCTTTTTGAGGTGAATGCCCGCGTTGTTGACAAGAATGTCGATCGGCGCGCCCGCCGCCCGCTCGGCCGACGCGACCAGCTCCGCACCCGCCTCAAACCGCGTAACGTCGCCCGCGACATAGCTCGCCGACGCCCCCAGTTCCCGCGCCGCCTTTGCCAGTTCGCTCTCGCGTCGGCCCACCAGCACGACCCGCCCCCCTGCCGCCACCATGCACTGCGCGATGCCCAGCCCGAGGCCCGAGCCGCCGCCGGTGATCAGCGCGGTCATGCCGTCGATGCGAAACGGATTGTCGTTGTGGTGGGTTTGCGTGCTCATGCTCTGCATCCGATCGTCAGCGGCGGCGTCTCCTGGTGCTTGTACATCACAAAGTATTCCCGGTGCCCCAGCGCCTCGGGCTTCGACGGCCGACCGCCCGCCGTCTCGACCACCAGGCTCAGCAAATCCGCGGCACATTGCTCGAGGGTCTGCTCGCCCCGGAGCACAGGGCTGGCGTCAAAATCCATGTCCTCGATCATCCGCTGATAGGTCTGCGCATTTCCCGTGACCTTGATCAGCGGCGCCACCGGAGACCCGATCACGCTCCCCCGACCGGTCACGAACAACACGATCTGCGACCCCACGCTGATCAGATCCATGATCCCTTCGGTGTCGTTCGGATTCGTGTAGCCAAAGCCCATGAAGTGAGGGTCGGGCACGCTGTCGAGCATCCACAGCCCCGCCGTCGGCGGACGCTGCGCCACCCGAATCACCCCGCGAATCGGCCTCCGTCCGCTCTTGGCCAGCGCCCCCATGCTCTTCTCTTCGATCGTCGTCAGCCCGCCGGCAAAGTTGCCCGGCGATGCCGAAAACTGCCTCACCGCCCTGCAATACTCGACCGCTTTGTCATACGCCGCCGAGACCTGCTCGCGCGCTTCGCGCCCGGCCGCCCGCGACAGCAGGATCTCACGCAACCCGATCATCTCCACCGTCTCTTCGAAGACCGCCGTGCCGCCCGCATCGACCAGCCGGTCGAATAGCGCCCCGACCACCGGATTGCCCGCCAGCCCGCTCGTGCCGTCCGACCCCCCGCATTCGGCACCGATCGTCAGATCGCTCAAACCCATCGGCACACGCGGCGTCTGCGCGTCGATCCGCGCCTTCATCTCACGAACACTGGCCTTGCCCCGCTCGATGCTCGAACGCGTGCCGCCCTGCTGCTGAATATAAAACCAGTCACTCGGCCGCCCCGACTGCGCGACCACCTCCGCCAGCTTGTC
>CAZBOE010000021.1:5887-9742 GCA_964493365.1 uncultured Tepidisphaeraceae bacterium | reverse complement strand
TAAACTCGCACCCCAGCCCGATCGCCAGCACCGCCCCGACATTGGGATGCCGCGCCAGCGCCAGCATCAGCCGCACGGCATATTGATTGTCGTAACACCCCGGAAACCCGATCACCTGCACATCCTGCTCGCCCGCCGCCACCGCGTGCGCCACGTGCTGCGCACACTCGACGGTGTACACCACCAGCACGAGATTCCGCACGCCGATGCGGCCGTCGGCGCGGCCATAGCCGGTCCAGGTTGGAAGGGTCGCGTCACTCATAGACCGTGTCGGTTGCCGCGCCGGTGTGAGGGTCAAACGTCTGCGACCGCGCATCAAACTCGCTGCGCAGGTTGTGCAAATGCACCCACTGCCCGGGCGCGATGTCACAGGTGGCCCGGCCGATCGGAATGCCATACTTGATGACCGCGCCGCCATCCGGGATCGCCACCAGCGCAATCTTGTGGCCCGCCCGGATCGCTTCCCTGGCCGCGACCGATCGGACCGAGCCCGCGCCGTCGATCGTCACCTCGCCGGGCGTCGCCAGATCGCCTGTCAGCGTGGCGACGTTGTCCTCGGAAGAAATTGCAAACGCCCGGCACGCCATCGTTCAGCCAACCTCATCCGCCGAACCACAAGCCCCACCCCGCAACCATCCGCCGACGCCGCGCGATCTGCGCACCATTAACCGTCGCGCCGCACTCAGCACAAACGTTTTCGCAACATACCGTATTCGGGCCTGCTTCGCTCGCCCACTTCTGTTCCGACAAACCTTTCGTCCCCGTTGCAGCCCCTGCAACCCGCTGCCGGTCAGGCGTGTTGCGCCCGGCGCCGCCACCGCGGTCGCCGGCGCATCGCCCTTCCCCCGGCGCGAAGCCGACCGCGCCAGGTCGCCCGTCAAACGACAATGCGATTAAGACCCGCCCGAAGTCGATGGGCAGGCCGCCCGCCCTATCCGCCCAGCCGCGTCAGCCCCGGAAACATCGGTCGTCGGCGATCCGCCGCCTCGCTGAGCCATCGGATGATCGCCTGCGAATCCTGGCTCGCCAGCATCGCGTCAAACGCGTCGAGCTCGCTTTTGACGGCGGCGATCGCCGCCCGCACCGCGACGGCGTTGTCGACAAAGATATCGTGCCACATCTGCGGATCGCCGCCGGCCACGCGCGTGCTGTCACGAAACCCGCCCGCCGCCAGCGGAAGCGCCGCGTCAGGCTGCACCCGCACCAGCGCGACCGCCGTCGCATGCGGCAGGTGAGAAACCATCGCCATCAGCCGGTCGTGTTCCTCCGGGCCCAGCCGCGTGATCCGACAGCCCACCTCGCGCCACATGCCCTCGACCGACTCCAGCGCCGATTCGTCGGCCCGCGCTCCGGGCGTCGTGATGCACGGCGCGCCCTCGAACAGGTCGGCCGACGCATAGGCGGGCCCCTTCTTCTCGCTGCCCGCCATCGGGTGCGACCCCACCACCGAAACCCCAGCCTTCAACACCGCCTCGGCCGTTCTCACAAACGACGCCTTGGTCGAGCCGACATCCGTCACGATCGCGCCCGCCGCCAGCGCCGGGCTGATTTCCTTGAGGATGCCCTCAAACGTCCCCACAGGCGTGCACAACACCACCAGGTCAGCCCCGGTCACCGCCTCCGCCGCCGACGCCGCGAATCGATGCGCCACCCCCACCTCGAGCCCCTTGCGCGCCGTCTCGGCCTTGCGTGTCCAGCCGACCACCTCGCATCCTGCCCACCGCCGGCGCACCGCCAGCCCGAGCGAGCCCCCGATCAGCCCCGGCCCCAATATCGCGATCCGCCTCCAGTTCATGCCCGCCGAGCCTAATGCCGCATACTGTGCCAGTCCAACCGCTCCCATCAATCCCCCCGCGCGGCATCCCCTCGCCGGATCAGACGCACGCCGCGCTACCCCGCCCACGGGCGGAACACCAGCCGCCGCCCCGGTGCAGCGCCGACCGCCCCTCTGCTCCCATGGCGCGCTCAGGTCCACCCCAAAAAGGCGGCCGCGCAATCTGAAGATTCATCGAGTTAAGTTGATCTTGAGAATCCCGCCACAAGACGACCCACCGCCAGCGCATCCGCCACGACAATTCGACCGGCTCGCGCACGCTCCGCCAACGTGCCTTTCGCACCGATCACGCAGACAGCACCCTGCCGGGCTCTGTCATCTCGCGCTTAGGCGCAGGGCGTCATTCTGACAGCGTTCGCCCGGCCGCGACCGCCAGGCGACGTGCGATCGATCCTCGGAAAAACACCGCATTTTTCGGCAGAGTTCGTGTGATCCCGCCAGCCGGCTCTTCCGTTGCCGGCGATACGCCCGGCATATCCCGATATGCAATCGAGAACACACACCACGCCCCATGCGCGCAAGCATGACCGCTGCCAATCATCCGATCTGTTACGTTCGTTTCATTTGTGCTGGCGCAACACAAATATTTCTAATGCCGCCCGAATTATTCACACATGCAATACATGCGTTTGGCACACAATATTTTAACTCGATCGGTGATGACTTGTGATTTGTGTGTTACCTGTTTGACCGATGTGACAAACCTCTCGGCAACGCGGAAATCCATGTCACTATAGGTGCAACCAACCGGCGGCTGTCGCCGGTTCGGGCACGTCGAGGCGGAGTGAATCACACGTCTGGGTTGACTCGACTGTCCGCGTAGCCATCAGGCATTCCTTCACATCCGCCCCGCCCAAACGGGGCACAGGCAGGAGAGCATCATGCACCTTCGTAACGACTCGTTTCTCGTGCTCGCCAGTGCGGTCGCGCTGACCGGCATGTTCGCCGTCTCGTCGGCTTATGCCGCCGTCACCATCAAGGCGTCGGCCGACGCCGAACTCCGCGAAGACGATCCGGAAGCAGCCCGCGGCTTTGGCACCCTTCCGGCCGCCGCAAACACCGGCGGCGCCATCACCGAGCTCTCCGTCCGCACCACCTCCGGTCAGAACCGCGTCGCGCTGGTCCGCTTCGACCTCACCGGCCTCACCTCCGCCGACCTGCAGGGCAACGCCGACCTCCGCCTCTTCTCCCGCAATGCCAACCTCGGCGGCACCAACGCCGGCGGCGTGAAGATCTACGGCGTCAAGGGCAACGCCCCCCTCGCCTCGACCTGGAATGAGCAGACCGTCATCTACCGCGACGCCGGCGACGCCCGCCCCGTCACCCCCACCGGCGCTCACCCGGCCAGCCAGCCCAACCCCGGCAACCCCGCGCTGGGCGCCCCGCTCCCGCCGGTCACCGTCGCCAACCCGCCGTCCTGGAACTCCGACCCCGCCAACCCCAACCGCGCCCCGGGCATCCGCCACGAAAACCCCGCTTACAGCGCCGCCGCTGAAGCCACCAACGCCACCCGTTACGCCAACAACCTGACCGTCCGCAACAACTACCTCGCCGACCTCGGCGACGACGGCATCGTCCAGGGCCTCTATTCGTATCAGACCTACATCAACCAGCCCGGTTACATGACCACCACCGGGACGAGCTATCCCGACATCGCCAGCTTCGACCGCCCCGGCGCGACCGTCGGCGCCGACTTCGATCCCGCGTTCACCGAGTTCCTCGGCTATCTCAACTACGACGCCAAGAACCCGGCACGCCCCGCCGGCACCATGTTCTCCTTCACCAGCGGCCTCGAGAACTCGCCGGTCAACATGGGCCCCAGCGTGTTCGAAAGTAACCGTGCGGCGCTGGTCGACTTCCTGACCGACCTGCTCGACGGCGGCTACACCACCGCGAGCTTCTACATCGTCCAGAAGAACAACATCGACCTCGACCCGCTCCCCGTCCGCTCCGACAACCTCATCTTCGCCTCGCGCGAACACTGGCCCGTCGGTGGACGGGGAGCGGGTCGAGGTCGATGT
>CAZBOE010000021.1:0-5877 GCA_964493365.1 uncultured Tepidisphaeraceae bacterium | reverse complement strand
CCTGGCCCCCCAGCTGGTCATCGCCATCCCCGAGCCCTCGTCGGCCATGGCCGGCCTGGCACTCACCGGCCTGCTCTTCCGCCGCCCGCGCCGGTAAGCCCCGGCGGGCGAACAGCCCAAACCCCCGATCCTCCTGTAGCCCCCGAAGCCCCTTGCCCCAAGCGAGGGGCTTCTGGCTTTTTCCCCACCATCGCCCACGCCCCCCCCCCGCGACGCGAGCGTCACATCGCAGTGCACCCGTCCGTGGCGCGGGCGTCTCGCCCGCGGCCTGCCGCGCAGGCGGCTCGCGCCAAACCCATGACCACAGCCAACACCCTGATGAACCTTAACTCGACCGCGATCCCCCGCGGGCGAGACGCCCGCGCCACAGCAGAAACGCGCCCTTTCCACCCGGCGCGCTCGCGCGATCACCACCCTCGGCCACCCATCAGACTCGCCTGACCATCAGCGCGATCAACTCCGCCCGGCTGTTGACGCCCAGCTTGCGATAGAGTGTTTTGACATACCCCTCGGCCGTGCGATGCGTGATGCCCAGTTGGTGTGCCGCGGTCTTGACGCTCGCTCCCTCGCACAGCAGCTTCAGCAACTGCCCCTCACGCGGCGACAGCCTCGGCCCCGACGGCTCGGCCAGCGTCAGCCGGCCTTCGCTCACCAGCATGCTGACCTCTTCGCACAAGATCCTCAGCGCCCGCGCATCACGCTGGCTGAACCGCGGCTCGTTGATGTCGCGATGAGCGGCCAGGCCCACATGCGCGTCGCCGGGCAGCCGCTCCCAGCTCACCAGTTCATCCCCGCAGCGACACAACCGCGCCATCTCCGACTGCGCCAGCCGACCCCACTCGGTGCGGGTGAAGAAATCACCCCGCCGCGCCGTTCCGCAGGCCCGGCGCGATTCATACGTGCGGATCATGTGCTCGTCCGCCTTCGGGTCGGTCGAGATCACCCCCTGTGTCCACAGCCGCACCATCTCATCCGGAATGATCCCGACGTGCTGGATCGACGTGACCCTCAAGTCATGCCAACCGGCCAACCCCTCGACCCGCAGCACAGCCACATCGCGCGCCCCGGTCAACCGCCGAGTCGCTTCACCCAGCACCCGCAACCGCTCGGCCAACGTCCCGGCCCGCCCAAGCTCGAACATCGCCCGCGTCACCACGCGAATCTGCGCCCGCGTGGGAATGCTGCTCTTGCCCATCCGCTCAACCTCTCGCTTCCCACACCGGTTCCCCGTGAACACGGGGATTGACGATCAGAATCTTGCCAGCCAAAGTCTTCCCCCACAAGCACAAACCGCCCGCCCGCCCGGGGGGAGCGGGCGGCGGACTGTGCCCGCTCGCCCCGGGCAAATCACCGTGGTCCCGCCGGGTGCGCGCTCTCATAACGAGCGACGAAGACGACGCAGCTTTACGAATTGACGGCAAGAAAACGAGGCGCAGAGTGAGGCCGACGGGGTTCGGCGTTGGGGCCATGACGCCACCGCAAGATCTGAACAGGGAGTGGAGCATGCACCGCATCAACCGGAAGAAGGTCTGGGTCCGCCAAAAGTCTAGAGCAAGCATGACCGCCGCCGTGGCTGAGGCGTTGGAGAGTCGGCGGCTGCTGGCGGGCGGGTCATGGACACAGCTTCAGAAGCTAACGCCGAATGACGCGGGCGCTGGCGACGCATTCGGTGTAGACCTAAGTGTATCGGGGCAGAAGCTGCTGGTCGGAGCCTTTCGCGATGACCAAGCTCTAGCAGACTCCGGAAGCGGATACATTATTGACCTGCCAACGGGGTCGATCGATCGCAAGTTGCAGGCCAGTGATCCCGGCACGGGTGACGTCTTCGGCTCTTCGGTTGCCCTATCTGGACAGACGGCACTCATCGGCAGTTTCTTAGATGATGTGGCAGGCACAGACTCCGGAAGTGCATACCTTTTCGACAGCTCGACCGGGACACAGACGCGAAAAATCGTCCCGAACGATGGACAGGCATTCGACGGATTTAGCCTCCGCGCGGTCTCGATCGGCACCAACCACCTGCTCGTCGGCAACTACTCCGATGACGATCGAGGTGCCGACTCGGGCAGTGCCTACGTGTTCGACAGGACCACAGGCGACTTTCTTCGAAAGCTCGTGCCCGCCGATCTCAGTTCATTCGATCGTTTCGGATTCGGTACTGCAGTCGATGGAGATGTCGCACTGATCGGTGCCTATCAC
This sequence comes from uncultured Tepidisphaeraceae bacterium, assembly GCA_964493365.1. GTDB lineage: Bacteria > Planctomycetota > Phycisphaerae > Tepidisphaerales > Tepidisphaeraceae > CAZBOE01. The sequence continues at coordinate 3,678 of CAZBOE010000021.1, read as the reverse complement.
GACGGCGGCGTTCGCACCGGAAGTGCCTACCTCTACGACCTGGCTTCTGGTACTCAGATCAGGAAATTCGTTCCCCCCGATGGGCAAGCCAATGACTTCTTTGGTATCTCGGTTGCCCTCAATCAACAGTACGCGGTCATCGGTAGCTTTCGTGACGACGATCAGGGCACCGACTCAGGCAGCGTCTATGTCTTCAACCGCGACGGCACATTCCTGACCAAACTCACAGCGTCCGATGGTGCCCCCAACGACCGCTTTGGCGTTGAGGTCGCGGTGACGAACGACTTTGTTTTCGTCGGAGCCAGTGAGGACGACGGCGCGGCCGGAAGCGTCTACGTCTTTCGCGTCGGTACATGGGAGCAAACCGCCAAGCTAACCGCGTTCGACCGCGCCGCCGGCGATCAGTTTGGTCAATCAATCAGTACCGAAGGCGACTACCTCGTCATCGGCAGCCCTTACGATGATGCGGCCTTCGTGGACTCCGGGTCGGCGTACGTCTTCGTCCCCGGGACCATCGCCTGGGACGGCGGTGGCGACGGCGTGAACTGGACCGATCCGCTGAATTGGAACACTGACATCCTTCCCAGCCCGACCGACGACGTCTACATCGGCATCGCCGCCAACCCCACCATCCAGATCACAGGCACGCAGACGGTCAACAGCCTCGTGAGCCACGAGAACCTCACGATCGCCGGCACTCTCTCCCTCGCCGCCGCGTCGACGTTGCACGCGACCACGACTCTGGTCGGCACCAACCTGTCTGGCGTCCTTATTGGAGCGGGTGACGTAACAGTGACGGGCAGCTTGATTTGGACTACAGACGGCAGCGGCTCCTTCAGTGTTCTCGCTGGCTCTGGCGATCTGATCATCGCACCTGGGGCGAGTGCGAGCATCATCGGCAACGTTCAGCGCTCCGCCGGAAAGACAATCCGCAATGCCGGAACCACCACATGGCTGGACGGCGATGTCATCGGCCTCAACCGCCTTGAGATCTCGACTCTGATCAACGAAGGCACCTTCACCGTTCAGTCCAACGGGTTCGCTGACATCTTTGGCGGGCCGAGTTCCGTGATCACCAACACCGGGACGCTGAGCTTCACGGGGACCGGGAGATCGATCCTGTACCCGCGAGTGGACAACGCTGGCACGATCAATGCTGAAATGCCTCTTGTCGAGACCTTTGGGCCAGTAGCGTCCTCCGGGACGCTGCATGTCGGGCAGGGAAGTAGTCTTCGATTCAGCTCGACAACTTCGTTCTCCAACCCCGGCCTCAACATCGGCGGCGCCGGATGGGCGATCTTCAGAAACAACTCGCACTCTCTTAACGCTGCAAACACAATCACGGCGTCAGTCCAACTGGAGACGGCCCAGTTGATACTCAACGCCCCACAGATGCTGCCAGCTTTTAACCTCGGGGCAAGCAGCTCGCTCACCGGCAGCGGCGACGTAACGGTGACGGGCACGCTCAACTGGACCGGCGGGACGATGAGCGGCAGCGGGAAGACGATCATCGCGGCAGGGGGAACGGCGACCATCTCAGGCGGACATGGGAAGAATCTGAATCGAACGCTCGACAACTTCGGTGTGATCAACGACAGCTCAGGTATCGGCTTCAGCATCCAGGACAGCCCGTCAGCTCTCAACAACATGCCCGGAGCCGTTTTCAACGCGACAGGGAATGCCAGCTACGTAGCCAACTTCCACACCAGTCCTGCGTTCAACAACATGGGCACGTTCAATCGGTTGGGTGCAGGCACGACGACGATCTCACATTTGGCTGGGCCGGGGCCACTTAAGTTCAACAACTCGGGCACGGTCAACGTGGACGGCGGCGTCCTCGAGTTGCGCAGTGGCGGAACTCATTCCGCAGGCACATTCGCCGTGGACGCGGGTGCAACGCTTCAGCTTGGCTCCCCGGGACTGTTCGGGGTCGGTCATCAGTTCGCCGCAGGAACAACCATCGCGGGAATGGGCAACGTTGTCGTCAGTGGAGGGACCAATAACCAGTTTGCCGGGACGATCAACCTGGGTGGAACGCTCTCGTTCACCTTCAATCCAGCGACGATCAGCGGATCTACTTCTGCAACCACGATCAACGTAACCTCGCCTTCGCCTATCACCTTCAGCGGCCCGGTGACGGCATCGACCCTGAATCTGTCAGGTTCTGGCAACCCTTCCCCAAAGGCATTCAACGCCGCGGTGACGGTAGGCACGGTGAACCTCTCCGGAGCAGGCAACATAGATGGCAGCGGCGACGTGACGGTCACCGGCACGCTTAACTGGACCGGCGGGACGATGAGCGGCAGCGGGAAGACGATCATCGCGGCAGGGGCGACGGCATCCATCACTTCTTCGGATGTCAACCTCTCTCGCGCACTGGAGAATGCTGGGGTCGTGGATCTAAGCCGCCAGTTGATTATGCAGTCCGGAACTCTGGTCAACTTGCCAAGCGGCTTGGTGAACGTGTCCACGAACAACTTGAACGGCGACGCCTTCCGGAATTTCAGCGGCAGTAATCTCGTGGTCAATGCTGGCACACTGGTGAAGACAGGGATGGTCAGCACGACGATCAGCACGGTCGTCCATAGCACCGGAACGATCGACGTTATGGCTGGGACCCTGTCTCTGAACGGCCCCGTAAATCAGCAGGTCGGCAACACACTGACCGGCGGCACTTGGCGCATCGGCAACGGCAGTCTCGACATCGCCACCGGCAGCAACATCACAACCAGTCAGGCCATTGTGGAACTCTACGGCAGTGGCTCGTTTGCCAAGCTCAACGCATTGGGCACCAACGTTGGCACCCTCACGCTCTCCAACGGGCGAGACTTTTCCACCGCCGGTGCATTCACCAACACCGGCACGCTCAACCTCGGCGCGGGCAGTGTGTTGACAGTGAACGGCAACTTCACCCAGCCGGGTAGCGCGATCAACGTAGACATAGCCGGTCCGAACGCGGGCACCGACTTCGGGCAGGTCGTCGCCACCGGCGCCGTCAGCCTCGGCGGCGCCCTCACCGCCAACCTCGTTAACGGGTACAACCCGCCCCTCGCCCAGCAGTTCCCCGTCGTGATCGGTGCATCCCGCACCGGCACTTTCACCACCTTCACCGGCGATCCCACGCCGGCCGGCATCCCGCTCCGCGACGACTACACCGCCACATCGGCGCTCGTCGTGGTCGGACCGCCCGCGCCCGCCTTGACCGCCGCCACCGTCAACGACGGCGACGTCTCGCGCTCGTCGGTCCGCAGCCTCACGCTCGCCTTCGACCACCCCGTCACCCTCTCTCCCGGCGCCATCGCCGTATTCGATGTCGCAGGTAACCCCGTCGCCGCCGACATCACAAATCCCGGCGGCGACAGCTCGACCTATCTCCTCACCTTCACCGGCCCAGACCTCATCAACGGCTCTCTGCCCGACGGCTTCTACACCCTGAGCCTCCAGTCTGCATTGATCGTCGACGCCTTCGCCCAGCCCCTCGCCGGCGGAGACACCGCCGTCCAGTTCCACCGACTCTTCGGCGACACCAATGGCGACACCGCCGTCGGCTTCGACGATCTGGGCATCCTGCTCGGCCAGTACGAAACCGCCGTCGCACCCTGGTCCGCCAGCGACCTCGACGGCGACGGCAACGTCACCTTCGACGACCTCGGCCTGCTGCTGGGAGCCTATGACACA
>CAZBOE010000020.1:36645-36863 GCA_964493365.1 uncultured Tepidisphaeraceae bacterium | reverse complement strand
GGTCACCGCCGCCGCCACCGGCCCGCGCAACGCCAATCCCCACTTCGGCGGAACCGCAACCCCCACCATCCCCTCGGGGCCCTCGGTCTTCATCGTCAACAGCTCCGGCAACGCCGCCGAAGCTTTCGGACGCACGACGCTCTCGGCATCGGTCGCGTTCAACACCGTCGTCACCGACGCCCCGGCCAACGCGCTGGCAGCGCTCGTCCGACGGTCCG
>CAZBOE010000020.1:26709-36581 GCA_964493365.1 uncultured Tepidisphaeraceae bacterium | reverse complement strand
CGGACGACCCACCGTCAACAACCCCGGCTTCGGCGGCGCCGGCAACGTCAGCCAACTCAAGTCGGGCGGCTATCTCACCCAGCCCGCCTTCGGCGGCACCGGGCCCACCAACCTCTCGACCCTCTCCGGCAACGGCGTCTATGCCACGCTCGCGCCCTCGGCGACCACAGCGAGCTTCTCGATCCAGGGCACCGTCGGCGGCGTCACTTACGCCTCGACCGATGCCGCCTTTACCGACGGCGACATCCTCTACCTGCTCTCGCCCACCCGCGAGGTGACCGGCGGCGACTTCGGCGCGGTCCGCGTCGGCACGACCGGCTCCACTTCGCTCACCGTGGCCAACGTCAACGCCCCGGGCACCACGCTCAGCGGATCGTTCGGCTCGTCGGCGTCGCCCCTGGTCTCAGGGCCCAGCAACCCCGCGGCATACAGCGTCGCCGACGGTGAATCGACCTCCCGCACCTACACCTACAGCCCGACCAGCCGGGGCACGCTGGCCGCCAGCGTCACCGTCACCAGCAACGACGCGTTTAGCGGCAACGCCGTCGCAGCCCTGTCGGGCAAGGCGGTCGGGCCGGTCGCGTCGGCCAGCGGAACCGCGACCGTCAACTACGGCGTCGTCTTCATGGGCGACGTCAAGTCGCTCACGGTGGCCGGCATCGCCAACACCACCACCGACGACAACGGCGGTAACAGCCTGCTGACCGACCTGACCGTCGTGCCGGCGCTCAGCGGGTCGAGCCGATTCAGCACCGGCGGATCACAGGTCATCGCCAAGGGCGCGTCGGGTCAGTTCGACGCCAGCTTCGATCCCGATGCCGCGGGCATGTTCTCCGCGACCATCACGCTGGCCACCGACGAAGACCGCCCGCTCGGCGACACCACGGGCGAGTCGTTCGCCTATTCGCTGAGCGGCTTTGCCACGCCGATCGTCATGACCCAGACGGCGCCCGGCTCGGGCACGCCGCTCGACACCCTCATGATGGACGGCAGCCAAACCGAATACCTCGCCTCCTACAGCGACCTGTTCGGCCCTGTCGAAGAGGGCTTCGTCACCATCACCGGGTTTACCACGCCGCCCCCGACCGCGCCGGTCTATGTCCTGCTCGACCTCGAGTTCGCCGGCTCGACGAGCGTGGCAGACCTGCTGGTTTATCTCAACGCCTACTCCGCCGGCATGTATACCGCGACCGATGCGAGCGATCCGGTCCTGGCGCAGCTCAACTCCGGAGGCGACTTCGAAGTGCTGCTTCGGTTCAACGCGCTGCCGCTGGCCGGCCCGCACTACTTCCGGTTCGACCTCACCGACACCGCCATCGAAGGCGTGACGCTCGAACGCATCGGCGTCATCCCCGAACCGGCCGGCCTGATCTCCGTCGCCGGCCTGGGCCTGCTGGCGCTGCGCCGGCGACGCCGGTGAGTGGTCTGCGTACGGGGGTGATTTTCGGTTAGCCCCCCGGGTTGATCTCAACTCCTGGCTCAGTGGGCACGCCGGAAGCATGCCCGGCGTGCCCGCTGCTTTTGGCGTCGGCTCTCGCTGCCAAAGTGCCAAACACCCTCTAGAATCCCGGCAGATGAAGATCCTGCTTGCCAATCCACGCGGGTTTTGCGCCGGGGTGAACATGGCGATCGACGTGGTCGATCAGCTCCTCAAGCTGGTGGGCCCGCCGGTCTACGTGTTTCACGAGATCGTCCACAACCGCCACGTCGTCGACGACTTTCGTTCGCGCGGGGTGACGTTTGTCGACCACATCTCCGAGGTGCCTGACGGTGCCGTGGTGGTCTACTCGGCCCACGGCGTCTCGCCGGCGGTGAGGGCGGCTTCGAAATCGCGCAACCTCCGCGAAGTCGATGCCACCTGCCCGCTGGTGACCAAGGTGCATCTCGAGGTTCTGCGGTTTGCCAAGCAGGGCTACCACATCATCTTCGTCGGGCACCGCAACCATGACGAAGCCGTCGGCACCGTGGGAGAGGCGCCCGAGTCGATCACGGTGGTCGAGTCGACCGCCGATGTCGATCGCCTGCCCTTCGGGCAAGCCGACAAGCTGGCTTACGTCACCCAGACCACCCTGAGCCTGTACGACGCCGAAACGATCATCGCCGCCCTGAAAAATCGCTACCCGCAGATCAAGGCGCCGCCCAAGGAAGACATCTGCTACGCGACGACCAACCGGCAGAACGCGGTCCGCGACTTGTCGAGCGAGGCCGACCTCGTGCTGGTGATCGGATCGAAAAACAGTTCCAACTCGCAGCGGCTGGTCGACACCGCCCACGCCCGCGGCAAGCCGGCCTACCTGATCGACGACCAGCGCGAGCTCCAGCCCCACTGGTTCGACGGCGTGCGCACCGTGATGGTGACCGCGGGCGCCAGCGCCCCGGAGCACCTCGTGCAGGCGCTGCTCGACCGCCTGTCGGCCGACTTCGGCGCCACCATCGAAGCGCGGACACTTGTCGAGGAAGACGTGCACTTCGAGGCGCCCAAGTCGCTTCGCAGCCTGGCGGTCATCGCCTGACCGCCCCCGCCGATCGGGTTACCGCTTGGGAGAAACAGCGGCTTGGGCTACAACAACGCCCATGGAATTGATCCCGACCGATATTCCCGACATCAAGGTCATCGTCCCCAGGCGGTTCGGCGACAACCGCGGGTTTTTCGCCGAAACCTACAACCGCAAACTGCTCGAGGGGCTGGGCATTCACGACCAGTGGGTGCAGGACAACCATTCGCTGTCGGTCGAGATGCCGGTGGTCAGGGGGCTGCACTACCAGCTCCCGCCGATGGCGCAGGCGAAGCTCGTGCGGGTCGCCAGGGGTGCGATTCTCGATGTAGTGGTCGACATCCGCCGGAACTCGCCCACGTTTGGCAAGCATGTCGCGGTGGAGCTGACCGACGACAACTTCCGGCAAATCTACGTCCCCGCCGGGTTTGCCCACGGCTTTGTCACGCTGGCGGCCAATACCGAAGTGCTCTACAAGGTGAGCAACTATTACTCGCCCCAGCACGAGCGCGGGGTGTTGTGGAACGACCCGGCGCTGGGGATCGACTGGCGCATTGACGCGTCCCGGGCGACGCTGAGCGCCAAAGACCGGCAATACAAGCCGCTTCAGGAATGTGCCGATCTTTTCGACTGACCGAGCAATCGGGTGTGCCGGGCTGTTGAACATGCCGGGCTGTCGACCATGCCGGCTGTCGACCATGCCGGGCGGCGTCGTCTATGGGGCATGAATCCCCGATTGTGCGGGAACACGCCGTGCTGTACGGTGGCACCAATCAGGGGTCGCAAGAATAGAACACGCTGTCGGTACTCCGCGACAGTTCGATAGGAAGAGGATTTCAATGAAAGGCGTCATTCTCGCCGGCGGCACGGGTTCGCGGTTGTTTCCGCTGACCAAGGTGACCAACAAGCACCTGCTGCCCGTCTACAACAAGCCGATGATCTACTACCCGCTGGAGTGCATGGTGGCGGCGGGCATCGAAGAGGTGCTGCTGGTCACCGGGGGCAACAACGCCGGCGACTTCATTCGCCTGCTGGGCAACGGGTCAGACTTCGGTCTCAAGAACCTGCAATACACCTATCAGGACGGCGCCGGCGGCATCGCCCAGGCGCTGGGTCTGGCCGAGCGATTTGTGGACGGCGATTCGATCTGCCTGATCCTGGGTGACAACATCCTGCAGTACACGATCGCCGATGCGTGCCGAAAGTTCCGCCACCAGGGGCAGGGCGCCAAGATCCTGCTCAGCAAGGTGGAGAACCCCAAGGCGTATGGCGTGGCCGAGATGGACGGCGACCGGGTCGTGCGGATCGTCGAGAAGCCCAAGGAGCCCAAGAGCGACTGGGCGGTCATCGGCATCTACTTCTACGACAACCAGGTCTTCGACATCGTCAAGACGCTCAAGCCGTCGGCCCGCGGCGAGCTGGAGATCACCGACGTCAACAACGCCTACATCGACCGCGGCCTGATGACCGCGGACAAGGTCACCGGGTGGTGGGGCGACGGCGGCGAAAACATCGACTTCTATCTCAAGGTCTGCAACCTCGTCGCCCAGACCGGCGCCAATCTCGACGTGCCGAGCAAGCCGTAATCGGTCACTGCCTGCAACCGTCGGATTAGACATCCGCACCGCCTCGTCCGATGGCCGCCCGGGGCCCCGGCGCCGGATCGGTGTCGACCGGCCGCTGCCCAAGCCCCCTCGCACCGCATCCTGGCCTTGAGCGACCGGGCTCTGGTGTCACGCGGCAATTTGCGTGGCGGCACAATTGCGCATTTACAGTTCGCACGCCGTCGCGCCACGATCGTGGCGCAATGGCCGGAGGCAGTCTCGCGGCCGCGCGATCGGCGGATACTGCTTATGTCCCGGCGACCCTGTCCCCGCGTCTTGATTGTGGCCGAAAACACCTCACGCAAGTTCGGGGGCGAGGCGGCCATTCCCTATCACCTGTTCAGGCTGTTGCGGTTGCGCGGCGCCGAGGTGCGGCTGCTGACCCACGAGCGCAACCGGGAGGAGCTGAGCCGGCTGTTTCCCGACGACATGGGTCGGATGCATTTCCTGAAGAACCTGCCGATCCACAACCTGCTCCACCGCATCACCGAGCGGCTGGGAGGCAGGCTGGGCGCGATCACGACCCGGCTGGCGGGGCGGATGATCTCGCAGCGCCACGCGCTGCGCGCGGTGCGTGAGATGGTGGCGCGCTACGAGATCGATGTGGTTCACCAGCCGACGCCGGTCTCGCCCAAGGAGCTTTCGCTGCTGCGGGATGTGGGGGCGCCGGTGGTGTTCGGCCCGCTCAACGGGGGGATGCACTGGCCCCGCGGGCACGCACCGACCGACGGGCGGCTGATGCACGCGACGGTCGTGGCGGTGCGGGCGGTGGCGGCGGGGCTGCACCTGCTCATGCCTGCCAAGCGCCGCGCGGCGCTGGTGATGGTGGCCAACGAGCGTACCCGCCGGGCGCTGCCGCCGATGATGCGGGCGCGGGTCGAGCAGGTGGTGGAGAACGGGGTCGACATGGCGCTGTGGCGCCGCGCCGGGCGCGCGGAAGGGACCCGAATCGACAAGGCCGGTATCGATGGGGCCCGGGTCCAGAATGCTCCGATCGACGATGCCCGAGTCCACGATGCTCCGATGGATGGGGCCCGTGTCGGCGATCGCCGTGTCGACGATGCCCGCGACGGTGGGGCCCGTGTCGACGGGGCGAGAATCGACGGTGCGCCCCTCGATCATGCCGGGCCGGGCGAGGCGGGGAATGACAACGGGCGCGGCGCGGGGTCGGCGACACGGCTGGTGTTCATGGGGCGGCTCGACGCGTGGAAGGGCGTGATCCACCTGATCGACGCGGTGGGCAGCGCCGTCAGGCAGGGGGCGGATATCGAGCTGGAGATCATCGGCACCGGACAAACGATGTCCGCCGCCGAGGCCCGCGTGGCTGCGCTGGGGCTGGACGGGCGGGTGCGGTTCAGCGGCTGGCTGGTGCAGGAGGAGGCGGCGCGCCGGCTGCACCGGTCGGACGTATTCGTGCTGCCGAGCCTCTTCGAGTGCGGCGGCGCGGTGGTGCTCGAGGCGATGGCGGCCGGGCTGCCGGTGATCGCGACGCGGTGGGGCGGGCCGGCCGACTACATCGATGACACGTGCGGCATCCTGGTTGATCCCACAGGCGGGCCTGAGCCGTTCACGCGGCGTCTCACCGACGCGGTGCTCAGGCTGCACCGTGACGCCGGCCTGCGACGGCGCATGGGCGATGCGGGCGAGGCCAAGGCGGCGCGTGAGTTTGATTGGCAGCGAAAGATCGACAGAATCATCGAGCTGTACGACGAGGTGGTCTCGTCGCGCCAGCCCAGAGGCAAGGATGAACCGTCGGCCGGCAGTCCCCGGTTGGGGTCGTCGCTGGCGGCCGGGTGTTTGTCGACGCTGTCGATCGCGATCGGCTTGATGCGACGCGCGGCCGTCGAGATTTCGGCGATGGGCTGTTGAGCTGGGGTTTCTTCCGGCGTTTGACTATGCGCACCATTCTCGTCACCGGCGCCGCCGGGTTTATCGGGTCGAACTTTGTCCGCCTGCTGCTGGGTCGGGGCGAGGCGGTCAGGCTTGTCGCCCTCGATAAGCTGACCTACGCGGGCAACCTCGCCAACCTGACCGATCTGCTCGAGAAGCACCCCGACCGCCTGACTTTTGTGAAGGCCGACATCTGCGACGCGGCGGCGATCGACCGCGTGTGGCAGGAGCAGGGCGTGACCGAGGTGGCGCATTTCGCGGCCGAGAGCCATGTGGATCGGTCGATCATGGGGTCGGGGCCGTTCGTGCAGACCAACGTGACCGGGACGCAGGTGCTGCTGGATGTGGCCAAGGCGCGGGGCGTGCAGCGGTTTGTGTATGTGTCGACCGACGAGGTCTATGGCACGCTGCCCGAAGACAAGCCGGAGATTAAATTCACCGAAGAGACGCCGCTGGCGCCCAACAGCCCCTACAGCGCGAGCAAGGCGGGGGGCGATTGCCTGGTGCGGTCGTATTTTCACACCTTCGGCATGCCGGTGATGACCACCCGCTGCAGCAACAACTACGGGCCCTATCACTTCCCCGAGAAGCTGATCCCGCTGTTTGTGACCAACCTGATGGAAGACAAAAAAGTCCCGCTCTACGGCGACGGGCTGAACATCCGCGACTGGCTGTATGTCGAAGACCACTGCGACGCGGTCTGGACGGTGCTGACCAAAGGGGCGGCGGGCGAGGTGTATAACGTGGGCGGCAACAACGAGCTGACCAACCGCCAGATCACCGAGACGATCCTGCGCGAGATGAACAAGCCGTGGGATCAGTACGTGACCTATGTCAAAGACCGCCCCGGGCACGACCGGCGGTATGCGATCGACGCGGGCAAGATCAAGCGCGAGCTGGGCTGGGAGCCGCGGCACCGGTTCGACACCGCGATCCGCACGACGATCCAGTGGTATCGCGATAACGAGTCGTGGTGGCGGGCGATCAAGTCGGGTGAGTATCTGAAGTATTACCAGACGCAGTATGGGGGATGAGCAGCGCAGTTCCTGCCGACGGGGGGCATGACGTGCGCTTGGCGCCTCAAGGGCGTCGGGCGGATTACGGCGAAAAACAGGGCCGAAACGGTCATCCCGACTCTGGCACGGCTCGTGCTATGCATGGGCGGGCTGTGCTATGGGGTCATGGATGACCAATGAAGACGCGCAGACAGTTCGGGTCAGGGATGACTTGGGCGCGCGGTTGATCGCGGCGGCCAGGATGGCGGCCGAGGTTCATCGGGAGCTGGACGCACTCGAAGCCGCGCAGGTTTGGGACGTCGGGGCGGAGACCCCGGTCCGCGGAGGCGGTCGGTCCCGGATCAGCAGATCGTCAGCGGTCGTCGAATCGTCGCCCGGCGGCGGGATGTCGCCCGGCGGATCATCCGCGGTCTTCGAACTCCCCACGGCATGTGCGCCCGTTCGCACGCCGACACGCGGCACGGCGAGGATTCGCCGGCTGCTGAGTCGGTGGGCCCGTCGGGAGGCGTCGCGATGATCTATGGCATGTATCTGTCGGCGACGGGCGTGATGACGGCGGCGCACAAGCAGGATGTGATCGCCAACAACATCGCCAACGCCGAGACGGCCGGCTTCAAGCGCGACCTGGCGCTGTATCAGGAACGACGCATGGCTCGCGATGAGCCGTTTGTCACAATGGAGATGGTCGTGCCGGCGACGGTGCGGCGGACGGGCGGGCCGGGATTCCAGGACAAGCTGTTTGACCCGCTGGGCGGTGGCACGCTGGTGTCGCCGACCTTCACCGACTTCTCACGCGGCAACGCCGAATCGACCGGCAGCCCGCTCGACGCGGCCATCATCGGCGACGGGTTCTTCACCGTCCGGACCGGCGAAGGCGACATCCGCCTGACGCGCACGGGACAGTTCATGGTCGATCGCGACGGGACGCTCATCCTGGCGAACGGGCGGCGCGATGTCGTGCTCGACAGGGGATTCAGCCCGATCCGCGTGGATTTCTCGAAGCCGGTCGAACTTAACGACGACGGGCTGATCACACAGGGCGGCCGGCCGGTGGCGACAATCAACCTGCGGCACGTCGAAGACAAGACCACGCTGGAGAAGGTGGGGGAGAACCTGCTGGCCCACGCCGACCCGCAGTCGCTGGCGCCGGCCGACGGATTGCTCAGGGTCGGGGCGCTGGAGCGCTCGAATGTTGACCCGGCGGTCGAGCTGACAACGCTGATCGAAACCCAGCGGCTGCTCGAAGCCAACGCCAACATGATCCGCTACCAGGATCAGACGCTGGGCCGACTGGTCAATGAAGTGGGCAAGGTCAGCTGACGGGCCCGATGAGCACGCGGCGAGGCAGATCGGCACGCTCGCACGCCGCTGAGGCAACAGCAGTTGAACGAGGCCGGAACGACCGGCGGGCACTGGACAACACTCATGGCAATCGCAGCACTCAACTCGGCGGCAACCGGACTCAACGCACTGTCGACCCGCATCGACGTGATCGCCAACAACCTGGCGAACGCCGAGACGACGGCGTTTAAGCGGAGCCGGGTGAACTTTGAAGACCTTTACTACCAGAAGCTGCGCCAGCCCGGGATCACGACCGCGACAGGCGACATCTCGCCCGCGGGCATCTTCGTCGGCTCGGGCGTCAAGCTGAGCAACACGCAGCTCGATCTGACGGTGGGATCGCCCGAGCGGACCGACCGCCCGCTGGACGTGGCGATCCAGGGGCCGGGTTTCTTCAAGGTGAAGGTGGCCGACGGGATCGGCGACGGCATCGCCTACACGCGCAACGGCAACTTCATTCTCAACAACGAAGGCGAGCTGGTGATCGGGCTGGGCGACGGGTATCGCCTCGAGCCGCCGATCAGGGTGCCGATCGGCACGCCGCAGGACAAGATCACGATCGGCACCGACGGAACGATCGAGGTCAAGGAATCGGACACGGCCGAAAGCCAGACGCTGGGGCAGCTGGTTGTGTATCAGTTCGTCAATCCGCAGGGCCTCGAACTGCTGGGGGGCAGCCTTTATCAGCCGACGCAGGCCTCGGGCGACCCGATCGAGACGGTGCCGGGGCAGGAGGGCAGCGGCCTGCTGCTGCAGAATTATCTCGAGGCATCGAACGTCGATCCGGTGAAAGAGCTCGTGGCGCTGATCAAGACGCAGCGGGCGTTTGAGCTCAACAGCCAGTCGATCCAGACGGCCGACCAGGCGCTGCAGACGGTGGGCAACCTGCGACGGTTCTGATGACACGCGGTTGGTGAGGCAAGACTCGAAAGGATGCTGCTCATGCGACGACGCCGACACGATCAACCGGGCCTGCTCGATACCGCCCAGCAGATGCTGCTGTGGATCGTGGTGTTGTGGGCGACGCAGATGCTGTCGGTGTCGCTGGCGCACGGGCAGGTGGATGCGGTTCGCCGGGGGGTGGCGGCGTCAGGCTCGACGGCCGCGACAGGCCCGGGCGAGTTCGTCCGAAGCAGCGGGTTTGCCGCCGCGGGATATGGCGCGACGCTCGAACTGCGGGAGTCGGCGGTGGTCAACGAGCTTTCCGTGCGGCTGCGGAGCGTGGCCCGGTGGAGCGACGCCGACGCGGCGTTTTTCGAGCCGCTGGGTGACCTGATCGTGCGGCCGATGGCAAAAGACGATGCGACACGGGTGGAGATCGAGGATGTCCGGGTCACCCTGCGCGGCGCGGGTGTGGCGACATCGCTGATCCGCTTCAGCGGCAGCGCGACATGCACCGTGACACTCTCCGACGCCGCCAAGGCCGGTGGCGCGGCGGCGACTCGTGCATCGGCAGCGCGAGCTGGTTCACCCGCCGTCGCCGCGGCGCGCTTCGACTCGATGGCTGATCACACCGCGCCGCAGTT
>CAZBOE010000020.1:22197-26683 GCA_964493365.1 uncultured Tepidisphaeraceae bacterium | reverse complement strand
GCTTGGCGACGCCGAAGACGGTCAGCGCCAAACGGGTGACGGTCAACTGGCCGACCGTCAATCGGGTAGCGGAACGGCAGGCGACGGAACCGCGGGCAGGGGGGCGGTGAGCTCGCGCGTCGGTCCGCTGTCGCTGGAGGCGAAGACAACCTCCACCCGCACGCTGCGCGAGCTGCTGGTGGAAGACGTCGCGGCCCGGCTCGGGCTGGATGTGAAGGATGTGCAACTGGTCTTCGACCAGCGGGCCGAGCTCACCGGCGGGCTCTCGCTGGCCGAGCCGCACTACGAGTTTGACATCTTCCCGCGGCGTCTGCGCAACCTCGGCTCGGTTTCGTGGGACGTGACGGCGACACCCACATCGGGCGAGGGCCCGTCGCGGAAGCTCAGCCTCTCTGCCATCGCGGCGGCCTGGGCTGTTCAGACTGTGGCGGCGCGTTCGATTCCGGCGCGGCAGGCGATCACCGAAGAAGACCTGGTCGAGAGCCGCGTGCTGCTCGACCGTCTGCCCGATCCGCCGGCGCTCGAGCGGGCGCAGATCGTGGGACAGGTGGCGGTGTTTGATGTGGAGAAAGGGTCGGCATTCACCGCGCGGATGGTCGAGGCGGTGATTCTCGCCAAGCCCAACCAACTGGTGACCGTCACACTGCGGCGCGGGCCGTTTGTGATTCGCACGGTCGGCCGCTCGGTCGACACGGGCACGCTGGGGCAGACGATTCGGGTGAGGAATGAGACGACGCGCGAGGTGGTTGCGGTCAAGCTGACCGGGCCCCAGCAGGCGGTGATGGACGACGAAGCGCCGCAGGGCGCGACGCTGGTGGCCGACGGTTCGGCCGGGCGGGTCCCGGCAGGTGAGGTGTCGAGATGACTCATGACGATCAATGTCTGGCATGGTCGGTGGTGAAGCGGGTATCGACCGGGGGCCGGTCGGCGGCCGTCGCTGCTGCGGCGGTGTCGGTCGCGCTGGCGTCGGGTCTGCTGCCCGGCGTGGCGGGTTTGTCGGTGGCGCGGGCGCAGCAGGCGCCCGGATTGATTGGGGACGGCGTCGATGGCGCCGACTCCGAGGGCGTCGGCGCGGAGCGCCCCGCCCCGATCGCGCCGCCCGCCGCGGTGATCGACAATTCGCTGCTGCGCATGACCGCCAGCGGGCGCGTCGGAAATGGTTCGGGCGGCGGCATCACGCCCGCGGGGTTTTTCTCGGTGCCCGCGCCCGAGCCGCGGACATTCAAGAAGCACGAGCTGGTGACGATCATCGTCCGCGAGCAGAGCCAGTCGACCAGCGAGGCGACGACCGAGCTGTCGAAAGAGGCCGAGCTGACGGCGGCGCTCACGCAGTTCATCTCGCTCAATCCGGGCAACTTCGCCATCCAGGGCGGCGCACAGGGGGCCACGCCGCCGCGGATCGGCATCAATGCCGAGCGCGAATTCAGCGGCGACGGCAGCGTCGAGCGGACCGACTCGACCACCGCCCGCATTCAAGCCGAGGTGGTCGATGTGCGGCCCAACGGCAACCTCGTGCTCCAGGCGACGAAATACATCCGCAACGATGACGAAGAGCAGCGTCTCACCGTCACCGGGCAATGCCGCGCGGAGGACATCACCGCCGACAACACGGTGCTGAGCACGCAGCTTCATGACCTGAGTTTCGAGAAACTCACACGCGGCGCGGCGCGTGACACGAGCAAGCGCGGATTTGTCCCGCGCCTTGTGGACCGCGTGAACCCGTTTTGACGATGTAGAACTGCCGGGGCTGCCGCAAGGGCGGCCCGCAAGGACGACATCGCTGGGCGGAGCCCGATCATGACTCAAGACAAGTCGAGCCAATCCAACGCAACAAGGCCGGCGGGCATCAGGCTGCTGGCGCGGCTTGCCTGCCTGGCAATGCTGCTGCTGCCGGCGCGCGATGCGCTGGCCGTGCGGGTGGCTGATATCACGCGGCTCGAAGGTCAGCAGACCAACGTCATCACCGGCATGGGGCTGGTCTATGGGCTGCGCGGCACGGGAGACGGCGGCGACTTCATGCCGGCCATCCGTCCGCTGGCGCAGATGCTCAAGGCATTCAACAACCCGACCGACATCCGCGAGCTGCAGAATGTTCAAAACGTTGCGGTGGTGTCGCTGGTGGCGACGATCCCGCCGACCGGGGCGCGCCGGGGCGACAAGCTCGATGTGCAGGTGATGAGCATGGGCGCGGCGTCGAGCCTGCGCGGCGGACGGCTTTTCGTTTCTCCGATGACGCCGCCCGCGCCCGATCAGCCGATGATCGCGATGGCCGAGGGGGCGCTGGTCATCGAAGACCCCGCGACCCCCACCGTGGCGGTGATCAAGGGCGGCGCCGTGATGTCGGAAGACGTGCAGTATCAGTATGTCGCCGACGGGCGCTTCTCGCTCATCATCGACGCCCCCAGCGCCTCGTGGGAGATGGCCAGCGCGATCGCCAAGATCATCAACGAAGCCGAGAGCACCGATAACGCGGTGATCGCGGAGGCGATCGATCCGGCGCGGGTGGCGGTGAAGATTCCGGTCGCCGAGCGTGACAGGGTGGCGTCGTTCGCGGCGCGCATTCAGCAGCTTCCGGTGCTGATCGTGCCGTCGGAGGCGCGCGTGCAGATCAACGACCGCACGGGCACGATGATCATCACGGGCGATGTGCAGATCTCGCCGGTGGTGATCAGCCACAAGGGGCTGACGATCACCACGGTCGATCCGCGGCCGGCGCCGACGCTCAACAACCCCCGAATCGACCAGCAGAATTTCGTGGCCGTCGACACCACCGGCACAGGCGCCAACCTACGCGACCTGGTCGCGGCGCTCGAGCAGCTCAAGGTGCCGGCCGAAGACCGGATCATCATCGTCAAAGAGCTGCACAAGATCGGAAAGCTGCACGCCAACCTGATTGTGGAGAATTGAGCCGACCCGCGATGACCACCGCACCCGCCACAGCCCGAGAGACCGCAGCCAAGCCGACGGCGTTTCTCATCGCCGACGCCCGCAAGGCGGCCGAGACGAAAGATTCGCGGCTGCGCCACGCGGCCAAGTCGCTGGTGGCACAGACGTTTTACGGGCAGATGCTCAAGCAGATGCGCGAGAGCCCGTTCAAGAGTGAGTTGTTTGAAGGCGGACGAGGCGGGCAGGCGTTTAACTCGATGCTCGACGGCATGCTCGCGGCCCGGATGACCCGCGGCGCGGGCGGCAAGCTGGTTGATGCGATCGTCCGCAGCGTCGACGGGCCCGGCACGCCGCGGCTCCCGCCTTCGAACGTGACGATGCCTGACCCGGTGGCGGTCGATCTATAGACGTCCATGGCGCATGGCGGGTGAAGACCGCCCCGGCGCCGACACGGCAAGCCCGCAGGGATGCGCGGCAAGAGAAAGCAGGACACGGATGTCCAACACGCCGACGACAAGACTGGTGAACGAACTTGAGGGCACGCTGCGCACGCTCGTCGAAGAGCACCGCCGGCTAGCGCAGGTGGTCGACGCGCAGTTTGCGGCGATGCGTCGGCTCGACGCGCCCGGCATGGAGCTGGCCGCGCAGCAGCAACAGCAGCTTCGCACGCGGATCGGCGCGATCGAGACACGGCGGAAACTGCTCGTGGCGCAGATCGCCAGGGCGCTGCGGCTCGACGACAACGTCACCATCTCCCGGCTGGCCGAGCTTCATCCGCAGAACAAGCGATCGCTCCTGGCGCTGCGCGACGAGCTGCGCGAGGTCGCCGCGGCGATCGCGGGTAAATCGGCGGTCTCGGGAAGGGTGGCCGGCGCGGTGCTGGGTCATCTCAACACGATGATCCGCCTCGTGGCCGGCGCGACGCAGCAGGGCGGCATGTACACCAAGCAGGGCTCGCCCCGGCTGGTCTCCCGGATCGGCGTGATGGAGGCGGTGGCCTAGCCGATGTCTGGGCCCACGCAGCGCGACCGTAGCGGAAGCAGGTAACGGTTATGTCACTCACCGGTGCACTCAACGTCGGCAAAAGCGCCCTGGCCACGCATCAGGCGGCGTTGCAGGTCACGAGCAACAACATCGCCAACGCCGGCAACGCCGACTACACGCGCCAGACCGCCGACGTGCGCACCAACCGTGACCAGCGGCTTCGCCAGGGCGTGTTCCTGGGCACAGGGGTGGGGCTGTCGTCGATCACGCGACAGATCGACGAATCGCTTCAGGGTCGGCTCCGCGCCAGCATCAGCGACGGCGCGGCGGCCGAGGCGGGCGTGTCGTATCTCCAGCGTGTCGAGGCGGTGTTCAACGAGCTGACCGACGACGACCTCTCCACCACGCTCAGCGAGTTCTTTAACAGCTGGTCGACGCTGGCCAACGACCCGGCCGACCCGGGCCAGCGGCAGATCGTCATCAACACCGGCACGAGCGTGGCCGAGCGGCTCAACGACATCGCGCGGCAGTTCATCTCGCTGCAGAACGACGTCGACCAGCGGCTGGAGGTGGTCGTCGACGAGGCGGACGACCTGGCCTCGCAGATCGCCCAGCT
>CAZBOE010000020.1:8208-22169 GCA_964493365.1 uncultured Tepidisphaeraceae bacterium | reverse complement strand
AGGGCGGCGCCAACGGTCAGGCCAACGCCCTGCGTGACCAGCGCGACGCCGTGCTCAAGAAACTCTCCGAGCTGGTCGACATCCGAACCGTCGTCGACGGCACGCAGACCCACGTCTACATCGGCTCCGAGCCGCTGGTGCTGGGAAGCACCAACCGCGGCCTGACGCTCGACCGGCAGGTGACCGAGGTCGACGACGACCGCACCGAGCTGGCGCTCTCGATCGTCTTCTCAGACGACCGTGCGCCCGCGCTCCTGCGCACGGGCGAGCTCGGCGGCCTGATCGACGCGCGGTCGACAGTCGCGAACACGCTCGAACAGATCGATCAGCTGGCCGGCGCCCTGATCTTCGAGCTCAACAAGATTCACTCGTCGGGCCAGGGCACAGCCGGTTTCACCTCGATCACCGCTGACACGGCGGTCGATGATCCCACCGCCACGCTCAACAGCGACGACGCCGATCTGCCCTTCACGCCCGTCAACGGCAGCTTCGTCGTGCACGTGAAGCAGAAGACGACCGGGCTGACCACCACGACGCTGATCAACATCGATCTGGATGGTCTCAACGGCGACGACACCACGCTTAACACCCTCGCCGCCGATCTTGATTCGGTGGGCAACATCTCGGCGTCGGTCGTCAACGGCAAGCTGCGGATCACCGCCGATTCGAGCGATATCGAGTTCACCTTCAGCCAGGACACCAGCGGCACGCTGGCGGCCCTGGGGATCAACAGCTTCTTCACCGGCAAGGACGCGCGAGACATCGCGGTCAACTCGGTCATCCGCACCAACCAGAGCCTGATCGCGGCGGCCAGGAACGGCAACCCCACCGACAACCAGACCGCCCTGGCGATCAGCAGCCTCGAGACGATGTCGCTCAATTCGCTGGGCGGCGGCACGCTGCGCGGGAAATACGAGTCGACGGTCAACGACGTGGCCACACGGTCGGCCGCATCGCGGACCAAATCCGACGCGGCGCTGGCTGTCAGGACCACGCTCGAGGCCCAGCGCGAGGCGCTGTCGGGCGTCAGCCTCGAAGAAGAATCGATCAACCTGATCCGCCAGCAGCGGGCCTTTCAGGGTGCGGCCAGGCTGATCAGCGTGGTCGACGAGATGATCCAGACCGTGCTGCAGATCGTGTGACCGGTCGTGCAGGTCGATTGACCGCAGAGGTGATGCATGTCAGCCATTCCCCCGCTCCAGACCGCACGCGTCAGCAACCTGCTCCGCAGCGACTACGGCCGCCTCTCCCTCGCGCGCACACAGCAGGACCTGCTCCGCGCCCAGAATGAGCTGGCGACGCAGCGTCGGCTCAATACCCCGTCGGATTCCCCCGGCGACGCGGGCATCGCCCAGCAGATCCGCAAAACGCTCGAACGGCGCGACGCCTACAAAGCCAACATCTCCAAGGCCACGAGCCAGCTCTCGGCGGTCGACTCTTCGCTCGATGAGCTGACCAACCTGCTCCGCGAGGCGCAGACCGTGGCGTCGGCCAATGTCGGCGCCGACTCCACCCCGGAACAGCGCAAGAGCGCCGCAGCGGTCGTCCAGGCGATCTACAACCAGGCGCTGTCGCTGGCCAATCAGCAGTTCGAGGGCGTCTATCTCTTCGCGGGCGACAAGGGCGGCGCGCCGCCCTACACCGAAGAGACCGGCGGCGTGCGCTTCGTCGGCTCGTTCACACCGCTCAAGACCGCCTTCGACGACCGCGGCCCTGTCGCGTTCGGCGTCGATCCGAGCCGGATCTTCGGCACCTTGTCCGACCGCGTCGAGGGCACGGTCGACCTGACGCCCAACCTCACCGGCGCGACCCGCCTCGATGACCTCCGCGGCGCCGGCGGCACGGGCATCGCCCGCGAGACATTCACCCTGGGCAACGGCACGACCAGCGCGGTCATCGATCTGTCGGATGCGGATAATGTTCAGGACGTCGTCGATCGCATCAACGCGGCCGCCGTGGGCGGCATCACCGCGTCGATCACGGGCCTGGGCCTGACCCTCACCGCCGGCCCGGGCGATAACCTCACGGTCATCGACAACGGCGGCACCACCGCCGCCGACCTGGGCATCGCCCGCCCGATCGGCTCCGGCGCGGGCGTGGGTCTGGTCGGGCCGTCGGTCTCGCCCAGGGTCAGCGAGTTCACGCCCCTGTCGGCCTTGTCGGGCGGCACCGGCCTTGTGACAACGGGCGGACTCAAGATCTCCGCCGGAGACCGCGTCACCGTCGTCGATTTCACAGGCGACGTCACCGTCGGCGATCTGCTCAACAGCATCAACGGCTCCCGCGCCGGAGGCCTGGCGGTCATCAACGACGCGGGCACGGGCATCGACATCCTCAACCCCCACCAGGGCGTGCCGCTGCGCATCGCCGAAAACGCCGGCGGAACGCTCGCGGCGCAACTGGGCGTCCGCAGCTTCGACACCACCAGCCAGCTTACCGACCTCAACGGCGGCGCGGGTGTCGTGCTGTCAAATACGGGCGCCGATCTGCAGATCACGCTGCGCGACGGGTCGCAGTTCCAGGTCGAGCTGTCGGCCGCCGTCACCGTCAACGACGTTCTCACGGCGATCAACACCTCGCTGGGCGCCAGCGGAACCGCCTCGTTCGCCACCGACGGCAACGGCATCGTCATCACCGACGCCACGGGCGGGCCCGGATCGATCACCATCGAGTCGCTCAACTTCTCCAAGGCGGCCGAGGGCCTGGGGCTCAAGGGCACGACCACCGCCGCGAGCTTTCAGGGCACCGACGTGCACCCGATCGAAAACTCGGGCCTGTTCGCCAATCTCGCCAAGCTTCAGCGGGCGCTCGAGAACAGCGACACCTCCGCGATCACCGCGTCGGCCGAAGGGCTTCAGGCTGATCTTGACCGCGCGATCACCGTTCGCGGCGAGGTCGGCGCCCAGATCAAGGAACTCGACGGCCGCCTCGATCGGCTCGAAGACCAGAACATCGCGTCGCAGGCGCTGCTGAGCGAACTGGAAGACGTCGATTACACCGAGGCGGTTACGCGTTTCCAGCTCCTGCAGACCACCCTCGAGGCCAATCTCAAGACGCTGGGAACGATCCTCGACCTGTCGCTGCTGGATTTCCTCGGCTAATCGACCCGGCCGGCAGCGGCACGCCGGCAGTGGCACGCCGACACCGGCACCGGCGTCGGGCCATCGGCAACCGGGCGATAGGTCATTCGCGCCGGTCACCCCGCCAACATCTGCCCACCGCCCACCGCCCACTGCGCACCGCTCACCGCCCGCTGCCCGCTGCCACGTCCCAATGAAATCCGCGAGACTCACCACCAACTCGCACGTGGCACACCTTTTGTTTTAGTCCTGATGAATGTGGGCTTTTTCGGGCGAAATCGCGGGTTTTGAGCTCCGAAGCGCAGAAAAAGCTGCCGGCCTCGCGCAAGAAGCGCCGGGTCGGCCGGTCGAGTGAGCGGGCGACCGATGTCGCTCGTCTTGACCGCAGTTTGAACTGTGCACCTTGAGGCAGGATGCCTCGGGGCCGGGCCGGGGCGGAGACCCCGGCGGGTGTCGCGGCCCATCCGCGACGGAGACATGGAGTGTTTCCCATGGAGATCGAAACCACGCGTTTCGGGCGGATCTCAGTCGATGATCAGCGGATCATGACCTTCCCCCGGGGTCTGCTCGGCTTCCCTGAGCATCAGCGCTACGCGCTGATCCAGACGAGCGACGAGAACTATTTCTTCTGGCTTCAGTGTGTCGACGAGCCCAACCTGGCGTTCGTCGTCACCGATCCCACGATCTTCTTCAAGGACTACGACGTCCCGCTGCGTGAAGACACCGCCAGCGAACTGGAGATCGACGATCCGGCGGCGTCGCAGATCTTCGTGATCTGCAACAAGTCGGGCGACTGGCTGACGGGCAACCTTCTGGGCCCGATCGTGGTCAATGTCATCAACCGCAGGGCGCAGCAGGTTGTGCTGACAGAAAAGAAGTGGACGACGCGCCAGCCGCTGATGCGGCTCCAAAGCGAAGTGGCGCTGGCCAAGTCGGCTTAAAAACCGGCCGGGCCACCGTGGTCTGCGGCGTCAGGGGCACGAGCGCCTGAGCCTGCCGCAAACCTCAAGTCGGTCGGGGTTTACGCCCGGCCGGGTGTGGACGAAGGCGAGCCACGGAAGGCGACCCTCCCCCCACACGCCCGACTTCGCACAACGGGTCCGGCGCCCGTCGGCTAAGATGCCTGCAGGGCCAGGACCCAGGAACATCAGTTCATCGCAGATCTCACGGACGGGATCTGCCGTGGCCTCGAGATTCCTGGGCTTCTGACGCCTGGCAGACTTTGCGGTCTTGTCCATCCCGGCAAGACCCTCTCCCGGAGAGAGAGAGCCGACCGAGGCGCGCCGCGGAACGGATTCCGCGGTTGCCAGAAACAGGGTCTGCGCTGCAAACGCAGGTCCTTACCCAGGAAGGAGCCGACATCATGTTGGTGCTTTCACGTCAGCGCGACGAGACCATCATGATCGGGGACGACATTGAAGTGACGGTCGTCGATATTCGCGGCGACAAGGTCCGCCTCGGAATCAACGCCCCGAAGGAAATCAGCGTCCACCGAAAAGAGGTCTACGAAGCGATCCGCAAGGAAAACAAGGAAGCCGCACAGGTCAAGCCGGAAGATCTTTCGGCGCTGGGCGGCAAGATCCAGCCCAGGGCGGTCAACCCGCCCAGGCCCAACGACAACAAATGACCCGGGCCGGCAGAACACGCCGGCTCGGCGCCGAAACGCCGATCGCCGCCATGGAAGGCGGCCGCCACCGCGCGTCGCGATGACCACCGACGCGCAGCCGATCACCGGGCCCACGCCCGGAACAATCATGGAGGATTGTTATGGCCCGTATCAATACCAATGTCGCGTCGCTCACCGCACAGCGCGGGCTGGCACGCAGCCAGCGCACCCTCGACGACACGCTCAACCGGCTCTCCAGCGGCCTGCGGATCAACCGCGGCGCCGACGATCCGGCAGGGCTCATCGCCTCCGAGGGGCTGCGGTCGGAGATCAGCGGCATCACCCAGGGCATCGACAACAGCCAGCGCGCCAGCAACGTCATCGCCACCGCCGAAGGCGCGCTCAATGAAGTGGCGGCCCTGTTGCTCAACATCAAGGATCTCGTCGTCGAAGCCGCCAACACCGGCGCGTTCTCGCCCGATGAAATCCGCGCCAACCAGCTCCAGATTGACTCGGCGGTCGACTCGATCACCCGCATCTCCAACACCACCGTCTTCGCAGGCCTCAAGCTGCTCAACGGCTCGCTCGACTACCTCACCAGCGGCGTCAACACAGGCCTGATCAAGTCGCTGGACATCAGCCAGGTCAACTTCGGCACCAACGCCAGCGTGCCCGTGCAGGTGAACGTGATCACCTCGGCCCGCCCGGCCGAGCTGACCTTCACAGGCTCGCAGGTCGCGACGACCATCACCGTCGAACTCGCCGGCACTGACGGCGTCGACGTGCTCACGTTCGTCTCGGGCACGACGGCGTCCGCCATCACCTACGCCGTCAACCGCATCGCCGACTCGACCGGCGTGACCGCGTCGTATCTCAACGGCAACGCCACCTCGGGCATCGTCTTCGGCAGCCAGGATTTCGGCTCCAAGGCGTTCGTCAGCGTGGTCGCCAAGTCGGGGTCGTTCAACGTCACCGACACCAGCGGCGCGACCGTCAAGCGGTCGATCGGGCAGAACGCCATCGCCACCATCAACGGCGCCCTGACCGTCGGCGACGGCCTTGCCCTGCAGCTCAACACCGCCGCCCTCGACCTCCAGCTCACCCTCGACCGCAACTTCGGCGTCGGACAAACCGACTTCGCCATCACCGGCGGCGGCGCGCTCTTCCAGCTCGGCCCGCAGGTCAACACCAACCAGCAGGTCAACATCGGCATCGGCTCGATCGCCGCCAGCAAGCTCGGCGACGCCAACGTCGGGTTCCTGTCCGACATCGTCACCGGCGGCGACAAATCCCTGGTCAACGCGGCCTTCGCCGACGCCAGCGCGGTCATCGAGAAGGCGATCCGCCAGGTGTCGATCCTCCGCGGGCGGCTGGGCGCGTTCGAAAAGAACACGCTGCAGACCAACATGAACAGCCTCTCGGTGGCGCTGGAAAACGTGACCGCCAGCGAATCGACCATCCGCGACGCCGACTTCGCCCGCGAAACCTCCGCACTCACCCGCGCCCAGATCCTCACCCAGGCAGGCACCTCGGTGCTGGCGACGGCCAACTCGACGCCGCAGAACGTGCTGTCGTTGCTGCAGGGGTAACGTAGTGGGAAGTCGTCGGCGGTTGACGGTCGGCGGGAAGTGAAGGAGAGCCGGCATCGGGCAGCCGTCAGCAGGGTAGGTGGGTGTCGGTGCGGGGTGGTGTGCCGGTGGGCGGTCGGGCCGCTTTCGCCTACGGGCCCGTGGCGATTACCATTCGGGCATGAGCAGCCATGTCACCGATCTGAATCACCGGTTTGCCATCGACAACGCCGTGCAGTTCGCCGAGGGGGCTGGCGGGCTTACCAAGGCCGTGTTGACCGCCATGGGGTCGACCGTCGAGGTCTATCTCCTTGGCGCGACGGTCACACGCTTCGCCCGACCGGACGTGGGCGAGATCATCTTCGTCTCGGCCAACAGCCCCTTCGCGGAGGGCAAAGCCATTCGCGGCGGCGTGCCCGTCTGCTTTCCGTGGTTCGGGCCCAACCCGCGTGATCCCAAGCTGCCGGCTCACGGGTTTGTCCGCACCCAGCCTTGGACGGTCGAGTCGGCCGAGGTCAACGGCGACTCGTCGGTCACGCTCACGCTCGCCTTCGCCTCCAGCGACGCCACGCGGGCGATGTGGCCTCACGATTTTGTCGCCCGCTATCGCATCACGGTCGGCAAGTCGCTCGACATGGCGATGGCGGTGACCAACACCGGCTCGAGCGACCTCCGATACGAATTGGCGCTGCACACCTATCTCACCTGTTCCGACGTCTCGACCATCCGCATCGAAGGCCTCGACGGCATCATCTTCATCGACAAGGTCGATCAGATGACCCGCAAGCGGCAAAACGGAATGATCGACATCCGCGGCGAAACCGACCGCGTTTACCTCGGCACGACCGGCGCCTGCATCCTCCACGACACCAAGGCAGCGCCCACCGTGGTCAGCAAAGACGGGTCGCACGCCACCGTGGTGTGGAACCCCGGCCCCGTCAAAGCCGAGGCGATGGCAGACCTCAAGGGCAACCAGTGGCCGGGCTTTGTCTGCATCGAGACGGCCAACTGCTTCGACTTTTCGCTCGAATTGGCCCCGGGCGAGACGCACGTCACCCGGGCGGTGATCTCGCGCGGGCAGGGCGTGCCGAAACTGGGCCCCGCGGCCGTGATCGACAAACCCGGCGACAACTCGCTCGAAGACGCCAAGGCGTAATCGCCCGGCCGATTTCTCCGACCGACTCCGCCGATCGACTCCGCCGATCGACTCCGCCGATCGACTCCGCCAACCGACTCTGCCAACCGATTTCGCCGGCAGCATCGAGGGTCGACGCAAGGCCAAGCGACGCAGGGCCAGCCGACGCACGGTTAACGGATGCTCCGCCAACCGATGCGCCGCCAACCACCGGTCGCGGCGATCGTGCCGTTGTCGGCCGTGTCGTTCGACGTGGCCACGGGTTGGCGCATACGCTCAGGCATGCAACACGGCGTCGCCATCGTTACCGGGGCTGGAAGAGGGATCGGCCGCGCGACGGCGATCCGCCTTGCCGCCAGGGGTTATTTCGTCGTCGCTGCGGCACGCACGCGCGCCGAGATCGAACAAACAGTCTCGCTCGCCGGCGGCTCACGCCACGCCCGCGGACACGTGGTCGATGTCACCGACTCGCGCGGCGTCAGCGACATGGTCGGCATGACCGTCGACGCGCAAGGGCAGCTTGATGTGGTGGTCAACAACGCCGGCGTCGCCCCGGTGCTGAGCGTCGAACAGACCACCGACGAAGCCTGGCGGCAGGTCATCGAGACCAACCTCTCCTCGGCCATGTATCTCACCCGCGCAGCCTGGCCTTATCTCAAGGTTCGCGGCGGGGTGATCGTCAACGTGTCGTCTCGTGCGTCGCAGGACCCGTTCCCCGGGTTTGCCGCGTACGGCGCCGCCAAGGCGGCAATCAACCTCTACACGCTGGCCGTCGCCCGCGAAGGCGCGGCCCACCAGATCCGCTGCCATGCCGTCGCCCCCGGCGCCGTCGAAACCGGCATGTTTCGCCAACTGATGAACCCCGACGAATACCCCCCTGACAAGACGCTGTCACCCGACGACGTGGCGGCCGTCATCGTCTCCTGCGTCTGCGGCGATCTTGTCCACACCAGCGGCCAAACCATCACTCTGCAAAAAACCCTGTAGCCCGCGGCAGACGGCGCCGTTCGCGAAGAACAGTGTTGCGCCGATCACACCACGGCGGCGAAGACAGCGCCGATCGCTCGTGTCCCGAACCCTTCCGCCCACCGCTTCGACCAATCACGCTTCTGAGGTTGGGGCAGGGGCCGACCGCTCATCAATCTTGACCGCCGGCAACCGGCTGTCGCGCCGACCTTTGCTCAGGTTGATCGCCCGTCAGTTTCGCTCGCGCACCTTGACGCCGATTTCATGACGTCCGTTGGTGACCGGCCTGCTGCGCACCACCTCACACACGTAGACCGTGAGGCGGCCGGGGCTGGGGCCCATTTCGATTTGGCAGGTCTGCCCCACCTTGAGGGGCTCGCGGAGCAGGAAAGACATGCCGCTGAGAGACAGGTCGCGGGTTGAGATGTCAAATCGCTGACCCCGCTGCGAGCCATCGAGCACGACCAGCACCGCCGGAGAGAGAAGGCTCTTGCGTTTTTCGCCGCGTCGCTCGCGTGCCGAGGGCGACCAGACACCCGGCGTCGCAGGGGACGGCACATCGCCGCCCGCCGGGCCTGCCGGGGTCGAGGCGACGACCGCCTCATCCATGCTGTTTTGCCGTGGTGTCTGGGATGGCGGGGTCGGCCTTGCCGACGGCGGCTCCGACCTGTTCGCGCCCGGTTCCGGCGGATTGGCGGCGGCGCTGATGTCCCGATCCGTGGGTCTGTTCATGGCAGATCCTCCCCGCAACGCTGTTCCCCGCCGCGCGCCGCCGATCCGACGGCCGCAGCAACACCAATACCCATTCGATTACACAAGCCCCGTCATCCCGCGCTCGCAAAGCCCTCAGACACCCGCAAGGGTCGCCCTTCGCCCGTTGCCGACGGAGAAAACGCAATCCGCCGGCGGTGTGGGGTCAAACGGGTGAAAACGCACCGCGAGCATGATTTTCGAGCAATTCACCTGACAGCGATCCCCGGCGAGTGTACTGGATCATGCACAGTTGCCCGTGAAGGTCAACCGCCAATTCGCCGCTAACGCATTTGACCCCGCAAGCCTCTTCCCCATGCGGTCGGTCCTCGCCATAATCGCAGACCTTCTCGTCCGGGCAGGAGGCAGCCAAAAAGGATATGAGCTTGGCAAAGCCACAGTCCAATATGTTGCGCGCTCCCCTCAAGCACCGATCAGCGACTCGCGGTCAGCCGCCCGGCGGCACCTCACCGCGGTTCATCACCATGCCTCGCAGCGCCACCCCGCCGCGCGGTGCGGTGTTTCATCGTTTTCTCACGAATGCAATCGTTGTCATATTCGCGCTGTTCGTATCCGCAAGCCTCAGCATCGCACAGGCTCAGCAGACCGCCGATGGGTTGTCCGGTGTTGAGGCCGATCTGTCGTCGGCCATCGAACGTCACGTCAGCACGCTCGGGTCGATTCCCTCGCGCGTGATCGGCACACCGGGCTACGAAGCGTCAACCGACTACGTCGCCCGGGCGATCGCCGCCCTGGGCGACAAAGTCGAATGGCGTGAACACCGCTTTCCGATCATGGTCCCGGTGACCGATCGCGCCACGCTCACCGACGCCCAGGGGCAGGTGACCGAAGTCCACCCGTTTTATCCGGCGTCGGTGCGGGTCAACTCCACCCCGCTGGACGGGCTGGCCGGCGAGGTCGTTTATGTCGGCAAGGCCCGCCTTGCAGACATCCCGGCCGGCGCGCTGGCCGGGCGGATCGCCGCGGTCGATGCCGGGAGCACAGACTGGATCAACGCCGCCTACTTCGGCGCCAAGGCGATCCTTGTGCTGGGGACTAGCGAGGTCACCCACACCGACCTGCGCTCACACGACCTGTTCATGCCGGTCTACCTGCCGCGGTTTTACGTCAGTGACGCGGCGCTCGTCGAGCGGATCCGTGCGGGAACACTCGGCGCCGTTCGCCTCGATTCGCGGGTCAACTGGCAGCGTCGCGAAGCTCGAAACTATTACGTGCTGATCGCCCCGGCCAGCGGCTTTCCGCCGGCCGGCCAGCCCGGCGCGGCCGCGCTGATGATCACCGCGCCCATCGACGCGATGGGCCTGGTCTACGACCGAGCGCCCGGCGCCAGCCAGGCAGTGCAGACGGCCGCCGGCATCGAGCTGATGCGGCAGTTCGCTGCCCGTCCGGCGAACCGCCCCGTGATCGTCGCATTCCTCAGCGGCGACGGCATCCAGCATCGCGGCACCCGTGAAATGCTGCTGGCGCTGGCCGATCCGACCTCGCAGTGGCGCCGCGAGGCGCAGGAAATCGAGGCCGAGATCGCCGTCGAAACGCTGCAGCTCGAGCGGCTTGCCGTGCTGGTCGATGCGCCGGAGTCGATCGATCCCGAGAGCTCGGGCGACCGCGCGCTGGCCGACCGCGTCGGCAAGATCATCGAGCTCGATCAGTCGCTCGACCAGGATCGTCTGTTCCGCCTTCGGCTGATTCCGGCCGACCGCCTCACCGAGAGCGACAGGGCCGAGATCGCCCGGCTCGATGAGCGTTATGTCCTGCTCAACAAGGTCCGCTACAGCATGACCGACTCGCGGGTGGTGAAGGATCTGGCCGAGGGCCAGGCCCGCGAGATCGCCATCTATTACCTCCGGCGCGCCGTCGAACGTCTCGGCGGGCTCCGCGATCCGACGCCCGATTCGACTGAATCCGAACGGCAGGGCCTGATCCGCAGAAACCAGGAGCGGCTCGACCTGCTGCGCCAGCGGCTGTCGCTCTACGAATGGCTCGCAACCCGAATGGGTCGGCCGCAAGACCTCGACGGCCGCTCGTCCTCCGGGAGGCTGATCGATCTGCTGGTGGGTCTGGATCTGTCCGACCGGGGCTCGCGGGTGGGCCCGCTCTATTGGGGCCACTTCATCCGCTCCAACGCGATCAACAGCATTTCGCCGTTGTGGGACTGGTCCTCGCGCATGGAGTCGGCGCTGCGTGACGGCAAGCCCGAAGCGACATGGCTGACCGAAGTGTCGGACGTGCTCGACTTCGAGCCCTTCAGCGGCATCCGCAGCCAGCGGACCTATGCCGCCGCGCCGCTGGCGCTGCCCAGCGAACTGGCGCAGCCCTGGGGCGTGCCCGGCTTCACGCTCGCGACGCTCGACGACCTGAGGCTCCATCGCGATACCCCGGCCGACACGCCCGACAAGATCGACTCCGCCCGGATCGCCCGCCAGCTCACGGCGGTGGGGCGGTTTCTCGAGGTGGCATGGAACGACCCGGCCTTCCGGCCGCCCGCCGAACTCCTGCAGCGTCGGCAGTCGGTGCCCGGGCAGGTGCTCGGTCTGTCGCCCGGGCGTCCTGTCCCCGACCTTCCCCGCTCGGGTTTTCTCGCGACCTATTTCTACGTCACCAGCGTGGGGAGCCCGGTCAAAATTCCGCTCGCGACCTACGACTACACCCTGGGCGTCCGCCGCACCGAGGTGTCTGACACCGACGCCGAGGGCCGGTATCTCTTCGAAGGCCTCTCCCGCACCGGCGAGAGCCGATTCACGCGGCTGGCGATACAGGTCTACAAACCGGGCCCCGACGGATCGATCATCGCGGCCAGCGACTCGGGCAAGCAGCGGGGCGATGTCAAACCGTCGGTCGACCTGTCCGCCAGCTTCCCGCCTGTGCGGAGCGTGGCCTTTAACTGCCGCGAGGTGACGCTCACGGGGCTGTTCGACCCGCGCTTCATGCAGGGCCTGAGCGACCTGACCCTGCTCGACGCGCGGCGCAACGCCGACCCTCAGCGGTTCAGTTACCTGCTCGCCGATCAAATGCTCGCGGCGTTTCTCGAGCCGGGCGCGCGATCCTACATGGTGTTCCGCTACGGCCGGGTGGGCAACCGCCTGCTGCTGGTCAACATGCAGCAGGACGACCTCCCCTCCGGCGCGCCCGTCGGCGGCGACGCCGCCATCGGCGCGGCGCAGGGCTTCACCGTCGACGAGCTCCGCAACCTCGGCCCGCTTTCGCTGGTGACGGCGGCCGACTTCTTCCGCCTCAATGACCTGCGGCTCGATGCGTACCGCTCGGCCGGCGTGTCGAGCAGCCTGCTCGATTCGCTGCAGGACCTGACCCGCACACAGATCGAGGCGGCCGCCGTGTCGTCACCAGGCGAAACCGCCGCCGACATGACCCGCACCGCCGCCGGCGCATGGGCCAACCAGACCCGCGTCTATTCGGCCGCACAGGACATGGCCAACGACGTCGTGCGGGCGGCCATCTTCCTGCTGCTGCTGTGCGTGCCGTTCTCGTTCTGCATGGAACGACTGCTCATCGGCTCGCCCAACATCTACCGGCAGATCGGCGGCATGGTCGTCATCTTCATGCTGATGATGGCGGCGCTGTGGAGCTTCCACCCCGCCTTCAAGATCAGCTCGAGCCCGCTGATCATCGTGCTGGCGTTTGCGATCATTTTCATGTCAGTGGTGGTGATCAACGTCGTCTATTCGCGCTTCGACACCGAACTGAAAAAGATCCGCTCGGGTCGCGGATCGGCCGAGGGGGCGAGCTTCGCCCGGGCGAGCGTGCTGATGAGCGCGGTGCTGCTGGGCATCGCCAACATGCGCAAGCGCAAGTTCCGGACCATGCTGACCGCGACGACGATCGTCCTGATCACCTTCGCGGTCCTGTGCTTCACCAGCTCGAGCAAGCTGCTCGACACCACCACGCTCGCGACCGGCGTCAGCAGCGAATACAGCGGCCTGATGCTCCGGCAGCGTGGCTTCCGCCCCGTGCCCGACCAGGCGCTCGACCAGCTCCGCGCCGCGGCCGGTTCGGCCACGCTCGTCGCCCGATACTGGAACGTCAACGCCGCCGAGCCGAAAGACCAGTATCACCTCTACAAGCTCAACCCCGGCGCCGAACCCACCGTCGTGGCCGTCTCGGCGCTGCTCGGGCTTTCGCCGGAGGAGCCGAAGGTCTCACGCATCGCCGAAGTGCTGGGTGAAGCCGCCACGGCGCGCCTCGCGTCGGGCGAACGCGACATCGTCTTCCTGCCGCGCAGCGCCGCCGAAGTGCTGGGCGTGTCGGTCGGCCAGCGCATCCGCATGGGCGGGATCGATGTCGAAGTGGCCGCGGTCTATGACCCCGAGCGCTTCGACCAGCAGGTCGTCACGCTCGCGGGCGAGCCGATCACGCCCCTGCGCTACCGCCGCGACGCCATGGACGCCAGCGGCCAGCGGCTTGCCGACACGGGCGACGCCTCGCTGTCGCTCGATGCCTCGTCGACCGCCGCCGAACTCGCCTCCACTTATGAACACATGGGCAGCGCCGAAATCGCGATCGTGCCGGCGGCGCTCGCCAGGATGTTCAACGACTGCTCGCTCCGCACGATCGCGGTCCCGCTCAAAGACCAGGAGCAGGTCCGCGCCTTGTCCGACGACCTGGCCAAGCGGTTCGCCGTGGCGCTCTTCGCCGGTTACGACGACGGCGTGCGCATGGTCGCCGCGGGCAACCTCTCCTCGGTCAGCGGCGCGGGTCAGGTGGCCGTGCCGCTCGCGATCGCGGGGCTGATCATCTTCAACACCATGATGGGCTCGATCGCCGAGCGCAAGCGCGAGATCCACGTCTACACCTCGCTGGGCCTGGCCCCGCTGCACGTC
>CAZBOE010000020.1:0-8161 GCA_964493365.1 uncultured Tepidisphaeraceae bacterium | reverse complement strand
GGATTGATCGGCGCCGTCTTCGGCTATGTCATCGGGCAGGGCGTCGGCACCGCGCTGCTCCACCTGGGGTGGCTGGGCAACGTGACCCTCAACTACTCGGGCACCAGCGCCATGCTGACCCTGGGGCTGATTCTCACGGTCGTGCTGCTGAGCGCCCTGGTGCCGGCGCGGCTCGCGAGCAAGATCGCGGCGCCCAGCATCGACCGCTCGTGGAAAGTGCCGCTGCCCAAAGACGGCCAGATCATCGCCGAGCTTCCCTTCACGATTAACCGCACCGCAGCGCAGGGCGTGCTGGCCTACCTCGCCGAATACTTCGACGCCCACAAGGAAGGCTCGATCGGCAAGTTCTCCGCCGGCAACGTCGAGGCCTTCACCATCCCCGACGAATCCGGGCGTTTCTCCCGCGGGCTGCAGACGGTGATCTGGCTTACGCCTTTCGACCTGGGCGTGAGGCAACACCTGATGCTGCTGATCCACCCCGGCAAGTTTGAAGACATCTACGAAGTGCAGGTGGTGCTCCAGCGGCTCAGCGGCGATGACGCGAGCTGGTATCGAATGAACCGGAGCTTCCTCACCGAACTGCGCAAGCAGTTTCTGCAGTGGCGCAGTCTTGCGCCGGCGCGGATGGTCGAATACGTCGAGCAGAGCAAGGCGCTTTTCGATAATCCCACACGGCAGGAAGTCGTCACCACCGCCCCGGGCGAGGCGGTGAGGCTGAGCTGATTCAACCGGCGTGCCCCTGCGCAAATAGCGGGCCGCTGCAGTGTGGCAGACACGCGAGTCGCGGAAGGCGGCGTCGCCCGGTGTCCAACCGGCGGGCCGCGGGCTGACGGGCGAACAACATGCGGGAAGACAAAGAGCTAAAGCAGTTTCGCGACCTGATGGCCGTCCCAGACAAGTGGGAACGCGGCTTCGGGCTCCGCGCCATGATCGGCGGACTTTTCGTCGGCATGATCATGACGCCCGCGAGCATGTACATGTCGCTCGTCGTCGGCGGCGACATCGGCTCGGCGGCGCAGTGGGTCACGGTCATCCTCTTCATCGAAGTGGCGCGCCGCGCGTTCACCGTGCTCAAGCGGCCCGAGATCTATGTGCTTTATTACATGGCCGGTCAGAGCCTGGTCACCGGCTCGGGCCTGCTGCGCAACCAGTTCCTCGTCCAGAGCGAGGTGTTCAGGCAGTTCGGGCTGGCCGACAAGATACCCACGTGGGTCGCGCCCGCGTCGCCCGACGTGCTGGGGGCGCGGTCGTTCTTCATGTGGGAATGGGCGGCGCCGATCGGCTTGCTCGGGCTGTCGATGTTCCTGCAGCGAATCGACAACTTCGGCCTGGGCTACCTGATGTTCCGCCTCACCAGCGACGTCGAAAAACTTCCGTTCCCCATGGCCCCGGTGGCGGCGCAGGGCGTGACCGCGCTGGCCGACGCCTCGGGCGGCGAAGAGAGCTGGCGATGGCGGGTCTTCAGCTTCGGCGCGATGCTGGGGCTGGTCTTCGGCGTCGTCTTCTTTGCCCTGCCCTCGATCTCCGGCGCGATGCTCTCCCAGCCGATCAGCATCTTCCCCATCCCCTTCGTCGACCTCACCAGCTATACCGAAAGCTACCTGCCGGGCGTGCCGATGCTGCTGAGCTTCAACCTGATGTTTCTCATCGCCGGAATGGTGCTCCCGTTCTGGGCGATGGTCGGCAGCTTCGTGGGCATGTGCCTGATCATCGCGGTCAACCCGGTGCTCTATCACTACAAGGTGCTCGAAACCTGGAAGCCCGGCATCGGGGCCATGCAGACCATCAACTCCAACCTGCTCGACTTCTATCTGTCGTTCGGGTTGGGCCTGACCGCGGCCATCGCGCTGATCGGCTTCTGGCATGTCGGCTCGACCCTGCTCCGCCGCAAGAAGCAGGTCGACGCCGAGTCGGTCAGCACGGTCGACTGGGGCGCGCTCTTCCGCCCGCCCGCCGGCCGAGGCGATTTCTCGATCTGGCTCGCGGCGGGCGTCTATGTCTTCTGCACCGCCGCCACCATCGCCACCGCGTGGATCCTGCTCCACCTCGCACACCGCGAAAACCCGATGAACTCCGCGGTCAGCAACACCCTGGTGGGCGTGCTGTTCTTCTACGGATTCGTCTACACCCCGATCATCAGCTACGTCGCGGCCCGCATGGAGGGCATCGTGGGCATGAACGTCCCCACCCCGTTCGTGCGTGAAGCCACCTTCATCCTCACCGGCTACCAGGGCGCCGCCATCTGGTTTGCGCCCTTTCCGGCGCACAACTACGGCGCCCAGACGATGTATTTCCGCACGACCGAGCTCACCGGCACCAAGTTCACATCGATGGTCAAGGCCGAGCTGTTCATCTTCCCGGTCGCGTTCCTGGCGACGGTGCTGTTCAGCCATTTCATCTGGCGCATCGCCCCCATCCCCAGCAGCGCGTTTCCGTTTGCCGAAAAGATGTGGGAGGTGCAGGCCTTCCGCGACGCGCTGATCTATTCCTCCACCCTCCCGGGCGGGCAATATGGCGCGTTCTTCGAAGCCTTCAGGCCCATCTACATCTTCGTCGGGCTGGGCATCGCCCTGGGCACCTATGCCACGCTCTCGTTCTTCGGGCTGCCGGTGCTGCTGGTCTATGGCGTGATCCGCGGGCTCGACCAGAGCACGCCCGAGGTGATCCTCCCCCAGTTTCTCGGGGCCCTCTTGGGGCGCTACTACTTTGCCAAGAAGTTCGGCGACAAGTGGCCCAACTACCGTGTGGTATTCCTCGCGGGATATTCGTGCGGCGTCGGGCTGATCGTCATGCTCTCGCTCGGCATCGTGTTCATGAGCAAGAGCGTTTTCCAGAGCACGTTTTAGTCGCGCTGTTCCATCGTGCACCGAGGTGTGAGCGTGTCGAGCCCATCCCAATCCAACCCGCCGGCCGCCGACTCCGCATCGCCCGCCGCGTCCGCCGAGCCCTCCACCGGCCATGCGACCCGGCGCGTCTACGGCGGCATCGGATCGTTTCCGCCTCCCGCGTCGACGACAGGGGCAACCGACGCCGCGCCGGGCGGCGCCGCCCGCCCCCGACCCGCCATCACCTGGCGCAGCCTCCTCCTGGGCCTGGTCGGCGTGCTGTTCATCTGCGGCCTCACCCCCTACAACGACTACGCGGTCAACTCCACCTTCCTGGTGGGCAACTTTCTGCCCGTCGGCCTGCTGATGGTCTTCATCGGCTTTACGGTGGTGATCAACGGTCCGCTCAACAAATACGCCCCGCGATACGCCCTGGGCACACCCGAGCTGGTCGTCGCGTTTGCGATGGCCCTGGTCAGTTGCGGGCTGCCCAGCAGCGGACTGATGCGATACCTGCCCGCCTCGCTGGTGGGCATGCATTACCGCGCCGTCGACAACACCGAGACCGCCGATGTGCTGCGCGCCGCCGGGCTTCCGCGGTGGCTCTTCCCTGACAGCCTGCGCGAGAACGACGGCGATGTGATCGCGATCGGCAACGACCCGGTCGTCCGCAACTTCCTCGGCCGAGTGCCGATCGAAGACGAGTCGTTCGTCAACCGGCTGGCCGCGGTGCCGTGGGAGGCGTGGCTTACTCCCGCGCTGACCTGGGGCATCCTGCTGGCCTTCATGCTGGGCATGGTGCTGTGCCTGAGCGTGGTCGTGCGCCGGCAGTGGGTCGACAACGAGCGCCTGCCGTTTCCCCTGGCCGAAGTCTACCTGTCGCTGCTCGAACAGCCCCGCCCCGGGCGCGCCCTCAATGACCTGCTGAGCCAGCGATGGTTCTGGATCGCCGCCGCCAGCGTGTTTTGCATTCACAGCCTCAACGCCGCCAACCAGTATTTCCCGTCGCTGGTCCCGGCGATCCCGCTGGGCTTTAACTTCTATGACATCCTGGGCACCGAGCCCTGGCGGTTCACCGATTGGGGCTTTAAGGCCGCCACCGTTTACTTCTGCGTAATCGGGCTGGTCTATTTCCTCCAGACCGGCGTGTCGTTCAGCCTGTGGTTTTTCTTCCTCGCGCTGCAGGTCGTGCACATGATCTACGGCGGCTTCCAGTCGAATCTGTCCGAACAGATGCGCAGGGAGCAGCTCTTCGGCGGCGTCGTCGCCTACGCCATCGCCCTGGTGTGGGTCGGACGGGCGCAGTGGTGGCTTGTCCTGCGCCACATGATCGGCCGCGCCGGGCCCGACGAGCCGCAGGGGCGATACATGCCCTACGTCCTGGCAGGCTGGGGGCTGATCGGCTGCGCGCTGGGCATCTACGGCTGGCTGATCGCGGTGGGCTGCGCGCCGGTCGGGTCGGCGGTGCTGGTCGGGCTGCTGATGATGTTGTTCCTGGTCATGGCCCGCATTGTCGCCGAGACGGGTCTGCCGTTCGTCCAGCTCAACACGCCGCTGACTACCCCGTGGGCCATCGGCTCGGGCGACCTGGGGCTCTCGTGGTGGCGGACGAGCATCCGCACCATCTTCATGCACAACTGGTTCTTCGTCCTCTTCACCTCAGACATGCGTGAAGCGCCGATCGTCTATGCCACGCATGCGCTGCGCGTGGCCGACCAGGGTGCGTATTCGCAGGAGCGCACGTGGCGCCGCGCCATCGGGCTGACCGTCTGCCTCGCCGGGGCGCTCGCTATCGGTTTCGTGGTGTCGGGCGCGAGCATGCTGTTCGTCGAATACAGCTATGCCGCCACGCTCGACCGCGAGAACAGCCAGCCGCTCAATGGCTATGCCACCGAGTCTCAGCCGAAGAACCTGATCAACGCAACCCGCGATTTCATCCCCCCCAACGCTGGCTCGAAGGAGGTCCATTCTCAGCTGGGGCACTTCACCTTCGGCGCGCTCTTCACGTCGCTGCTTTCGTGGGGACGCCTGCGTTTCCCGTGGTGGCCGCTTCACCCGGTCGGCTTCCTGATGGTCTACGGCTATCCGATGCTCAAGATCTGGTTCAGCGTGTTTCTGGGCTGGCTGTGCAAGGCCATGGTCGTCCGCTTCGGGGGCACCAACCTGTTCCGCGAACTCCGCCCCCTGTTTGTCGGCCTGATCCTCGGTGAGGCCTCGGCCGTCGCGTTCTGGCTGACGGTGAGCCTGCTGCTCAACGCCAGCGGCATGGAATACCTCCCCGTCCAGATCCTGCCCACGTGATACCGCGATGGACTGCTTCGCCTGGCAAGGAATTGTGCTGGCCGTCTCGAGACGGTGGAACCCCGTCCGCCTCGACGGCGACCGGGCCGCCGGTTCGGCGCTGCTCGTCGATCTGCATCGCCCCCGGCTGGGCATCCGCTGGCAGCGGCTCAGCCGCTCTCAACTCAAGAACGCCCGCCAGACCGCCCGCTCCCGCATGGTCGGAGAGCTCGGCACGCTCGCCGCGGCCGAGGCAAAAGACCACCCCCTGCCCGGCGGCGACACTGACTGGGCCGTCTCGATGCTCTATACCGAGCCCGATCCGCCCGGCCGCGACCACTGGGTGGGCGTCAGCCGGCGCAGTAACCGGCTCATCGACGTGGTCTGGCACGTCAACCGGCGCGACGGCGTCCTTGCCGCGCAGATCCTGCCCACGCTGAGCGACCTCTCCGACGACGTCGCGACGCCCTGGTCGGTCTTCGACCTCACCTGCATCACGCCCGGCGGCTATCAACTCGTATCGCATCGACTCAACGCGGGCGACCTGTCGCTCTCGATGCGGTCCCGCCGCGACAACCTGATCGTTCGCCAGATCGCGCTGGCGAAGCTCGCCCTGACACGTACGCCGCTCAAGGGCTGGATCGCCAACACCCAGTTCACCTCAGACCGCTTTCACCGGCGGCTCCGTGAGGTGGGTGACACCACGCTCGCCGTCGCGGGTGCCGAGCCCCAGCCGGCGCTGGTCGGCCGAATGGTTCGACGACGTCGCTATTTTTTCCTGCTCAACCGTCCCGCCTCCATCACCACGCTGGGCGTCCACGACGTGCGCCGCGACCGGATCGTGATCCTTCAGGGGGCGGATGAGTCGCTGCTGCGCGAGGTGGCGCCGTCCGTGGGCGCAGCGCTGCGCGCCGGCGATTTTGCCGCCGGAGTTCGCGAGGGCGTGTCGCCCTCGACGGCAGGCGGTAGGATCGAAGCCGACGACGCCGAGGTGTCGGCCTGATCCACCGGCGGCCCCGGTCGGAGCCGCTTGGGATGTCGCCTTGGTCGCGCCGAGCGAC
Organism: uncultured Tepidisphaeraceae bacterium; assembly: GCA_964493365.1. Taxonomy (GTDB): domain Bacteria; phylum Planctomycetota; class Phycisphaerae; order Tepidisphaerales; family Tepidisphaeraceae; genus CAZBOE01. The sequence continues at coordinate 1,995 of CAZBOE010000020.1, read as the reverse complement.
ACGGGCGCTGCGGCCGGCGCGGCTCTTGGTCGGCGCGGGACTTGATCAGTGCTGGGCCTGACCGGCGTGGAATGAAATGGGTGCGGGTCTGCAGTGCCGCAAAAAAGCGGCGGTCGCGCCGCCGTGAGTGATCGACCATGGGATTGTTCGGCAACAAATCCGCCAAGCCCGCCGACCGGCTCGAGCAACTTGCCGCCAAGCCGCTGCGGATGGTCAATGTCGACCTTGAGACCGACGAGAACGGCGCCGGACGCTTGCGGGTGCCGCTGACGCCGGGCCGCTTCAAGTGGCTCTACAGTCCGCCGCCGGGGGCGACCAAGACCTTCGAACTCGACGCCCTGGGCGTGACGGTCTGGCGGCTCTGCGACGGAAAAAACTCGATCCGCCAGATCATCCGGAAGCTCTCGAAACAGTACAATCTCAACGAGCGTGAGACCGAACAGGCGACGATCGCCTTTCTGCGGATGTTGACCCGCAAGGGCCTGATCGGCGTCTTGCGTGATGAATCCTGACCGGGCAACCACCGCGAAAGCGCGGCGCGAGCATGCTCGTCGGGTGAGAGGCCCTGGCAGCGACGGATGGGCACGATCCGTCGCGACCTTTGACGAACACACATGCGAGCCGTGCCGGCGATGCGATGAGGTTGTGACGCCCGCCGATGAAGCGGGCGATGGCTGCCTGCGAAGATTGGTTGTCAAAGCATGAACAGCACCCCTCCCAACGATCCCTCGACCGCGGGCGCGGCGTCAGGCGTCGGCCGCCAGATCGTGCTCCCGATGAGCAAGGCGGTCGAGATTGCATACAAGTCGATCCGCCTTCGCCTCAGCCGCAGCCTGCTGGTCACCAGCGGCATCGTGCTGGCCCTGGCGTTTCTGATGTCGATCCTGGCCAGCGATGCGATGATCGCCTCGATGCGCCAGTGGGCGGGCACGGTCGTCGAGTCGCCGCGGCACGGCGAGCTTCGCGCCCAGCGTGACGCGATCGAAGAAAACATGCCCGCCCTGAGGCGGAAGGTCGAAGAGGCCGCGGCCCTGCCCGCAGCCAGGTCGGCCGATGTCGAAGCCGCGGATGCGGCGCTCGCCAGCGCGGTCGACTTCGACACCGCCGCGCTCAAGCAGCGACTGGGCGGCCTGCCCCTTGCCGACGAGGAATTCACCCGCGCCTATGCCGCCAGCCCCGACGCGGTCCGCGCGTGGATCGATCAGGCGCTCAGGCTCGCGGAGATTCGCGGCGAGCTGACGGCGCCCCAGCGCCTGGAAAACCTCATGCAATCGCAGGGCGTGCCCACGTCGGCCGAGGAAATCGCCAGCAACGCCATCCAGACCCGCTGGCTGGTCGGGCTGGCGCTGCTGGTCGCCTTCGTGGGCATTCTCAACGCCATGCTCATGAGCGTCACCGAGCGGTTCCGCGAGATCGGCACCATGAAGTGCCTGGGCGCGCTCGACAGCTTTATCATCAAGCTGTTCCTGATCGAGTCGCTGTTTCAGGGCGTCGTCGGCACCGTGATCGGCGTGATCGTCGGGCTGATCCTGTCGGTGCTGGCCGGCGCGACCAGCTACGGGTCGTTCGCGTTCGTCGCCTTCCCGGCCGGACAGATCGCGTTGTCGGTGGTGGTGTGTCTCGCGGTCGGTGTCGGGCTGACCGTCGCGGGCGCGGTTTATCCAGCCTGGCAGGCCGCGAGAATGCAGCCGATCGAAGCGATGCGTGCAGACGTGTGATCAACAGACCCAACCCGGTCGTCCGCGGGCGGCCAGAGCAGTAACGCAACCAGGAGAACCCTGACCCATGACGACCGCCACCCCGCCCACCGGCACGCCTCCCGCCACCACAACCGCCTCGCTGACCGAACACACCGTCCGCACCATCGACGTGAAGCGGACCTACAAGATCGGCGCCGAGACCGTCCACGCGCTCAAGGGCGTGTCGGTCACAATCGATCGCGGCGAATACATCTCGATCATGGGCCCGTCGGGCTCGGGCAAGTCCACCTTCTTC
>CAZBOE010000019.1:18066-37757 GCA_964493365.1 uncultured Tepidisphaeraceae bacterium | reverse complement strand
TGAGGAGGAAGGGAATGTTGGTCTTGACGCCGCGGATGCGGAACTCCTGGAGGGCGCGATCCATGCGGATGCAGGCTTCGCGTTTGTCGGAGCCGAAGGTGGTGACTTTGACGAGGAGGGAGTCGAAGTAGGGGGTGATGACCGCGCCGCCGTAGGCGCTGCCGCCGTCGAGGCGGATGCCCATGCCCGCGGGCGAGCGATAGGTGGTGAGCCGGCCGTAGTCGGGGATGAACTGGTTGCTCGGGTCTTCGGTGGTGATGCGGCACTGGATGGCAAACCCGCGGGGCTCGATGCGGTCCTGCGGGGGGATGCCGATCGGCGCGTCGTGCAGCTTGTGGCCCTGCGCGATGAGGATCTGGCTCTTGACGATGTCGATGCCGGTGACGACCTCGGTCACCGTGTGCTCGACCTGCACGCGCGGGTTGACCTCGATGAAGAAGAAGTCGCCTTTGTCGAGGTCGAGCAGGTATTCGACGGTGCCGGCGTTGTAGTAGCCGGCGCCTTTCATCAGCCGGACGGCCGACTCGCAGATGCGCTGTCGGAGGTCGCGGGGCAGGTTGTGGCTCGGGGCCACCTCGACGACCTTCTGATGTCGCCGCTGGACGGAGCAGTCGCGCTCCCAGAGGTGGACAAGGTTGCCGTGCGTGTCGCCGATGATCTGCACTTCGATGTGCTTGGCCCTTCGGATGTATCGCTCGAGAAACACCTCGGGTCGGCCGAACGCCGCGCCCGCTTCGCGCTGCGCCTCGGCGAGCCGCGGGAGCAGTTCGGCTTCGGTGTTGACCACACGCATGCCGCGGCCGCCGCCTCCGAAGCTGGCCTTGATGATCAGCGGGTAGCCGATCTCGTGGGCCGCCGACTTGATCTGTGCCGGGTCCTTCAGGGGGCGGTCGGTGCCGGGGATGGTCGGCACGCTTGTCTTGACCGCCAGCGCCTTGGCGGCGGTCTTGTCGCCGAAGCTGTCGAGCAGGTCTGGGCTGGGGCCGACGAAGGTGATGCCCGCCTTCTCACACGCGCGGGCGAGGCCGGCGTTTTCGGAGAGGAAGCCGTAGCCGGGGTGGATGGCGTCAACGCCGTGGTCTTTCGCGGTCGAAATGATGGCGTCGATGTCGAGGTATCCCTTGACCGGGGCGCCCCCCTCGGGCGGGCCGATGAGGTAGCTTTCGTCGGCCTTGAAGCGGTGCAGGGCGAATCGGTCTTCATGCGTGAAGACCGCCACCGTCTCAAGCCCCAGTTCGGTGGCGGCGCGGAAGACGCGAATGGCGATCTCGCTTCGGTTGGCGACGAGCAGCTTGCGCATGAGCAGGGCTTTCTTTCGGGGAAAAAGGCGGCCGACGCCTCAGGGCGGCGCGGCGGTGACGGCGCCGGTCGCCGGGGCGAGGCCCGGTCGAGCGGCCGAGATGTTCATCCTTCACGACTCGGCCGCATTCTTGGGCACAGGCCATCCCGACGCAAGCCATTGCCACGGTTGCCCCGGCGACGGGGCGTGCCCTGACCGTGAGCTGCTGCCGACGCTTGGTACATGAGGGTTTCACCGATAGGCTACCGCCGAGGTCGCAGGGATTTGCTACTCTGGAAAAACACCACGGCTGTCGCTAAAGACGCCTTTCGTGAGACATGGTCAACGACCTGCTACGCCAGCACATATTTCAGGCAGCCGAGCGCAGCGACGTTCATGAAGCGGTGCATGACGTTTACCGCGATCTGGCGGTGAAGGTGGAGGTGCGCAAGCCGCGCTGCGACCAGTCGGGACGGTGCTGTGACTTTGACGCGTTTGAGCACCGGCTCTACGTCACCACAATCGAACTTGCTGCCTTTCTGCGTGACCTCGAACTCGGTCAGTCCACCCCTGACACGCCCGGGTCGAGTAGCGCGGCCAGGGACCGGTCGCGGCCGACCGACATGCCGTCGTCAGAGCCCGGTCTAGAACGACTCCATCTCTCTCACCATGGCCTTGTGGCCCCGGCAACGCCGGATGAGCCTGCGGCAGGACGGGCCGCGTCGGATCTCGTGTCGCCTGGCGGTGCCGGTTCGACGGTTGCCGGTGCGTCGGTTGATGGGGCGTCTTTGGCGTCGAATGGTGTGGAAGGCGGGGGGGCGTCAGACTCGGCGGGGGGCGCCGGGGCGTCGCGGTCGGTGGGGATGGCGCTGACGGTGTTGTCGCCGGAGGATCGGCCGATCCTGATCGGCGGGTGCCCGTTCCAGGTCGCCCGGCTCTGCGGGGTGCACCCGATCCGCCCGTTCGGCTGCCGGATTTTCTTCTGCGACCCCACCGCGAGCGACTGGCAGCAGACCCACTATGAGGCGTTCCACCGTCGGCTCAAGGACTTACACACAACGCTGCGGGTGCCCTATCACTACGTCGAATGGCGCACGGCGCTGGATGCGATGGGGCTGCTCTCGCGATAAGTGATTACAAGGAAACCATTTGTGGGAGGCGGTGGGACACGGGCCGGGGTCACCCGGCCGACCCCCGCGCGTGAGAGAGTTCTACCCCATTGTGGGGCGATGGTCGGGCCAGGGATGCCGTTTGATTTGGGGTGCTCCGTCGCTTGGCGGTCTTGGGCGGAGCGGTAGCCGTAAGGGGTCTGGCGGCAAGCTGTTAGACTGGCTGATTCGGCTCGAGAATGCCGGAGGCTGCGTAATCGATGGTGATCTTGTCCTGAAGGATTTCCTGAATGACGACTTCGAGGTCCGTCATTTCGCCGCGTTCGACGAGGGGACGCGCGCCGTCCATCAGCTCGATCATGCGCTTCTGGATCAATGCGGTGAGCTTGAACCGCCCGCCGACCTTATTGACGATTTCGTCGCTCTTGAGTGCTTGGATCATGGCAAGTCGGGCATTGTAGCAGAGCGATGCCGGTAAGGGAAGGGGCCGGCCGACGGACGACCCCTCTCTCCTGCTGACTCGTCTTCTGCTGATCTTTCCACTCTGCCGACTCTCCACGCATCGCTGCCTGCTGCCCGCTCTCCCCTATATCCAGCGTTTCCGGCGGAAGAGGGTCAGCAGGGCGGTGACCGCGACGACCATGACGACGACGATCGTCCAGAAGGCGGCGGAGCTGTGCAGGCCGGGGATGTGGTCGAAGTTCATCCCGAAGAATCCGGTGATGACGTTGAGCGGCAGGGCGATGACGGTGATGACGGTGAGCGTCTTCATCACCGTGTTGAGGCTGTTGTTGACGCTCGAGAGATAGATGTCGCGCGTGCCGATGACCAGGTCGCGATAGATTTCGATGGTTTCGACGGCGCGGATGAGGTGGTCGAGGACGTCGCGGAAGTAGATTCGGGTGGCTTCGCGGATGAACGGCACGTCGCCCCGTGTGAGCTGGGCGAGCACCTCGCGCTGGGGCCCGATGATCCGGCGGAGGTTGAGCAGTTCGCGCTTGCGCTGGCTGATGCGCGTGAGCAGCGAGGGGGTCGGATGTTCGAGGGCTTCGTCTTCGAGTTGCTCGAGCTGTTCCTGGAGATGGTCGAGGATCGGCACGTAGTGGTCGACAAGGCGGTCGAGGATGGAGTGGAGCAGGGCATCGATGCCGTTGCCGAGGATGCGCGCCGGGTCGGGGCGCGTGCGGTCGATCATCTCGTTGACCGAGAACATGACCTCTTCGTGCACCGTGACGAGGTAGCGCTCGGAAACGAACAGGTCGAGTTCCTTGGTGCGCAGGTTTTCGCGGAAGGTCATCAGGTCGGGGCCGTGGATGACCATGTAGAAATAGCCGGTGTCGGCGGCATCGCCGATGTGGTTGTAGCTCTCGACCTTCGGCCGCTGCATGTATTGGATGCAGTCTTCGATGGCCAGCGGGTGAAAGCCGAAGACGTCGTCGAGCAGGGCGATTTCGTCGTCGGTGGGGTTGAGCATGTCGAGCCAGAAGACGGCTTTGCGGTCGCGCATGGCGGCCGACAGGTGGGCCTCGGTCGGCTCGGTGACAATGGTGCCGTCACCCATCTTGATGAAACAGGTCAGCATGGGAGCAGTTTGACGGGAGTGGTTGTGAGTTGCCAGATGCGGGCCGCGAGATGACAGCGGGTGGGCGCCTGTTGCCAGTTGCCCTCTGCTAAACGACGATTCATCGCATGGAAAATGCGGATCGAACGAGGAGAGGGACCATGTCTTTGGGCGCGATGCCGGTGCTGGATGGGGTGGACGACCCGGATCGCCTGCGGTGGTGGGTCGAGTCGCGGTTTGCGATGTCGATTCACTACGGGCTTTATTGTCACTACGGGTCGGGCGAGTGGGTGCGGGCGGTGCGGAAGATGTCGGCCGAGCAGTATCGGGAGGCATTCGACGCGTTTCGCCCGGCTGCGGACGCGTGCCGGCAGTGGGCGCGGGCGGCGCGGCTGGCGGGGGCCAAGACGCTGCTGCTGACCACCAAGCATCACGAGGGGTTTTGCCTGTGGGATTCGTCGCTGACCGACTACAAGAGCACGAACACGCCCGCGCGGCGCGACCTGGTGAGGGAGTTCGTCGATGCCTGCCGGGCCGAGGGGCTGCGGGTGGGGCTGTATTACTCGCTGGTCGACTGGCATCACCCCGACTACCCGGCCGCGGGCGACCGGCAGCACCCGCTGCGGCATGATCCGGCGTCGGTCGAGCGGGACAAGCGGTGTGTGTGGGATCGGTATGTGCGCTATCTGCACGGGCAGGTCGAGGAGTTGCTCAGTCGGTATGGCACGATCGATCTGCTGGTGTTTGATTTCCCGTACTGGGAATTCGAGGGCGAGAAGTGGGGCGCGACGGAGCTGATGCGGATGGTTCGGCGGCTTCAGCCCGGGATCGTGACCAACGACCGGCTGGGCGTCGAGGCGCTGCGCCGCCGCGACCGACCCGAGTGGGCGGGCGATATCGACCATAGTGAGATGAACGTTCCCCGACGCCCGGTGACCGACGAGCGCGGTCGGCGGGTGGGGTTTGAGGCGTGGTTTCCGCTGACCAACTCGTGGTCGACCTGCACCGAAGACACGGCCTACAAGCGGCCGGCGGATGTGGTGCGTGCGCTGGTGAGCTGCGTGAGCAAGGGCGGCAACCTGTGCCTCAACCCGGCAACCCTGGTCGATGGCACCTTCGATGACACGACGTGGTCGGTGCTGGAGCGGATCGGGGCGTGGATGGGGCGCAACGGCGAGAGCATCTATGGCTGCGGCGACGCGGGCCTTGAGAAGCCGGAGTGGGGTCGATTCACACGCAAGTCGAGTGCATCGGGCGATGTGGTGTACGCCCATGTGCTCGAACAGCCGATCGGCCACGTCACCCTGCCCGAGCTGCGGGGCTGCGTGAAGAACGGCGTCTGTCTCGCGACGGGCGAGCCCGTGTTCATGACCGATTACTGGAACCCGGGCATCCAGCATTTCGACGGGCCGAGCGACATCTTCTTCAACTTCCGCAAGGGTGTGGCCGGCACGTATGCGCTGCCCGACGAGATCGACACGGTGGTGCGTTTTGAAGTGACGGACGCCGCGGAGCGAGAGGCGCTGCTCAGGCAATACAAAGAAGAGTTCGCCCGCGCGACCGAGCGGCGGGCGATTCCGTGATCGCGGCGGTGGAAGCCACGACCTGATCACGACTGCGGGAGCGGGCCATGGTGGTGGATAGTCCGTGGATCAGTTTCCAGCGGTTTGATGGCCTGGCGGCACTTGCCCTGCTGGCGGCGTCGATCGCGCTGTTGGTGGTTTGGTGGCGGGGGAGGGCAGTGGAGGGCGGGGTGAGGTGCCGCGCGTGCGGGTTTGACTTGCGGGGTCGCCCGGAAGGGAGCGAGCGGTGCAGCGAGTGTGGCGCGGAGCTGGGCGGGCCGCGGGCGATCGTGCGTGTGACGCGCGAGCGAGACGCGCGGTGGCTGGGCGGGGCGGCGCTGGCGATCGTATTGCTGGTGGGCTTGCTGGGCTGGCGCGGGTGGGTGTGGGCGAGCGAAGTCGACTGGCTGCCGTATTACCCCGTGTCGTGGGTGATGGACGATTACGTGAACGGGGTGGGCGGCAAATCGGGCGCGGCCTTGAGGGAACTGCAGCGGCGGGTCAACGACCCTGAAACGAGCCAGGAACAGATCGACTGGCTGGCTGATCTGGCCCTGGCGGCGCAGGCGGACAGGAGCAAGCCCTGGGACCCCAACCTGGTCAAGCTGGTGGCGGCGATCGCGACCAATGAACGTCTCTCACCCGATCGGATCGAGCGGTTGATCACCCAGTCCGTCAGGCTTGAGCTGGAGATGAAGCCCGTCTTGCGGCGGGGCGCCGCCATCTCACTGTCACGGCAGCTCAGTTTTGACCGGTTGCCCTGGGAAGTCACGATCGTCGGGCCGCTGACCGTCGAGCCGGTGATGTTGGGGCCGGCCGAACTGATCGAAGGCCGCACCACAAGCGATCGATGGACGGGCGGCGGGTATAGCGCGAGTCGACGAATGCCGGAGATGGATGATGAGGTTAAGTCGAGCACTGCCCGTACGGGCGTCCGCGGAACGGCTCAGTTGATGGGTCGAAATGACACGCCGCTCGGCGAACCGGTGGACATCGCCGTCACCCGCTCGATCGACGTGAAGATCGCGGCGGCGGACGCGACGGTCGACGAGTTCATGGTTGTCGATGCCGAGCGCGACACGATGCGGGCGGCAGTCGATGCGCGGTTTCGGCGAGGCCGTGCCGGAGAGCTCAGGCTCGAGGTTTGGACCGGCAAGCTTCCGGTCGCGGTGGCGATGGAGGTCGTCGTGGTTTACGGCGTCCGGGAGCAGGTGGTCGGGACGATTCGGGTTGAGAAAGGCGGTCGGCCGCGTTGGCACGCTCTGTGGCGTCAACTGCCGGACGAGTGGCGTGGGGTGGCCGATATTCACCTTCGACCGGCACAGGAAGCGGCGGACAGCGCACGTACGCTCGGGCAATACTGGGGTGAGCCGATCGTGCTGAGCGGGATCGAGATCGATAAGCCATACTCGCCACCGTTTGTTCTCGACGAAACGATTCGTGAGGCAGTGGAAAAGACGATCACGCTGACGGTGGAACGCGGATCGAACCCGGGGGCCCTCGGCGTCACTGTCACTGTCGACGCCCCGCCGATCAGGCTGATGTACGAGGTGAGGGTTAAGCAGTCGCGTGAGAAACATCCTCACCGCGATGTGTCCTGTGGACCCGGCGAGAGCATAAGTTACGGGATGCACGTCGACGGCGTCGCTCCCGACGCGACCCATGTCGATGTTGTGCTGGAGCCCGACCGGTTCTGGGAGAGCAAGACGAACGATTTGGCGTCGACGCCGTGGGGCGGTGTGGTGGTGTTTGAAAATGTCGAGATCGGCGGTGGAGCGGTGGGGCCGACGCCGGGGGGCGGTGCGGTGACACCGGGCGAGGGTGGGTGATTGGTCATCGAAAGGCGCAGCGCTGCGCGCTGCCTGATCGGCAGCGCGATCGGCCAAGACTATCGCGCGGCGTCTTCGGCGGGGGCGGTTGCCGGGCGGCGGCGGTTTATGGTGCCGCGGTAGAGTTCCCAATCGCGGGCCTGGGCGATCCTGACGGGGGTGTCGAGGTAGACGTCGGCGGTCTTGTAGGTTTCCGCTTCGCGGTGACGCGGGTTCTGCTGGGTCGCGACGCCGATGACGAGCACCGCGGGCTGATCTTCGATGGCGTCGGCATCGCGGCGGAGCTTGACGCGGTCGAGGCGGTCGAAGCCGTAGACCCGCGCGGCGACGGCGTCGCCGATGTTGGGGACGACAATCCACTCGTCGGGAGTGCGAAGGATCATCGCGTGCTCGAAGGCTTGTCGGAATCCGCCGTTGGTGTCGGGGACGACAGCATCGAAGGCCTCACGCGAGACCGACCAGCCGACCGCGATAGCGGCAAGGGCAGGGCCAAGGTGGCGCAGACCTGATGCCAGTCCCGCTGCGCGCGAAGGAGCCGGCGGCGTCTCCCCTGAGGAGAGGCCGGCGGACAGGCGGTGAGATGTGGCGAGCAACAAGACCGTCGTGAGGATGGTGAAGGGCACCAGGTATATGGTGATGCGGTTGCCCAGGAACGGGAGCAGCCCTGCGATGCCCAGGACCAGCGCCGCTGCGATCGGTGCGGCCGCTTGCAGCAGAGCGGGCGGCAGGTCGGCGGCGGGCGTGTCACCGGGCATGGCCCGGCGGGCGAAGACGGCTGCGATTAAAGCGATAAATGCGAACGCCGCCAGCGCTGCGAGAAAGGGGTGGGCATAGGAGAAGACTTCCCACGTGTTGCTGACGACGTAGGAGGCGATGTGCCAGGGGGCGAGGCTCTGCGGGTGGCTCTGGTCGGCCCAGGTGGTCTGGGTGACCGCCTGTTTCTGGGGAACGGCAAAGTAAAGGTAACAGGCCGCGGCGCAGCCCCAGAGCACGGCGATGCCCGCGAGGGCCGGGGTCAGCCGGGCGAGCAGAGGCTTGAGCCGAAAGGGGCGAAGCAGGGGGGCCGCGACCCGTGCGGCGGCGAGGCATGCCAGCGCGGTGGCCGGCACGACGCTGGTGTAGCTGAGCCAGGTCAGCACGCTGCCCGCGGCGCACAGGGCCAGGGCGCAGGTCGTCGGCGTCGTGATGCGGGAGGCGATCCACAGCAGAAGGGCGGAGGCAAAGACATCGGTCGAATAGGCCTTGACGGTGGCCGACTGAAAGATGACGGGCTCGCTCGTGGCAAAGAGCGCCACCGCGACGGCAACCCACTCCAAGCTCAGTGGTCGGCCGTCGCAGCGTGAAGCGGTGATCAGCCGTCGCGACGCGTCGGCGAAGAGGAAGACCGCCGCCAGCGACGCCGCGAGGGGCAGGGCACGGGTGGCTGACTCAGACGTGCTCCACTGGGTGATCGCCTTGAGCGCCAGGAGGAACAGCGGCGGGCCCGCCTGGGGGGCGCGGTCGAAGCCGAAGACGGTGTTGACCAGGTCGAGCGGGTGTCCGAGCAGCCGGGGGATGTCGAATGCGGTGACGTTGAAGAGCAGATACGCCTCGTCTTCCCAGTAGGAGGCGTTGTAGGCATACCAGCGCAGGCGGAAGAAGCAGCCGAGCGCGACGGCCAGCATCGTCCAGACCGCGGGGTTCCGCCATGACGGGGGTCGGGGATCAGGGTGTGAGCGGCTTGTGTCGACTCGGCCTGATGCCATGCCGCGCGACCGTAAGAGGGCAGGGGGGTGGCGTCAACATGCCCGGGCCTGGTTGGTCGGTCGGGTCGGAGGGCCGCGGGGGGGCCGCGGCGCTTTTCGCGGTGTCGCGCGGCATGGGTATGTTGGCGTGCCATGCTTCACTACTACAAGTTTCGCCAGGACCTTTTCGACCCCGTCGCTGCGAAAGAGGTGTATGACAAGCCCGGGCCGGGGCGGGGCAGGCCCGAGGAGTGCCCGCCGATCAGGGCGGCCTGTTCGTTCGGGTTTGACGTGCTGGCCAACTTCGATGTCACGTTCGTCCGCGGGCGCGACAAGAACTGGCGGGTGAAAGAGCCGGTTGTGTTGTCGAGCGATTTCGACTGGGCCCCGCATGAGGATTCGCAGGGCGTGCCGCTTACGCAGGAATACGCGTGGTTCTGGGAGAAAGGGCAGACCATCCCCCACGTGATCACCGACAACGTCTATGAGCTGATCAAGCATCAGGTCAAGATCAGCACGTTTCTGTTCATCAAGACCGATCCGAATGAAATGCTGTTGATGACCGATGTGCCCAACCGCAAGAGGCCCTGGAAGGTGATGACGGCGCTGGTGGAGACGGATTGGTATCCCGCGAGCTACCCCTGGCACAGCGTGATCGAACTCGATCCGGCCGAGAAACAGATCACGATCAACAAGGGCGAGGTGATCTGCCGCATGATCCCGGTCCGGCGAGACACCTACTTTGCCCAGCAGATGACGCCGGCGTCGTTCGATGAATTCTTTACGCGCGGCCAGCATTGGCTGGCGACGCACGGTAAGTTTGCCCATGACACCACGGTCGACATCACCCGAACCTATGTGCGGCAGCAGGCGCGATCGCGGTTTGTGGTGATGGGGTAGCCGGGGCAGGCTGTGTTGGCCGGAGATCGCACGCAGGAGCAGGCGGCCATGAATCGACGCGCACATTTGATCGCAGCCGCGGCGGCGCTCTGGCTCGCGGCGCCTGCCTTCGGGCAGACGCCCGCAGATCCGGCAGCGGCGGCGGGTCAACCGGCTTACGCGGATCAATCGCCGGCGGGGAAAGACGCCCGCATTAGCGACACCGCGCAGCGGGTCAGGATCGAGCGGGTGACGACGGTTGCCCCGTTCCCGCGCGGGCTGCAACTGGTTGACGGCGAGTTGTATGTGCTCTCGCGCGGGCGGGTGAGGTCGGCAGGCGGCGTGTCGGCCGAGGTGGAAGACCAGGCGGGGACGCTCTGGAAAGTCGATCCGCGGATTGCGCAGGATGTGTCCGCGGGCGAGGTGTCTGACGCGGTCAAGACCAACGGCGTTGTCGTCGCCCGGCCGACCGATCCGCCCTTCAGGCTCTGGGACAGGACCAGCGATCCGCCTGAGTCGGATGTCAACACCGATCGACCTTACTGCGTGCTGCGCTACCACGAGGGCACGCGAAGCTTTTATGTGTGCGCCTTTTCCGGCATCGACATGAGGCGCGAACCGGGCAAGCCGCAGTTCAGCAAGAATGCCACCGATGCGCTGCTGAGGTATGACCTGCGCACGGGGAAATGGCATGAAGTCGAACGGCATGATCCGTCGGCCGGGGCGGCCTACCCGCACGCCGACCCCGCGACCACGCCACCGCCTCACGGGTGGCTCAAGGGGCCGGATAATTGCCTGATCGTGGGAGATCAGCTTTACGCGGTCGCGAAGGACAACAGCGTGCTCGTGCGCTATGACCTGACGCCGCTCAAGACCGACGTCGACGCGTTTCCCCGCGGCAGCCTTGTCTGGGGCGAGCGGGTGAAGGTCGCGACGCCCGGCGGCGTCGAGCCGCAGATACGGACCATGCTCGGCCACAGTGCCCTGGCCTATCGCGACGGCTGGCTTTATGTCGGCTACCGCACCACCTCAGAGATTGTCCGCGTGAGGCTCGACGAGAATGACCGTGTGCCGGCCGACCCGGTGGTCGAGCAGGTGGCGCAGTTTGAGCCGTACGACGCCGAAACCGGCCGGACCGCCGACCTGACGGACATGGATTTCGATGCAAAGGGCCGGCTGTATGTGATCTCGGCCGAGCCGGCGCGGGTGTTTCGCTTTACGCCTGACCCTGCGAGCGTGTTTGACGGGCGAACCGCGCTGCCGTGGGTTGATCTTGCTGGACGGCTGGGCACGCCCAGGACCAAGAGCGAGAACATTTTGGTCGACCCGGAAGGGCGGGTGTATGTCACCAGCGGAGACGGCTACGCCTACCAGGGCGGCGCGGCGGGCACGGTCTATCGCATTTCGGCCGAAGATTCTGACACACCCGCGCAGCCGTGATGTGCTCGGGCGGTGCGGTGCGGGGCTGGGGAACGATATGCGGCGCTAGCGCCGGGTGATCGCCGGCGCGGGTTGGGCTGACGATTGCGTTTGACCGTTTCGCGCGGCAACGGGTAGATTCGCGGCATGCGATGTCTGGCTGTGGTGCTGGCTTGGGTGGGGACGGTGCTGCTGTGTGCTGGCCTCGCGGGGGCGCAGACTGATCCGACGATCCCGTTCGGGCAGGTCTTGTCGATCGGTTTTCAGAACTACTATCGCCCCAATAGCTGGACGCCGATGCTCGTGCAGATCGACCCGCGGGGCGCGGAGTCGGGGGCGTATCAGATTCGGGTGAGGCAGCTCGATCTCGACCGGGATCAGGTCGCGTATACGCGGGACATCACGCTCACGGCGGGCACGGGCCAGCCGCAGCGGTTCTGGATGTATTTCCAGCCGCAGGCGGTGGCGCGGCGCGACGGCGGCCGCGGGCTGCCTGACGCCGACGACGGGGCGACGGTCGCAGACCTCGCCGACGCGCTCGAGGTGACGCTGACTCGTCCGGATGGCGAATTCGTCGCCCGGATCAACCTGACCGCGACGATCCGCAGTCTCGATCCGGCGGGCACCACGGAGACCGGCCGGCGGCTGGTGCTGGCGGTCGGCGGCGACGGCGTGCTTTCCGAGTATGGGGAGACAACGACGCTGGGTTTGGTCGAGCGGCCTCAGTTCATCGCCGTCCGGGCGAGCGAACTGCCGGATAATCCGATCGGTTTTTCGGCGGTCGACGCGATCGTCTGGTCGGGGTCGACGCCGCCCTTGAACGAAACGCGGGTGGATGAGGCCGCTTCGGCCCGGGCGGTGAGGAAGTGGGTCCGTGACGGCGGGCGGCTCGTGATCTTGCAGGGCGCGAATTGGCAGGTGACACAGGGCTGGGGTGAACTGCTACCCGTGCGGTTTCCGAAGATGGGGGAGCACCAGGGGATTCGACAGGCGCCGGGGCTCGCGGTGCTGGCGGAGCTGATCAGCCGGGGATCGTCGCGCCGCGATCAGAGGCGGATGACGTGGGCTTCGCGGGTTCGCCGGGTGAGCGATTCCTTTGCGGTCGGCTATGCCCAGGCGAAGCCCGACGCGGTGGTGGTCGAGACGTATTCGTGGCCCGAGCCGGACGGGCCGGGTCAGACGCCATACCTGGTCAGGCGGGGGTACGGCGCGGGCCTGGTGATGTGGGTGGCGCAGGACCTGTCGGCGCCGGGCATCGCTCGGGCGATCCGCAACGGGTGGGCGTTTGTCTGGGACCATGTGCTCGATTACCGCAACGACACCATGGTGATGGTTGATCTGCAAAACCCGGATCTACTCAAGCCATACGCCCCGGCGGTGGCGCGAGACCTGGGCCAGCCGATCCTGGTGGCGATCGAGGCGCCGGGGCGCGCGGGCGGGCTCGTGATGATCGCGGTGCTGTTTTTCTCGCTTTACTGGATCATCGCCGGCCCGGGCGTCTATTTCTGGCTCTATCGCAAGGGCAAGCTCGAGATGAACTGGTTCGCATTTGCGGTGGTGGCCGCGGGCGCGACGCTGGTGACGGTGGCGGTCGTGCGGATCACGGTGAGGGGCCCGCCTGACCTTCGGCACTACTCGGTGGTGCGCAGCGCGCCGGACATGCCGCTGACGGTCGAGAGCCGGATCGGGCTCTATATTCCGCGCGACGGCGGCCAGCGCGTCGCGCTGGGTGCGGGCGCCGAGGGCGAGGCCTCGTATGTGGCGCCATACGCGATTCACCCGATGCACCTGAACGAGAGCCGATCGACCTACGGCCCGCTGTATGTCGTGCCGGTTCCCGAGACCGAGGCGGGCGTGGGCAGCGCGGTGGTGGCGCCCTATCGCTCGACGCTCAAGAAATTCGAAGCGCGGTGGGTCAGCCCTGATCGGCCGGCCCCGATCGTCGGTACGGCACGCCACGTCGAACAGGGCCGCAGCCTGTTGACCGGGACGATTCAAAACCAGACGGGCCAGCGGCTTCGCAACGTTTATGTGGTCTGGAGCACCGCGCGCGACCGGACTCGCGACCGGATCACGTATGTCGGGCAGTGGGAGCCCGGCACGATCCTGAAGCTTGAGGATCTGTCGGCGCTGAGCTTTACGATTGTCGCCAGTTCGCTGCTGGACAACGGCCGGGCGGCTCCACCCTCGATCAGCGGGCCGATGGTGTCGGGCGAACTGGCGCTCAGCGGGTCGCGCGACTGGAATCGATACTGGTTCTCCGCGATCCGCACGCCGCTGCAACTGAATGCGGAGTTTCATGGCGACGCGGGCGACTCGACGCCGCGGTCGATTCCGATGCTCAGCCTCTTTGAGCGGCTGCCGCCTGTTGAGAACAGCCCGCAGATGGGCGAAAACCGGGTTGAGATGCTGCGGCGCGCGGGGCGGTGGCTGGATATATCGGAAGCGGTGTCGGCCGGGCACCTTGTGGTGATCGCGCAGAGCGATTCGCTCGAAGCGCCGATCCCGATGCCGCTGAACGTGCAGGGCGAGGAAGTAAAAGGCCGGGGTACCGTGCTGTATCAGGCCGTGATACCCATCGCGCCGGCGCTCAAAGAGGGCACACCGACGACCGCGCCCGTGCAGGGCGGCGCGGAAGCGGCGGGAGGCGGCGCCGGTCGGGGTGTGTGAGGGCGGATCGCCGCCGCGGGAAAGCTGATACGAGTCTCTGGAGAAAGACAGGACACATGGCAGCCGTCATCAAGACTGTAAATCTGACCAAGCGTTACGGGACGCTGGTCGCCCTGTCGAATCTCAACCTCGAGATCAACGAGGGCGACTGTTTCGGCTTCATCGGGCCCAACGGTGCGGGCAAGACGACGACGATGAAGATCCTGGCCACGCTGCTGCAGCCGACGTGGGGCGAGGCGCGGGTGTGTGACCTGGTGGTGGGATATCAGTCGCGACAGATCAGGCCGCTGATCGGCTATGTGCCGGACTATTTTGGCGCATATGAAGACATGGTCGTGCAGGAGTATCTCGAGTTTTTCGCCGCGGCCTACAACATCAACGGCAGCCAGCGGGTGAAGATCGTCAACGATGTGCTCGAACTGACCGACCTGGGCTACAAGCGCGACGCGCCGGTCGACGGGCTTTCGCGCGGGATGAAACAGCGGCTCTCGATCGCCCGCGTGCTGGTCCACGATCCCAAGGTGCTGCTGCTCGACGAACCGGCCGGCAACCTCGACCCGCGCGCCCGCATCGAGCTGCGCGAGCTGCTCAAGACGCTCCGCGGCATGGGCAAGACCATCATCATCAGCTCGCACATCCTGCCCGAATTGCAGGACCTCTGTAACACCGTCGGCATCATCGAGCGGGGCGAACTGATCTATTCGGGCCCCTGGACCGACATCGTCCGCAAGGCCCGTGTGGGGACGGTGATTCATGTGGCTGTCGGCAGAGACCAGAAGCAGGCGGCCGCGATCCTCTCGGAGGATCCGAACATCGAGTCGGTGTCGGCCAACAACGGGTTTATCGAGGTCAATCTCAAGAGCGGCATCAACGACTACAGCTTTGTCGCCCACAAGCTGATCTCCGCGGGTTTTCCCCTGACCTTGCTCAAGGAGGAAGAGGTGAACCTCGAGACGGCATTCATGCGACTGACGAAGGGGATCGTGCAATAACCCGGAGGCGATATATCGCTGGCGGAAACCATCGAAGACGCGAGAAGGCGGCCGCCCGGCAGCTGCCGCCCGACTATCGAAAGCCCGGCCAGCGAAAGCCCGACCAGCGAAAACCCGACCGGCGAAAACCCGGCCGGCGGATTGCCTAAGTGGCGCTTGCCGCTGTCGCTCATGCGAGGCAGAAGCGTGCGTGTGTGCCAGAGATGATCGAAGGCGTCGACCCGACAACGCGAGACCCGTGTTGCGGGCGTTGACAAGGATTACATCGGACAGCGAATGCTCGGAATACCTGCATATCTCTGGCGGCTGATACCGGCAAACCCGATCCTGCTTCGCGTGGTCGCGACGGCGGGAAAGCGGAAGCGTGACCTGGCGATCCGCGCGATTTACCTCGGGCTGCTGATCCTGCTGGTGGTGGCGGCCATCATCACCCGCTCCGGCGGCGTGGGCACTGCCGTGAGCCTGACCGCGCTCAACAACATCTCGGTCGACATCTTTCAGCGGCTCTCGTATCTGCAGTTGGCGCTGGTGGCGCTGCTGGCGCCAGTGTTTACCGCCGGAGCCATCACACAGGAGAAGGACAGCCAGACCTACGACATCCTGCTGGCAACTCCGCTGACCAACGGACAGATCGTGCTGGGGTCGCTGTTGTCGCGCCTGTTCTTTGTCCTGGCGCTGCTGATCAGCGGCATCCCGATCTTCTCGATCACGCAGATATTCGGCGGTGTCTCGATCGGGTCGATCTTCACCTCGTGCATGGTCGCGGCCGCGACGGCGATGGTCACCGGCTCGCTCGCGATGGCGATCGCGACATTCAAGGTCGGCACGCGGCGGACCATCTTCAGCTTTTACCTGTTCATCGTGGTCTATCTCGTCGGGCTGTTTCTGCTCGACAGTTTCGAGATCTTCCACCTCCCGGTCGCCAAGGACGCCGCGACGGGCGCGGTGATCTATTCGCCGACCGGCTGGCTCACGGGGCTTCATCCGTTCCTGGCGCTCCGCACCGCCTTCGGCGACCTCGACTATCAGCCGCTGTCGATGGCGCAGATTCCCGATAACCTGCGGTATTGGCCGGTCTCGTGGTATCTGACCAGCCCGGCCAGTTTCTACGTCACTGCGATGGTCACGCTGAGTGTTGTGCTGGTGCTGCCGTCGATCGTGATGCTGCGATGGATGGCCCAGACGACGCTGTCGCCCAAGCAGTGGCTGCTCACCAAGCTGCGGCTGGGCAAGGGAGACCGTACGCGCAAGCCGCGGTCGGTGTGGCACAACCCGATCGCCTGGCGCGAGGCCCGCACCAAGGCGTCGGCCGCCCGCGCCGTCTTCCTGCGCTACGGGTTCATGCTCGCCGGCATCGCGGGTGCCCTCACGCTGGCGGTGCTGGTCAACCAGGATCTGCCCGTCTCCAGCATGATCAGGCCCGGGGCTTACGACGCAACGACGGCCGAGCTCACGGTCATCGACGAGGGCATCGGCAAGCGGCTGCGCGTGTCGCCTCGATCGGCGTTCACGATCGGCAACCGTTCTCTCGACGTCAGCCAGCTCCCCTCGCGCACGATGGAAGTCCTGTCGCTGACGACGAGAGCCGATCGCCAGGGCCGGGCCGAGCTCACCGATATGGCTCTGGGCGAGGTGCCCCGGCGGCTGTCGATCGACACCGCGCGCGACCTGTTGCTGGGGCTGGTGATCATCGAGTTCGCCGTCATCCTGCTGATCGTGACCAATGCGGCGGCATCGACCGTCACCCGAGAAAAGGAAGACGGCAGCCTCGATCTGCTGCTGACGACGCCGATCACCAGCCGCTATTACATCTGGGGCAAGCTGCGCGGGCTGGTGGCGTTTGTGCTGCCGCTGGTGGCGGTGCCCGTGGTGAGCGTGCTGCTGTTTGTGCTGGGCGACATCTACCGCGCCCTCTCGGGTGAGCCGGGCGAGTGGCTTGTTTTCCCCGAGGCGATGCTCATCCTGCCGCCCACGATCATCATCTGGGCGGCCTTCGCGGCCATTCTGGGGATGAACATCTCCCTGCGGTTCCGCTCGACCGTCAAATCGGTGATGAGCAGCGTCGGCATTGTGGTCGGTGTCTGCGCCTTGTTCGGATGGTGCGGTTTTCAGCTCATTTCGTCCAACGCGTCGGCCGCGACGCTGTCGCTGGGCGCGTTCAGCCCGTTTACGGTTGTCACGGTGCTGGTCAAACCCATGGCGGCGGCGTCTCGCGTCTTCTCCGAGCCCGACCAGATCGCCGGCGCGCGGGTGACGCTCTTTGTCTTCGCCCTGGTTGCGACCGGGGTCTATACGGCGATCGTCTGGTCGATGTATCGAACGATGGTCAGGAACTTTGACATGACCATCCGCAAGCAGGCGAGGTAGAGAGTCCGCCGCCAGACGCGCGAGATTGGGCGCCAGGCGGCAGGCGCCGGACACCAGAGGTTAATGGCCAGACACCGGTCGGCCGACAGCCCTTACGCTGGTCACCCGATCTGCCGACCGCCAACCTCAACGACCGATCGGCCAGCGCCGGCGACCGACCCTCGCCCGCGGACGGCTGAACTCTCGACTGCCGACTGCCCACTGCCGACTGCCGACCTTCTGCTGCCCACGGTTACCTGCTGCAGCCGCGGTTTACGCGGTGGCGAAACTTACACGGTGGCAAAATCGGTGGTGGGCTTGAGGCGCTGGCCGCGGTGTTCGAGGTTGCGCAGGCGGTTGATCGCGCTGAGGTAGGCGAGCGCCGAGGCTTCGAGAATGTCGGTCGAGACGCCGCGGCCATGCACGGTGACGTCGGCATGCTGGAGCGCGATGGTGACCTCGCCCTGGGCGTCTTTGCCGCGGGTGATGGCGCGGATGCGGTAGTCGGTCAGGGCGGCCCGCACACCGGTGAGCCGCGCGATGGCCGAGTAGATGGCGTCGACCGGTCCGTCGCCGACCGACGCATCGGTCAGGGGTTGTCCGTTGCTGTCGCGCAGGGTGACGGTCGCGGTCGGGGTGGTGGTCGAGCCGGCCACCACCTGCAGGCTCATGAGCTCCCACAGCCCGCGGGTCAGCTCGAGTTGCTCGTCCACCAGCGCCTCGATGTCCTCGTCGTAGACTTCCTTCTTCTTGTCGGCCAGCGTCTTGAAGCGCGTGAAGGCCGCCTCGATCTGCTCGTCGGTGAGGGTGTATCCGAGGTGGGTGATGCGGTCCTTGAAGGCCGCCCGCCCCGAGTGCTTGCCCAGCACCAGCGTGTTCTTGGGAATGCCGACCGAAGCCGGGTCCATGATCTCGTAGGTCTCGCGCTTCTTGAGGACGCCGTCCTGGTGGATGCCCGACTCGTGGGCGAAGGCATTTTCGCCGACGATGGCCTTGTTGCGCTGGACGACCAGACCCGTGAGCGTCGAGACCATGCGGCTGACGGGGAAGATCCGAGTGGCGTCGATGCGGGTGTCGACGCGGTAATGGTCGCGCCGGGTGCGTAGCGCCATGACGATTTCCTCGAGCGCCGCGTTGCCGGCGCGCTCGCCGATGCCGTTGATGGTGCATTCGATCTGCCGGGCGCCGCCTTCGACTGCCGCCAACGAGTTGGCGACCGCCATGCCCAGGTCATCGTGGCAGTGGGCCGAGAGGGTGATCGCCCGCGTCCGGATCTGGGGGAGCCGCTCGATCAGGTGTCGGAAGATCAGCCCGTATCCCGCCGGCGTGGCGTAGCCGACGGTGTCGGGCAGGTTGATGGTGGTCGCGCCGGCCTCGATGGCGGCGGCGGTCATCTCCTCGAGGAACTCCAACTCCGTCCGGCTCGCGTCCTCGGGGGAAAACTCGATGTCGCTGGTATAGGCCCGCGCCGCCTGGATCGACTCGACCGCCAGCCGCACGAGCTCCTGCTTGCTCTTGCGCAGCTTGTGTTCGCGGTGGATTTTGCTGGTGGCCAGGAACAGGTGAATCCGCGGCTTGGCGGCGTGGCGAACGGCCTGGCCCGCCCGTTCGATGTCTTTGGGGGTGCACCGGGCCAGCCCGGTCACGACCGACGAGCTGATCTCGCCGGCGATGGCCTTGACCGATTCGAAGTCGCCGTCGGAACTGATGGGAAAGCCCGCCTCGATGATGTCGACACCCATTGCCTCCAGGGCCCGGGCGATCTCGAGCTTTTCCGGGCGGGTGAGGGTCGCACCGGGCGACTGCTCGCCGTCGCGGAGGGTGGTGTCGAAGATGCGGACCAGGTCGAGCCCGGACCGGTTCTGGTCGGCGGCGCGGTCGGCGGTCGAATCGTGGGCGGTGGTGTGGTCAGTCATCCTGCAGCTCCCTGTGGGGCGCCCGCCGCTCTGGTCGGGCCCAGGCCCGGGTTCTAGCGAAAGCGGACGCAGAAAACAAAAGGCGTCGATCCAGCGGCTCGGAAAACAAAGAGGCCCTGCGACACGCGTCGCAGGGCCTTGGATTGCATCTCGTCTGGGCGGACGGCGGTGCTAGGGCCTGCGACGCTGGCGCAGCGGAAGAAGTCGGCCGATCAGGGCCGGAAGCTGCGTTAGAGACAGGGCACCGTTTGCCGTCATCGTGGGGGCAGTAAAGCAGGGGCCGGGGGCGCTGTCAACAGCAAAATCTCGCCCCGCGCGGGTGACTTGACGGCCACCGTTCTTCGCCTAAACTACACGACGCAACACGACGCGGGCGTAGCTCAGTGGTAGAGCGTCACGTTGCCA
>CAZBOE010000019.1:9135-18017 GCA_964493365.1 uncultured Tepidisphaeraceae bacterium | reverse complement strand
GTTCGACTCCCCTTGGGGGATTTCCGGGGTCGAAAATCCCTGTGTCGTTAGAGATCTCAGTGTCGTTAGAAATCGCTGTGTCGTTAACCGCGACGTCGTCCGTTCCGGCACCGCCCATCGCCGAGCGTGCCATGGTGCCGTCGCCGGCATGATGTTCCCGTAGCTCAATGGATAGAGCGTCGGCCTCCGGAGCCGAAGGTTACAGGTTCGACCCCTGTCGGGAACGCTTGATTTGGTTGAGACTTATGCAACCGGGGGGTTGCATCGGGGGACGCTGACACGCCAACTTTCCTGACACGGATCAACAAGGGCCCCTTCTGGGGTAACCAAACCGGGCCCGGACGAGCCCCGCCGTCGGGTGGGCGTCGCCAGGGCGTGATCACTCTGTGATCTCCGACGGCCAGAGAGGGGTCGAGCGAGCGAACGTGCGTGACGCCGTGGTGGTTGATGTGCTCGACTTCGTCGGTGCCGTCGAAGTTGACGGTGCCGAAGAACTGGTGCACGCCCGGCTGGTTGCCGTGGTATCCGACGCGGAGATCCGAGCGCCTCATGCGGCGGCGTCGGGGTTCGATGTGCAACGTTCGGGCGGTGTTGCGCGCGGCGGCATTTCACGTTCCGAGCGCTGCACGTGCAGCCGGCCGCCGAGTCTGCGATGCTAGCGCGGGTGCAAAGCCCAACCGGTGCATCGTCCGCAGCGTCTTCCCTGGTCGTCCCCGCGCCGGCGACGGACGCGCACGTCATCGGGATCGACGCGAGGCAATTGCTCCTGCTCATCCTCTCCGTCGTCTGCGGCGCCACGGCCGTCATCTTCATCAAGTCGAGCACGAGCCACCCGACGATGCTGGCGGCGGTGCGGCTTCTGCTCGCGGGCTTGATCCTCCTGCCGCTGGCGATCCGCGGACACCTGCGCAACCCGGCGCGCGACGCGGTCGGACTGCTGCGCTGTGCGGCGCCGGCGGCGGTGCTGCTGGCGATCCACTTCGTCTCGTGGGCCGACGGCGCCCGGCGCACGCCCGCCGCCAATTCGTCGCTGATCGTCAATCTCGTGCCCGTGGCCGTCCCCATTCTCATGCTGCTGTTCCTCAAGCACAGCCCCCGGCGGCATGAGCTGCTGGGCACGGTTGTCGCGCTGGCGGGCGTGGCCGTACTCACATTCCCCTCCCTCCGGCTCGACGCCGCCAACCTGCGCGGCGACCTCACCTGCATCGGCTCGATGATCGCGCTGGCGGGCTATCTCATCTTCGCGCGCGGCCGACCCGCGACGATCGGACTCTGGCCGTTCGTGGTGACGGTCTACTCGCTGGCGGGCATGCTCTGTGCGATCGTCGTCACGGCGCTGGGCAAGTGGACGATGCCGGACGGGCATGAAGTGCTGATGCTGCTCGGACTGGCGGCGATCCCGACCGTCGTCGGCCATTCGGCACTGGCGGCCAGCGCTCAGGCGGTGGGCGCGCAGGTCACCAGCGTGTTCAACCTCGGGCAGTTCATCTTCGCGGGCCTGTTCGCATGGGTGCTGCTGGGCGAGTTGCCCTCGGTGTGGCTAGCCCCGGCGAGCGTGCTGGTGGTGGCCGGGGCGCTGCTGAGCCTGGGCGTGCGGCTGCGAAGGTGAGGCGCATGACGCGGGGGGCGGGCGCGCCAGCGCCGTCAACGGCAACGGGGGACGCAATCACGTCGACTTCTTGAGACAGGTCACGAGGTGATGCCTGCCGGAATGCAACGGAGGCAGGCGGCTTGGCGTTACTCGCTCCAGGGCGACCACGCGCCGGGGACGCCGTCGACGGTGATCGCCCGCACGCGGTAGCGCCGGGCGGCATGCGACGACTCTTCGGGCGGATCGAAATCGACCCAGACGCCGCAGGGGCTGTCGCTGAAAATCAGCGTGTCGTCGGCGTCGTTCCGCTGCACCTGGTATCGGCGGATCAATGGGCTCGGCGGCGCTTCCCAGCAGACCAGCCGCCTGGGGCCCTGCAGCGATTCGTAGGTTTCCACGCGCGGGGCGGCGACGGCATCAGGCGCGGCCGCGGGGCGCGACAGAATGAACAGGTGGACGCTCGGGAGATCGGCGTGCACTTTCAGGCGAAGCCGGCCGTGCTTGGTCGTGACCGGGCGACTCGGACCTGCGTCGGCAAAGGCCGAGGCACGGTGCAGCGCCCGAACATGCTCCGATTGCATGAAAAGGTGGAAATCGGCGCGGTTGTCGGCCAGGGCGAAAGCGTCGCCGGCGCCGTGGTCGGCGATCTTGTAATGCGTGAGCGTGTATATCTCGTGCGGCAGATCGCGAAGGTCGAGCTCGATCTCACGGGCGACGCCGCGGTCGAGTTCATCCACGCCACGCACCAGCAGCAGCGCGATTGTGCCGTCGGGGTGGCGGGTCGGAAGAACCGCGACCTCGGCCTCCTCGTCCAAGGGAAGATCCAGTCGCTGACCGCCCAGCAGCGAGAGCATCGTCATGGCATGGAAAACCGGCTTGGGCAGCATGTCGAAGCGTCCGGCCTCGATCTCCTTCGGCTGTCCGAGCCGCGCGATCAGCGACCGCATGCCCCATGTGCCGACAAAGCCGTTGTCCTGCAGCAGCATTTCGTAGGCGATTCCCCGGTCGATGAACGCCGCCAGACGCTGGATCACGGCCCGGACGATCCACGCGGCGTAGTACGCGCGGGCATGCCAGCTGTGGTGCTGGTTCCAGCCGATCTCCGGATCGGCCTCATTGTTCATCACCGGCACATGCGACAGGCCCAGTTCCTTGAGCAGGGCCATGATCTTCCGCTCACGGTGCAGCACATCGACCGAGTCGGGCGTCATGTCCTCGGCGGTGTATGCCCCGCCTTTCTCGTGGTAGCTGATGAAGTCGATGCGCCTCGCGGCGACATGGGCGAAAAAGGTCCGCGTCGTCGGGTTGAGGTTCTGGCAGCCGCCAGGCCCGCCGAGGCGAAGCGTGGTGTCGACGTCATCGAGTCCGGCCCTGCAGGCGTCGAAGTAAAGGCACAGCGCTTCCGGGTGCGTTTCAAACTGGGGCCACCACGTCGGACAATCGGGCTCGTTCCACGTTTCGAAATACCACGTGCGCACCTCATCGCGGCCGAATCGGTCGATCAGGTGACGGGCGAGCGACGCCACCAGCCCGCGCCACGCGGCGAGCTGCCGCGGATCGGTGAAGTCGGTGAACAGCCGGGAGGGATTGCCCATCAGCTCGAAAAAAGGCTTGAGCCGGTTCAGCCGGAGAATGTCGATGGCCGCGTCGAGGCGGGCGAAATCGGGTGAGGCGCCCGGCTCGAGCGACGGCAGCGAGACCAGGTCGAGCAGCGAGTGAATGCGGACGTGTTCGATGCCCTGCCCGGGCAGCGACCCGAGCCAGGCCAGGTTGATCTGCATCTCGCGCTCGAAGAGCCGCGTCGCGGGGGTGAAGCCCGTTGCGCGCCAGAAGTGACGGAACGGCCT
The DNA here is from genome assembly GCA_964493365.1 of uncultured Tepidisphaeraceae bacterium. Classification (GTDB taxonomy): domain Bacteria; phylum Planctomycetota; class Phycisphaerae; order Tepidisphaerales; family Tepidisphaeraceae; genus CAZBOE01. The sequence goes on along the minus strand of CAZBOE010000019.1, from coordinate 14,579 downwards.
GAATGGCGCGGCGAACGAAACGGTCAGACGCATCAGCGCGCCTCCTCGCAATCGATCAACACGTGGATGGAATGGTTGTGGGCGTCGCGAAGTCGGAATCCTTCGTCGACGCGGTCGAGGGGCAGGATGTCGGTGATCATCTCGCTGGTATTGACCAGTCCGTCGAGCACCATGCCGACCCCTTCGTCGAAATAGCGCCGCATGTCGATGTCGCGACGCGGCTCGGTGCTGTAGATCTCCGCCCGCTTGCGGTGGAGCTTGAAGAAGTCGAACGGCTTGTTGCAGGTGCCGATGCAGCCGTACATCACGATGCGTGCGCCCAGAGCGCAGCAGTCGAGCGCATCGACCATGCCGTCGCCCTCGAGCAGGCAGGGGATGACGACGTCAAACCCGCTGGGAAAATCGCCGCCGATGACGTTCATCGTCGGCGTCTCTTCCGAGGGAATGAGATAGGCGTGGGTCGCGCCATAGCAGCGGGCGAGGTCGAGGTTGCGCTGCTTGAGATCGGTGACGGCGAGATTCCGCGGCGACCAGAGCGCCAGAACCTGCGTCAGGACCAGCCCGCTCACGCCCTGACCGGTGATGAGGACGGACTTGCTCGCGTCGATCTTCGCCAGTTCGGCCGCGTGGATCACGCCCGGCAGAATCTCGATCAGGCTGATCTCCTTGAGCGGGAACGACTCGGGCAGCACCTTGACGTTGAAGGGGCGGCACACAATGTATTCCGCGAACGCCCCCCAGACGTAGCGGCAGGTGACCTTGTCGCCGGGCTTGAGCCCTTCGACCGCGGCGCCCACTTTGTCGATCACGCCGGCGACCTCGTGTCCGAGCCGAGCGGGCATCGACAGGAACTCAGGCTTGCGCGTTCCGCGCCAGGCTTCAACGTCGCTTCCGCAGATGCCGACGTATTTGATCTTCACGCGGATCTCGTGATCGCCCGGTTCGGGCACACGGGCGTAGGCGATGGACAGCTCCCGGGGCCGGTTGAGCACAGCGACTTTCTGGGCGCCGGGGGTGCCGGGCGGAACCAGCTCAAGATCGGCGATCGTCATTACGCGTGCCACGGCTGCTCCCGGTGCTGAAGTGAAAGTGACTTCGGGCAAGCCCCTCGGACGGGCAGCCCCCCGGTGAACCATAGTATCGTTTGTATCAGTGTATGCGATGGAGCCGATTCAGACGGCCTCAGCTACATGCAATGCTGCTGAGCCAATCCCGCATCGCGTCGATGGCCGCCGGGAAGGCGTTGTCGATGGAAAGGGCCGCATCGATATCGGTCGAGCAGGCCATAGGCATCAGCGGCCCCTGAACCGCGTGCACGCCGGTCTGCGCGCGGTTGCGACCGGCTTGGCCGGGTGGGTTGATCGGACCCCCGCGCCTGCGGCGGGCTCGCGGCCGCAGGCGTGGAGGCAGTGATTTGCGCGAGACGCGCGTCGATGGTGACGACGCCGACATCGCCGGCGAATGTCGGCTAGCGCCACGCGCCGTCGCAATGCCGGGCTATTTCGGCGCCACAAGGCAGGTCTTGAGCGGCGCTTTGCGGATTTTGCCGACGGTCTCGGGCTTGCCCGATTCGGCGCTCACGACGGCGGCAAAGCAGGTCGCCAGTCCGCGGAGGTTGTCAAGCGCGTTGTTTTCCGGGGTGCGCTTTTTCTCGATGGCCGCGAGCAGCTCGCCCATCGTGCCCATGAAGCCATGGAGGAACCACCGCCCCTTGAGGTCGGGCACCGCCCGCCCTTTCTTGGTGATTAACTCGACCTTCTGGCCCTCGAGGCCGCCCCCGTCGTATTGGAGCGTGCCGGTGGAGCCCATGACATAGCCCGAGTCTTTCGACCCGAACTTCGCGGCCGCGTCGAAGACGATACTGGCCGCGCCGGTATCGAACTCGATGACGGATTGACCGAGCAGCGGCGGCCTGGACTTCTGGCCCTTGGCAAAGCCGAGCGTGGAAAAGGCGCGCTTTGCCTGCCGCCCGGGCATGAAGGTCGTGATGGCGTCAAACCAGTGAATGCCGTAGTCGTAGAGCACAATGTGGTGGACACGGTTGAAATGGGTGTCGGCGATCCACTCGTGGTTCCAGTGGCAGTTGAGGTGAACGGCGCCGATATCGCCGATGATGCCCTTGTTGATGGCGTTGCGCAGGTAAGACCAGTGGGGGCTCCATCGGCCGTTCTGGTTGATGGCGAGCTTGAGCCCGAGCTTGTCCGCCAACTCGGCAAATCTGTGGCCCTTGTCGAGATCGAGCACGTAGGGCTTCTGGCTGAGCACATGTTTTCCCGACTTGAGTGCGTCGGGAATGAGGTATTCGCGGTCCTGCGGGTGGGTCGCGATGTCGACGACCTCGATGTCGTCGCGCCGCAGGAGTTGCTTGTAGTCGGTGTAGGTCTGGGCGGAGGGGAAAAACTCCTTGCGGCGGCCTTCGGCGCGTTCGGGGATGAGATCGCACAGGGCGACGACATTGAGGCCCATCTCGCGATAGGCGCCGAGGTGAAGGCCCGAGATCCCGCCGCAGCCGATGATGCCGATCGGGGGGTTGTACTTGCGTGGCCGCGGCGGCTGATATGGCAGCTCGGGCGCTGCGACGTCGCCTGCCTTGGCTTCGGACATATCGTTGTAGGCTCTCTTTTTGGCCATGGGTCGGTGTCTCCGGTTTGGTTGTTGAGATGCTGTTCTGGTAAATGCGTGGCGGCTTAGTCGAGCAGCGCGACCGTGCGTTTTTGCCTGGCGCTCAAGGCCGCCGAATCGACGATCTGCTGGCCGATTCGGGATGTCCTGGGGCATAGGGGCCCGTCGATCGGCTCGCCCGTTTGCAGCTTGTGCACGACGTAGTTGATCGCCTGGTTGAAAGGCGGGCTGAGCGTGTCGACGGGCAGGTCATAGCCCGCCTCGCGGTCGCGAGTCTGAATGCGGACCGTGTTCTCGTAGTCGTAGCTGCTGATGGTTCCGGCCCGGCCGACCAGCACAAACCCGCACTTGGGCTGCGGCTGGTGAATCCACGGATCGGTAAACGTGCCCCAGCGCGTTTCAAACTTGCTCAGGCCGCTGTTGACGATGTCGTAGCGGACAACGGTAATGCTGTGCTCGTCGACCTCGAGCCCTTCGGGCCTGTCGGTCATGGCAGTGACCTCGACCGGTCGGCGACCATTCATGAACCAAGTGGCGAGCGTGACGCCGTAGCCGAGATAATCGAGCAGGCTGCCGCCGCCGTGACGGGGGCTATACCACCAGCTTTGCACCTTGAGGTTGTTGGCGACCTCTTCCGGCACCACCACCTTGTCTGCGATATGCCGGAGCGGGCCGCGGTTGCCGTCGTAGTAGTGAACCTGAACCAGCTCTCCGATCAGCCCCTGGTCGACCAATCGCTTGGCGGTGACGTGCGAGGCATACCAGCGGAGCGGCCAGTTGATGATGAGCTGCTTCCCGGTCTTTTCGAGCGCGGCGATCATCCGATCTGCGTCGGCGAGGCTGGCGGCAAAGGGCTTCTCGACCAGCACGTGGCAGCCGAACGGCGCGACCCGTTCGGTCCAGAGGGCGTGGTCTGCGGTGGCCGGGCAGAGGATCGCCAAATCAGGCCGGGTGCGCTCGAGCAGGCTGCGGTGGTCGCGCTCGAAGAGCGAGGCGGGCAGGCCGATCTGCTCGAGCACCTGGTGCGCCCGGGCGGGCTGCTCGTCGCTGACGCCGACGATGTCGACATGGGGGTTGTCGCGGGCCTGGCGGAGCAGGTCGCCCATGTGCATGTGGTCGAAGTTGACGCCGACGAGTTTGAGCTTTTTCATGGGCGTGGTCTTGTGAAGGAAAAGGCGCGCCGCGGGTTGTCGATGTAAAGGCGGTCGAGCAGCGCGGGCGTGACCCCGCGGTCGAGGAGGCGCTCGCGCAGCGTTGTGGCAAGCCACGCGAGACCGGGCCGGCCGCTGAAGCTGTGCCAATACGCGGGCCGGGCGGCGTCCATGCCGACCACGATCTGGCCCGGATACTCCGGGAGCAGGGCGGCGATAAGCTCGATCGTCGGGTTGGGAGACCGGTCTTTCCACCGGAAATGCCCGTCGTATTCGAGGGTGACGCCGCGGGCGAGCAGCGCCCGGTGATAGTCGGGATCGATCACGCGATCGACATGCGAGAGCGTGACGCGTGAAGGATCGCAGCGGCCCTGGGTCAGCAGCAGATCGACCTGCTCGGTGGCGGCCGAGCCGTTTTCGGTGTGGGTGATGATCGGGCACCCGGTGACACGATGTGCCTCGCCGGCCGCGGCAAAGACACGGCGCTCAAACGCACTAAGCGCGTCCTTGCCGCCCGCGACCTTGATCACCCCGCAGCGGATGGCCACGCCATCGGCGCCGTTCTCGATCTCGCGGACGAAGCGGCCTGCGAGCCCGGCGGCCGATTCCGCGAGCAGGGGGTCTTCGGGCGGGTAATACCTGGCAAGATGCACGCCGGTGGCAGCGACAATCGCCACGCCGCTGGCTTGTGAGACCTTGGCAAGGCTGGAAACATCGCGCCCGGCGCCGCCGGGCATGCAGTCGATCAGCCAGTCGATGCCGGCGGCGCGAAGCGAGCGGAGCTCGGCCACCACGGGGTCAACCTGGTCGATGCGGAAATCGGGATACCGGTCGGCCGCATAGCTCGGGCCGATCCATGCGTGTTCGTGGGCGTCGCAGCCGCTTAGTGCGGCCGGATCGACATCGCCGAGAACGGTGCGGACAAAAGGGCTCATCGATTGGCCCTCCATCCCTGCGCCGAGGTGTCAGCGAGACGGGAGGGCGTTTCGAGAATGGCGCCGCCTTGCCGAAGCTCGGCCCGGAGCGCAGCAATGGAGATCTCGCGCGCGCCGCACCGGCTCTCGAGCGACATCGCCGCGGCGACGCCGGCGGCATGACCCATCGCCATGGTCTGAGCCATGCTCCGGCAACTGGCGTGGGCATCGTGCGTGGCGCTGAAGCATCGCCCGACGACCCAGAGTTCGTCGCGGCCGGCGGGAACGAGCGTGCGATAGGGAACATCATATGCGCCGCCCGCGGGCACATAGGCCCAGGCGGTTTCGTCCTGCCCGCCTGTGCCCTTGCGGTGATCTTCGATCGGCGCGCCGCAGAGCAGCACCGCGTCGTCGAAGCGGCGGACCGACATGCAGTCGTCGCGGGTGAGGCGGTATTCGCCATACACGCGGCGTGTCTCGCGCAGCCCGATAAACGTGGAGAGGCCCGAGAGGCGGGCAGTGGCATAGCCGGGGACCTGCTCGCGAACGAACCGCTCATACGCCAGCGCCTGACGCCGACCGACCGCCTCGGCGCGGGAAAGGTCGGCGCTGTCCATCGGATCGACATCAGCAACGCGGGCCGCCACGGTGCTCGAAGAACCGGGGATGGCCATCGCGTGAAAGCTGCCCTTGCGCCGGGGCAGCGGATAGCGGCCGAGATCGGCGGCGGCCATCTTCTCGGCGAGCATCTTCTTTC